>NZ_JBHZEN010000081.1:0-46661 GCF_050958625.1 Amycolatopsis sp. 3B14
GCAACCGCCCGCGAGCCGGCCACACCACCACCCCGTCACCCAAGCAACGGCGAGCCACCCGCCGATGGCGCCCAGGTGCGGTGGCGCTCATCCCGACCTCCCCACCCGGCCGCCGCCCTGGACGTGGCCCCCTGCGGCACCGCGGCACGCACAACCACCCACCGGCCAATGGGGCAGGCGCGGAACCCATCAGCTGGGAACCCGCCGCGCGGCGAGCGGCCGCCCGCCGGTAGCGCCCCGGCGTCGTGCTCATCCGCGTTTCCCCGCCCCGGTCGGCGCCAGCACCCGGCCGGGGGTGGCCGTCACCGGGTAGCCGATCCGGAGGATCGCCTGCGGGTACCCGGGGAGGCCGAGCTTCTCGATGAGCCCGGCACGCACCTCGGGCAGGTGCAGCGGCTGAGTCAGGACCGAACCGACCAGCCCCTCGGTGATGGCGGCGAGCCAGGCCCGCTCCAGCGCGGCGCCGGCGTGCAGCTGGTCGCGGCGGGTGTCGTCCGCGGTGAGCACGATCAGCAGGGATTCCGCCGCGACCCGCTCGGTGAGGGTCACCGTGTCGGGCAGGTGCGTGTCGGCGCGCACCAGGCCCGACCAGGGCAGCGTGGTCTCCCGCGACGGCGGTTCCCGCAGCTGGGCGGTCCAGGCGGTCAGTTCCCGCTGGTAGGCCCGGTCGGCGCGGAGCAGCTGCCCGGCGTGCGCCAGCAGCTCGGCCAGCGGCGCCGCCTCGGTCCGGGGCTGGACGAGCCGCGCCTCCGTGCCCGGCCCGGCCGCCGTGTCGCCCAGCAGGCGCAGGAGCCGTGGCGGGACGTGGTGCAGCGCGAACGGCGAGCGGTAACTGCTGCGCTGGAAGATCGCCGAGTAGCGCTTCAGCTCGGCAGGCGTGGCCTCCCCTGGCTCGGCGACGCGGATCTCGGCGACCAGGTCCGCCCGCTCCGGCGACGGCAGCAACCCGACCTCGGGCCGCCAGCCGAGGACCCGCACCGCGAGGTCCAGGTTCGCCAGCGCCGCGCCGCAGGAAAGCACCCGGTCGCGGCCGGTCGGGTCGTGCCGCGGCAACGACACGTCGAACCGTTCGTACAGCCGCAAGACCCCGTCCGGGACCTCCAGCGCCCACGGCTGCGAATTGTGGACCGAGGGGGCGCAGCTCGCGGCCCGCGCGAGCGCCCCGATCTCGACCTGGGACCAGTGCATGTCATTTCCTCCGGAAGTTCTCAGCGGACCGCGGCGACCGGGCACGGGCAGTGGTGGAGCAGGGCCTGGCTGCCCGAACCGGAGCGGGCAGATGCCGCAGCGACGCCCCGCGCGTCGCCCACCGCGGCGTTCAGCGCCGCGGGCGAGCCGTCCACAGCGGCGACAACCGCTGGTTCGATCGATCCGGCCATGACCCGATCCTGACCGGCCGGTGCCGCGGCGGGCAGGGCAGACGGGCCCCGGCCGCGGGGCACTTCGGCTCTTTCCCGCGCCGACCGGAGCGGGCCCGCCGGGGTCGTGGCGGCCGTGACGAACCGCAGGCCCGGCGCGGTCAGGAGATCGGCGCGGCCCAGGTCAGCCGCGTCCCGCCGGTCTCGTCCGGAACGACGGAGAAGCTGCCACCCGCCTGGGTGGCGCGTTCGGCGAGGTTGTGCAGGCCGCTGCGGGCGACCTTGCCGGGGATGCCGGTGCCGTTGTCGACGACGTCGATGACGAGGTCGTCGTCGACGGAGACGGTGATCGTCAGGGTGGTCGCCCGGGCGTGGCGGACCGCGTTGGACAGCGCCTCCCGCAGCACCGCCTCGGCGTGTTCGGCGAGGTCCGCTCCCGCCACGCCGATCGGCCCGGACATCCGGACCGTGGTGCGCAGCCCGGTGTCGCCGGTGACCTCGGCGATGATGTCGTTGAGCCGTGTGCGCAGCTTCCCGGTGCCGTGCAGGCCGCCGTGCAGGTCGAAGATCGCGGTGCGGATCTCGGCGACGATGCTCTGCACGTCGTCGATCATGTCCGCCAGCCGCCGCTGGATCTCCGGGTTGCGGGAGCGCATGTGGGTGCTCTGCAACGCCAGCCCGTGGGCGAACAGGCGCTGGATCACGTGGTCGTGCAGGTCCCGGGCGATGCGGTCGCGATCGGAGACCACCTTCAGCTCGTTGATGGAGCGCTGGTCCTCGGCCAGTTGCAGGGCGAGCGCGGCCTGGTCGGCGAACGCGGCGGCCAGCGGGAGCTGGGTGCCGTCGAAGGCCGCGTCGCCCTTGCGCCGGACCACCACCAGCACGCCGGAGACCGACGTGCGGGACGCGCGCAGCGGCAGCACCAGCGCGGGACCGAACTCGGCGGACACCTCGAACTCCAGGCTGTCCACCCGCCGCGGCTGGGCATCGGTGAACGCCGCCCCGCAGGTCGAACCGTCGACCGGGATCCGCTCGGTCAGCTGCCCCGGGCCGGGTCCGGCGTGCACGGTGACCACCAGTTCCGTCACGTCCTCCAGGGGCATGTCCGGATCCTCGGGTTGGGCGATCAGCGCGTAGTCCGCGCGCGCCAGCGTCAGGGCGCGGGTCGCGATGAGCGTGAGGACGTCGGCCGGATCGGCGGCGGCCAGCAGTTCGGCGCGGACCTCGCTGGTGGCCTCCTGCCACTGCTGCCGCAGCCGGGCCTGTTCGAACAGCCGCGCGTTCTCCACCGCGATGCCCGCCGCGGCCGCGAGCGCCAGCACCACGACTTCGTCGTCCTCGGTGAAGGGCTGCCCGTTCGCCTTCTCGGTGAGGTAGAGGTTGCCGAACACCTCGTCCCGCACCCGCACGGGCACACCGAGGAACGAGTTCATCGGCGGGTGGTGCGCCGGGAACCCGGACGAGGCGGCGTGCTGGGAGATGTCGTCGAGGCGGATCGGCTTGGGCTGCTCGATCAGCAGGCCCAGCAGGCCGTGCCCGGTGGGCAGGTCGCCGATCTCCCGGCGCGTGGCCTCGTCGATGCCCTCGTAGACGAACTCCGCAAGGGACTCGCGGTCCTGGGTGAGCACGCCCAGCGCGCCGTAGCGGCAGTCCACGAGCTCGATCGCCGAGTGCACGATGCGCCGCAGGGTGGCGTCCAGTTCGAGCCCGCCCGCGACGGCGAGCATCGCTTCGAGCAGTCCGTCCATCTGGTCGCGGGATTGCACCAACTGCTCGATGCGGTCCTGCACTTCGCGGAGCAGTTCGCGCAACCGCAACTGGGACAACGTCTCGCGCAGCGGCCGCTCCTGCCCCGCCAGGTCACGCCGATCCTCACCCGCCATGCCGACCATCGTGCCTCAACGCGCACGGCAGCGGGGCAGAAAGACCCCGGCGGGGAGGACTACGGGCTCTTCGGGGAAGCCTACTGGGTCAGTTCGCCGAGTCCTCGAAGATCAGGAACGTGCGAGTGCCGAGCACCTCGGGTATCGCCTGCAGCTGTTCGAGCACGACGCGGCGCAGCGCGTCGTTGTCCGCGGCGCGCACCAGCAGCATCACGTCGAACTCACCGCCGGTGAGGGCCATGTGCCGGACCTCCGGGATGGTGCGCAGCCGCTCCTTGAGGTCCCGCCAGCCGTTCTGCCGCACGGTGAGGCTCACGTACGCCGAGGTGGTCAACCCGATCTTCACCGGGTCCACGGTGGCGGTGAACCCGGTGATGACTCCGCGCGCGGTGAGGCGGTCCAGGCGGGCGTAGGCGTTCGCGCGCGAGATCCGCACCCGCTCGGCGAGGGCGCGCACCGACAGCCGCCCGTCGGCGCGCAGCTCGGCGACGATCCGGCGGTCGACGTCGTCCAGGGTGTCCATCCGTCTCACTTCCCGGCGCCGAGACCGCCCTCCCGGAGAGAACCGACCTGATTCCGCACCGAAGAAGGCCGATCGTCTCGACTCTTCCCGTGTCTCTGGTCAAACTGCGCACGCTGACGGGACCATCCTGTCATGTCGTCCATCGCCAGCACACGAGTTCCGGACGAGGCGGCCGCCCCGGTCCGGCTGATCGACGAGCGCGGCGCGCACGTCGGCGAGCACCCGTTGCCGCCCGTGGCCGCGCTCGTCGCCGGGTACCGCGGGCTGCTCCTGGCCCGCCGCCTCAACGAGCAGGCCGGCGCGCTGGTCCGGCAGGGACGGCTCGCGGTGTACCCGTCCTCGCGCGGCCAGGAGGCCTGCCAGGTCGCCTGCGCCCAGGTGCTCGCCGAGGGCGACTGGCTGTTCCCGACCTACCGCGACACCGCGGCGGTCGCCGCCCGCGGCGTGGACCCGGTCGAGGTGCTGACCATGCTGCGCGGCGACTGGCACTGCGGCTACGACCCGGTGGCCCACCGCGTCGCCCCGCAGGCCACCCCGCTCGCGACCCAACTGCTGCACGCCGTCGGCGTCGCGCACGCGGCCCGGCTCAACGGCGAGGACACCGTGGTGATGGCGCTGTGCGGGGACGGCGCGACCAGCGAGGGCGACTTCCACGAGGCCTGCAACTTCGCCGCCGTCTTCCGCGCGCCGGTGGTGTTCTTCGTGCAGAACAACAAGTACGCGATCTCCGTGCCGCTGGCCCGCCAGTCGGTGGCGCCGTCGCTGGCGGCCAAGGCGGTCGGCTACGGCATGCCCGGTGTCCTGGTCGACGGCAACGACTTCGCCGCCCTCACCGTGGTGCTCGGCGAGGCGGTCGCCCGCGCCCGTGCCGGTGGCGGGCCGACGCTGGTCGAAGCCGACACCTACCGCATGGACGCCCACACCAACGCCGACGACGCCGCCCGCTACCGCACCGACGACGAAGTCGCCGCGTGGGTGAAGCGCGACCCGCTGACCCGCCTGCGCACGCACCTGGCGGAAGCCGGCGCACTCGACGCGGAACGCGAGGCCGAGTTCGCCGCCGCGGCCGAGGAGATGGCGGCGCACGTCCGAGCCGGGCTCGGGGCCGAGACCCCGGTGGACCCGGAAGAGCTGTTCGCCCACGTCTACGCGACGCCCACCCCGCAACTGGCCGAGCAGCGCGCCGCCCTGCGCGCCGAGCTCGAATACGAGGAGGCCTGATGTCGCCGGCCAAGATGACCATGGCCCAGGCGATCAACACCGCCCTGCGCGACGCCATGACCGCCGACGACCGGGTCGTCGTCTTCGGCGAGGACGTCGGGCAGCTCGGCGGGGTGTTCCGCGTGACCGACGGCCTGCACCGCGACTTCGGCGAGGCCCGCTGCTTCGACACCCCGCTCGCCGAGTCCGGCATCGTCGGCCTGGCCGTCGGGATGGCGATGAACGGGATGCGCCCGGTGGTGGAGATGCAGTTCGACGCGTTCGCCTACCCCGCGTTCGAGCAGATCGCCAGCCACGTGGCCAAACTGGGCAACCGCACCCGCGGGCGCCTGCGGCTGCCGATGGTCATCCGCATCCCCTACGCCGGCGGCATCGGCGGGGTGGAGCACCACTGCGACTCCTCCGAGGCCTACTACGCCCACACCCCCGGCCTGACCGTCGTCACCCCGGCCACCAACGCCGACGCCTACGGCCTGCTGCGCGCGGCGATCGACAGCCCCGACCCGGTGGTGTTCCTCGAACCGAAGAAGCGTTACTTCGCCAAGGAAGAGGTCGACGTCGCCGAGGCCGTCCCGCCGATCGGGCGGGCGATCGTCCGCAAACCCGGCCGGGACGCCACCCTGATCGCCTACGGCCCCTCGGTGCCCGTCGCGCTCGCCGCGGCCGAGCAGGCCGCCACCGAGGGCCGCGACCTGGGCGTGGTCGACCTGCGCTCGATCGTCCCGTTCGACGACGACACCGTCTGCGCCGAGGTCCGCCGGACCGGGCGCGCCGTCGTGATCGCCGAGGCGCCCGGCTTCGCGTCCGTGGCCTCGGAAATCGCCGCCCGTGTGTCCGAGCGCTGCTTCCACCACCTGGAGGCCCCGGTGCGCCGGGTGACCGGGTTCGACGTGCCCTACCCGGCGCCGAAGCTGGAACACCACTTCCTGCCCGGCACCGACCGGATCCTCGACGCCGTCGACACCCTGCAGTGGCAGGACTCCTGGGAGGTGACCGCGTGAGCGTGCAAGTCTTCACCCTGCCCGACCTCGGCGAGGGTCTCACCGAGGCCGAACTGGTGCGCTGGCTGGTCAAGGTCGGCGACCCGGTCGCCGTCGACGCCCCCGTCGCCGAGGTCGAAACGGCCAAGGCCACGGTCGAGGTGCCCTCCCCCTACGCGGGCGTGGTCGCCGCGCGGCACGGCGAGGAGGGCGCCACCCTCGCCGTCGGCGAGCCACTGATCTCGGTCGCTCCCAGCGCGGAGGCGAACGCCTATGTGGAGGAAGAGCGAGCCGGGTCCGGCAACGTCCTGATCGGCTACGGCACCACCGACGCCGCGCCGTCCCGACGCCGACGTCGCGCGGCCACGAAGGCTGCGGCATCGCCACGGCGCGACGGGGACCGGCCGGCCGTGATGTCGCCGATCGTCCGCCAGCTCGCCCGCCGCACCGGCGTCGATCTGGAAGCGCTCACCGGCAGCGGGCCGGACGGCCTGATCACCCGCCGGGACGTGGAGGCGGCGGCCGTCGCGGAAGAGCAGGCGGCAGGCGACGTGGACGCGCGGACCGGGCTGCCGATCCGTGCCCGGGTGCCGCTGACGGGCCTGCGCAAGGCGGTCGCCGAGACCCTCACCCGCAGCCGCGCGGAGATCCCGGAGGCCACCACCTGGGTGGACGTCGACGCGACGGCGCTGCTCGACCTGCGGGCCCAGCTCGCGGAAACCGGGCAGGCGCCGGGCATCCTCGCCATGGTCGCCCGCTTCGTGATCGCCGGCCTGGCCCGGTTCCCCGAGCTCAACGCCCGCGTGGACACCCGGCGCGGCGAGATCACCCACCTCGACGGCGTCAACCTCGGCCTCGCCGCGCAGACCGACCGCGGCCTCGTCGTCCCGGCGATCACCGGCGCCCACCGGCTCGGCATGCGCGGCCTGGACGCCGAGATCCGCAGGCTCACCGCGGCGGCCCGCGCGGGCACCGCCACCGCGGCCGAGCTCAGCTCCAGCTCGTTCACGCTCAACAACTACGGGGTGCTCGGCGTCGACGGCAGCGTGGCGATCATCAACCATCCCGAGGTCGCCATCCTCGGGATGGGCCGCATCATCCCGCGGCCGTGGGTCGTCGGCGGTGAGGTCGTCGCGCGGCAGATCGTGCAGCTGTCCCTGGTGTTCGACCACCGGGTGTGCGACGGCGGCATCGCGGGCGGGTTCCTCCGCTACGTCGCCGACGCGATCGAGTCCCCGACCTCGGCGATGGCCGACCTGTGAGCGGCGCCCTCAGCCGGTCAGCAGGTCGTCGAAGAAGGCGGTGATCGACGGTTGCGTCCCGGCGGCGCTGTGGCCCACCCCGGGCACCTCGGCCGTCCGCACCGCAGCGCCGTGTGCCCGCAGGCTCGCGGCGAGGCGGGCCAGCTCGGCGGGCCGGCTGCGGCCGGGTTCACCCATCGCGGCCAGGTCGGCGCGGCCGTCGTCGTCGGCGCCGATCACCAGCAGCACCGGCACCCTCGCCACCGCGGTGGGATCCACAGTGGACCCGAACCGGGACTGGGTGTCGCCGGTGCCGTCCGGCCAGGCGCGTGCGGAGTCGAGCACGGTCACGCTGCCCGGCGCGCTCACCGCGACGGCCTCGACCCGCTCCGGGTGGAGGTAGAGGAACCGGTGGGCGAACTGGCCGCCGCCGGAGTGCCCGCACAGCATCACGGTGTCCACGCGCGCGTTCCACCGCTCCCGGACCTGGTCCAGGATCTCCAGCAGCACCAGGTCGAACCGGATGCCGAAGGCGTCGAGGGTCTTGTAGTTGTGCACGTCGTCCGGATCGCCGATGCCGGCCGGGAACAGCGGCGTCACGACGATGACGTCGTGCCGGTCGGCGAACGGAATCAGCCCCTCACGCAACGCGCCGACGTTGCGCCCAGTGCCGTGCACGGCCACCAGCACCGGCATCCGCGCCCCGGGCGTCCAGGTCCGCGGCACGTAGGCGCAGTAGCTGCAACGCGGCTCGGTGGGCGCGGCGAAGAACGGCGTGCGGCCGGTCAGCAACCGGCGGCCGGGGTGCGCGGGGGGCAGGTCTTCGACACGGATCACGGAATCTCCCTTGTGGACGGCGGCCGGACGAGGACGAGCGCTTGGGTGAGCGCGGTGACGGACGGGGCCGATTCGACGTGCCAGATCGCGTCGAGCACGCGACTGCACCACGCGGCCGTGGCCAGGGGTTCCACCAGAGCCAGGAACTTCTCCTCGAACTGCGCGCCGGTCATCGGCGTGCCGTGCCGGCGGGGGCGTCGTGGACCTCGCGCACGAGCTGCTCGCCGGAGGCGAGGTGGACGGGCCGGGATGTTGTCGCTCGGGTGCCCGGGCTCCAGTCCGAGGTAGCCGTCGTTGAAGTCCGGGTGCCGCACCATGGTGCCGTCCACGAACGCGGCGACATCCGCCGTGGTGGTGTCCGTCGCGCCGAGCACTGTGGACGGTCCCGGCCGGAGGGCCCGCGCGAGCCGGCGGGCGGCCCGGCTGGGCTCGGCGTGGAAGGCGCCGAGGTCGTCAGCGATCATCGCGCCGGACCGGCAGGCGGGCCAGCGGGACGTGGTGCTGGCCCGCGTGCATGTCGCGGTCCCGCAGCGAGCCCTGGCTGACCGGGCGCGGGAAGGAGATCTTCACGACGTTCAGCGAGGGGATGCGGAACACCTGGACGGTGCTCTCCTCGACCCGGTACAGCTCCGCGATCACCCGCTCGTTGAGGAAGGACTCGTCGGCGGCGATCCGGTAGCCCTCGGCGTCGCGGAGGAAGACCTCCATGGTGACCCAGAACGGGCCGGCGTTCTTGGACCGCACTTCGTGCGCGAGGTCGGCGAGAGTGGTGTCAGGCACGGGTGTTCTCCCCCAGTTCGATGCGGAACAGGCTCAGCGGGTCATCGCAGTCCACGACGTGGTTGAGCACGAACTCGTACGCCGCGCCGCGCTCGACCTCGGCGGGCGAGGACGCGAACGCGAAGCTGGGCAGATAGTCCATCCCGGGCGCGGGCAGGTGCAGCATCAGCGGGTTGGCGACCTTCGCCACCGCCGTGGCGGTCGCCTGGTCAGGCGCGTTGACCAGCAGCATCACGCCCACCTCGCGCGGCGGCCCGCTCTCCGGTTCGAGGTCGTCCAGCACCGCGTTGTGCCCGTAGAGGCGCAGGTCGAAGGCGTACTCGCCGTCCGCCAGCCCGAGCGTCTGGCCGACCCGCTGCCGGATCATCGTGCGCATCAGCTCGGCCCAGGCGTCGACGTCGGCCAGGATCAGCGGATCCCGGATCGCGGCGAACGACATGGTTTCGTAGCCGGTGACCCGGGCGCCCTCCAGCTTGATCGTGTACTGCCCGGCGACGTGGAACTTCGACCCCTCGACCCGGACGATCCGGTCGTCGAGCGCGGTGTAGCGCGCGTCCCGGACGTCGAGGGTGCCGTCGGGTTCGCGCATCTCGAACGGGTTCACCGTCTCGTACAGCATGTGGGCGGCCACCGTGATCGGCGTGCACGACACCGTGGGATCCAGCGGCTCGATCGTGAAGCCGTCGGCGTCGATGGTGGCCAGGACCCCGCCCGCACGCGGGTTGGTGGTGCACTGCCCGCCGCACTCGACGATCTTGGCGGCGTGCCAGGTGGGTCCGGCCGGCATGCCCATCATGAGCGGGTAGGCGGCCGCCACGGCCGTGTCGGTGGCGCGGCCGGCGAGCACGACCTGGGCGCCCGCCCGCAGCGCCGCGACGATCGGCTCGTGTCCCATCGCACCGACGATGTGGGTGCAGCTTTCCAGGGTTTCGGCCCGCAGCTCCCCCAGCGGCGGCAGCGGGTGGACCCGCCCGGCGTTGAGGTGTTCCTTCAGATCGGCCGCGTTCTGCTCGCTGTAGATCTTCGCGACCCGCAGGTCGACCCCTTCCTCCGCCATCACCTCGGCGGCGATCCCGGCCACCCAGTCCACCCCGCGGTCGGTGCCGCTGGTGCCGCACGAGCCCACGATCACGGGAATGCCCGCGTCCGCGGCGGCGGTGAACAGGCTGCGCAGATCGCGGGCCACCGCCTTGGCCGTCGTCTTGGCCGTCGCCGACCCCAGGTAGTGCGGGCCGGAATCCGTGGACCCGCCGTCGATGCTGATCACGTCGGCGCCGAGCGCGATGCCGCGCTCGATCGTGGCGTGGTCCCAGCCCGCGCCGAGCATGCCGGTCGGTGTCAGGACGCGGACGGACTTCACCGGTTCGGTGCCCATGTTCCTCATTTCTTTCCTTCGGTGATCAGGGCGTCGTTTACCGGGAACCGCGGCCGGCCCTGCAGCGCCGCCACGAGTTCCTCGGCCCCCTGGCGTCCCGCGGCGGCCCGCGCCTGCGCGGTCTGCCCGGCCAGGTGGGAGTAGACGACGATGCCGTCGACGTCGCGCAGCGGGCTGTCCGGCGGCAGCGGCTCCTCGGTCGCGACGTCGAGCGCGGCGCCCGCGATGTCCCCGGCACGCACGGCCTTGGCAAGCGCGTCCTCGTCGACGATCGGCCCGCGGGCGGTGTTCACGAGCAGTGCCGTGGGCTTCATCCGCCGGAAAGCCTTTTCTCCCAGCAGGCCGCGGGTTCGTTCGGTGAGCGAGGTGTGCACCGAGACGTAGTCGGCGACGGCGAGGAGCTCGGGCAGGTCCACGAACCGCACCGCGGGGTCGGTCCGCAGGTGGGCGGGCACGCCGGTGGTGCACACGACGGTCATGCCGAAGGCGCGGGCCAGCGGAACCACGGCGCGCGCGGACGCCCCGTACCCGATGAGACCGAGGGTCGCGCCGCGCAGCTCGTGGCCGTCTTCGCGCGGCCAGGCGCCCCGGGCCACGCCGCAGGCGGACTGCACGAGACGCCGCGCCCCCGCGAGCAGCAGTCCCATCGTGTACTCGGCCACGGCGTTGGCGTTGATCCCGGGCAGGTTGCTCACGCTGATGCCGAGCCGGGTCGCGGCGGCCACGTCGATCGAGTCGTAGCCCACGCCGGTGCGCACCACGACCCGCAGCCGGGGCGCCCGCGCGAGGACGCCGGCCGTCATCGGCTCGTTGGCCACCAGCGCGGCGTCGACCCCGGCGAGCGCCTCCGCGAGCCGGTCGGGGTCCCGCCTGCCGGTCATCGGCAGGTGTTCGGTCTCCAGCCCGGCGCCGCGCAGGAACTGGTCGACCTCGTCGCCGGGACGGAGGTAGTCCGTGGTGATCAGGACGCGGAGCACGATCTCCTCTTTCTCCAGAGTGGTCAGACGGCGCGGTCGGTGGCGGAACGCCGCTGCAACGCCCAGACCCGGGCGACCGCGAGCACGGCGACGAGGGCGACGACCGCGACGTCGAGCAGCATCAACGGCCAGCCGGTGAGGTCGACCATGCCGCCGACCAGCGCCGGGCCGAGGAACCCGCCACCGGCCCAGCCGACGGTGTAAAGACCGGTGTAGGTCCCGACGACCCGGTCGGAGGGGGCGAGGTTCCACAGGACGACCACCGCGTTGACGAGGAACGCGGACGCACCCGCGGAAGCCACGCACAGGGCCACGACGGTGCCGGTCGCTGTCTGGACGACGGTGCCGAGCACCATGGCGGCCGCGAACACCGTCATCCCGGCGATCATCACGCGCAGCCGGCCGAAGCGCTCGGCGAGCATCGCCACCGGGAAGGCGGCCAGGATGAAGGCCACCCCGCTGGGCAGGGTCAGCCCGCCCGCGTCGCCGCGGGACAGGTCCAGCGCCTCCATCCCGTAGGAGGTGACGAGCGAGCGCGACGCGGCCCACGCGCCGCCGAACAGGAAGATCGACACGATGAGCAGCAGCCGGCTGCGGTCGCGGTCCGTCACGATGTCGGGCACGATGTCGCGCACCCGCACCTTGGCCACCGCCGGTTCGTCTCCCGCGCGGTCCTCTTCCACCGCCGCGCGGTAGGCCGGGGACCGGCTGTCCCGCACCTTCGCCGCCAGCACGGCCACCGAGACCACCATCAGCACCGCCGGGATCGCGAACGACAGGTTCGGGTGGTCGTCGACCAGGAAGAGGCTGATCAGCGCCGAGACGATCACCGTGATGCTCGAGGCGATCTTGACCACCGCGTTGGCGCGGCTGCGGCGCGCGGGGCTGATGAAGTCCGGGAGCAGGGATTCGGCGATGGGCTTGAACGAGTTCGCCACCAGCGCGTAGCTGAACATCGCCAGGATCAGCAGCGGCAGGGAGCCCGCGGTGAACGGGATGGCGACGAACAGCAGGGCCGCGACCGGCATCCCGGCGACGAGGTAGGGGATGCGCCTGCCCCAGGAGGTCCGGGTGTTGTCCGACCGGTTGCCCATCCAGGGCTGGACGAAGATGCCGAGCAGGTTGTCCATGCCCATCAGCAGGCCGATCAGCGCGGCGCTGCCGAGGTGCGCGCCGAGCAGCGGCGGGACCTGCGACTCGTAGAGGTTCCACGTCGACTCCTGCGCGAACACCGCCAGGGCCACGAAGAACGTGATCCGCCGACCGGTTCCCGCACGCCGCGTAGCCAGCGTCATCGCCACCACCCTTCCCTGTCGCCACGGCCTTGTGGCGAGCCCGACGCTACTTTGCTATAGCAAGATGGTCAATAGTTGCAAATGATCGCTGCGATGGCAGATAGGGTGATCGCATGGCAGGTGAGAGGTTGACGGGCCTGACGAGCGACACGCTGTCCGACCGCGCGTACCGCGCGATCCGCGCCGCGGTCACGACCGGCGAGCTGCGCCCGGGGCAGAAGGTGACCGAGCGCGGGCTGGCCGAGCGCCTGTCGGTCAGCCCGACCCCGGTGCGCGAGGCGATCCGGCGGCTCGAACAGGACGGCCTGCTCGAGCGGACCGGACCACGCACCGTCAAGGTCGCCGAGGTCGCCGACGCCGCGGTGCAGGACCTCGCCGAGGTCGAGGTCGCGCTACGCGGGATGGTGGCCCGCTTCGCCGCGCGGCACGCGACCGAGGAGCAACTGGACCGGCTCGACGCCATCCTCGACGACGCCGACGACCTGCTGATCGTCATCCAGCAGCGGCACCAGGCCGGTGAGGACATCTCCCGCCAGCTGGGCCGGCTGCTGGACACCATGCAGCGGTTCAACGAGGTTGTCGAATCCTGCGCGGGCAACCCGGTGCTCGTGCGCCTGCTCGACCAGACCCGGGTGTTCTCCTGGGCGGAGCGGCGCACCAAGCTGATCGACCGCATCAACCAGGACGAGACGTTCGGCCTGGACCGCTACTCCAGCCACCGCGCGCTCGTGCGGGCGCTGCGGGCCCGCGACTCGGCCGCCGCGGAGGCACTGGTGATCGAGGACGCCCGCGGCGGACTCGGCGACCTGCTCGCCGGCGCCCCGGCGGCGGTGCCCGCGGCGCAGCACTGACGGCCGGGACCACTGGTCAGAGACCGACCGGGTCGACGGGGCGGGTCATGACGCCACCGCCCGCGCGATCTCGTCGGCGATCGCCGCGCCCAGTTTCTCGGTCGTCCCGGAGCCGCCGAGATCGGGGGTGCGCACCTCCGGCCGCTCGTCGAGCACGGTTTCGATCGCGGCGACGACCTGCGCCGCCGCGTCCGGCTCCCCCAGGTGGTCGAGCATCATCGCGCCGCTCCAGATCTGCCCGACCGGGTTGGCGATCCCGCGCCCGGCGATGTCCGGGGCCGAGCCGTGCACCGGCTCGAACAGGCTGGGCCAGGTGCGGTCGGGGTTGATGTTGGCGCTGGGCGCGATCCCGATCGTCCCGGCGCACGCCGGGCCGAGGTCGGACAGGATGTCGCCGAACAGGTTGCTGGCCACCACGACGTCGTAGTCCTGGGGCCGCAGGACGAACTTGGCGGTGAGGATGTCGATGTGGTCGGAGTCCGCGGCGACGTCCGGGTACCGCCCGGCCATCGCGGCCGCGCGCTCGTCCCAGTAGGGCATCGTGATGGAGATGCCGTTGCTCTTGGTCGCCCACGTCAGGTGCTTGCGCGGGCGCGCGGCGGCCAGCTCGAACGCGTACCGCAGCACCCGGTCCACCCCGGTCCGGGTCATCACGGTCTCCTGCACCACGGTTTCGCGGTCGGTGCCCTCGAAGATCCGGCCGCCGATGCTGGAGTACTCGCCCTCGGTGTTCTCGCGGACGACGACGAAGTCGATGTCGCCCGGACCGTGGTCCCGCAGCGGGCTGCGCACCCCGCGCAGCAGCCGGACCGGCCGGAGGTTGACGTACTGGTCGAACCCGCGCCGGAACCGCAGGAGACTCCCCCACAACGACACGTGGTCGGGCACGACGTCGGGCCTGCCGACCGCGCCGAAGAAGATCGCGTCGAAGCCGCCGAGCACTTCCCGCCAGTCCGGGGGCAGCATTTCGCCGTGGCGCACCCAGTAGGCGGCGCTGGCGAAATCGAACTCGGTGACGTCGAGCTCGAAGCCGTGGCCGCGGGCGGCGGCGCGCAGGCACCGCAACCCCTCGGGCACGACCTCACGTCCGATGCCATCCCCCGGGACGACGGCGATGCGGTAACGGTGGGACACGGCAGCTCCTTGTGGTCGGGCCCTTCACCTTGATCGGCGCGGCACACCACGACAAGAGCTCTCCGGGCAACCTATCCTTTCGCTCAGGGAAAGAAAGGGGCGCGTGTGAGCTCGATCGACGATCTCCGCTTCTTCCACGTGGTCGCCGCGAGCGAGACGCTGACCGCCGCCGCCCGCGAACTCGGGTCCTCACTGCCCGCGGTCAGCAAACGCCTGCGGGCGCTGGAACAACGGCTCGACGCGCGCCTGGTGCACCGCGGCACGCGGCGGCTGGTGCTGACCTCCGAGGGCGAGCTCTACGCCGCCCGCCTGGAGACGATCCTCGACCAGGTCCGCGAGCTCGACGACCTGATCACGCACCGGTCGGCCGACCTGCGCGGCTCGGTCGTGGTCCAGGCCACCCTCGGCCTCGGACGCGCCCACGTCGCGCCCCTGCTCGGCGAGTTCACCGCGCGGCATCCCCAGCTGAACATCCGGCTGCACACCACGGCGCTGCCGCTGCGCCCGCACCGGCGCGAGTTCGACCTGGCCGTGCACGTCGGCGCCCCGCCGGATTCGACGCTGCGGATGCGGCGGCTGGCCCGCAACCGGCGCGTGCCCTGCGCCGCACCGTCCTACCTGGACCGCAAGGGCATGCCGGAACGGGTCGAGGACCTGGCCGACCACGACTGCATCGTGCTGCGCGAGAACGAAGGGGACTTCGACCTGTGGCGGTTCGGCACCGCGGGCCGGCCGAGGCAGGTGCGCGTGCGCGGCCGCCTGTCCAGCGACGACGGGGACGTCGTCACCGGCTGGGCACTGCGGGGACACGGGGTGATCATGCGCTCGGAGTGGCAGGTCAGGTCGCATTTGGACAGTGGCGCGCTCGTCCGCGTGCTGCCCGGAGTCCCCACCCCGCCCGCCGACATCTACGCACTCCTCGCCGACGACGTCCACGTGCCGCGGCGGGTCAGCGAGCTGATCGACCACCTGGCGGCCCGGCTGCCTGCCCGGATCGCCGGGTCGCGCTGAGGCGCCCCCAGCAGTCACGGCACAGGCGCGCCGCTTGGTGCCGACCGGCGGGCGGACAGTGGCCCGCAGCTAGCACCGCGGCGTGGCCAGCGCGCCCGCGCCGAGGCTCAGCGCACGAACGCGACGGCCGCGAGAGCTTCCGGCACAGCGCCGGATCTTCGCTGGAACACCGAGGTGGCCCGCGCCCGGCGCGCGCTCCGCGACGAGCTGGACACCGCCGGCCCCGGTGCCGATCTGGGCGACCCGCTTGCCGGGCAGGTCGTAGTCGTGGTCCCAGCCGGCGCTGCGCAGGAGCTGCCTACATCCGCGACCACTTCCCGAGGTGGCAGCAAACCTGGCAGCCGTGCGAGGGGATTTCGCGCCGCCCGCGCCGCCGGAGCGCGACCCCGGGGTCGAAGTGGACCACGAGCACGCGCAGCCGCAACATGTCCGGCCGGACATACCTGATCGACGGAGGCCGGTTGGGTCGTCCGGCGTCACCGGGGTTGCCCGGTTCGGCGCGGCCGGTGTGCGGGGATGCCGCGCCGGACGTCGCCAGGCAGGCGGTCGAGGCGTTCGAGGTTCCGCGCGGTGCTGGAGCGCAGCTGCCAGGGCACGCTGACGACCATCACAGCGGGTTCGAACAGCAGCCTGCTCTTCAGGCGCAGGGCGCTCTGGTTGTGCAGCAGGTTCTCCCACCAGTGGCCGACGACGTACTCGGGGATGTAGACGCAGATGACGTCTCGGGGGCTGTCGCGGCGCAGCTTCTTGATGTAGTTGACCACCGGCCTGGCGATCTCCCGGTATGGGGATTCCAGCACCAGCAGCGGGATCGCGAGGTCGTGGCTTTCCCAGACGCGCTGCAGCTCGCGGGTTTCGGTGTCGTCGACGTTGATGGTGATCGCGGTCAGCGTGTCGGGGCGGGCGGCCTTCGCGAAGGCCAGAGCGCGCTGGGTGGGTTTGTGCAGTGTCGAGACCAGGACGACGGCGTGCACGCGGCTGGGCAACAGCGTCCCGGTCTCGTCGGGGGCGAGTTCCTCCCGCACCTGCTGGTAGTGCCGCCGGATCGCGCGCATCAGCAGGAACAGCAGGGGGATCGCGATGACCACCAGGTAGGCGCCGCCGGAGAACTTCGTGATCAGCACGACGACCAGCACGACGCCGGTGAAGCACGCGCCGAATGCGTTGATGGCCCGGCCACGCCGGACACGCCGGCGCGACGCCGGATCGGTGGCGGTGCGCAGTTCCTGGTTCCAGTGCCGGACCATCCCGGCCTGGCACAACGTGAACGAGGTGAACACACCGATGATGTAGAGCTGGATCAGCCGGGTCGTGGAACCGTCGAAGGCGTAGATCAGCGCCGCGGCGACCATCGCGAGCAGGACGATCCCGTTGGAGAAGGTGAGCCGGTCCCCGCGGGTGTGCAGCTGCCGGGGCAGGTACCGGTCCCGCGCCAGGATCGCGCCGAGGAGCGGGAAGCCGTTGAAGGCGGTGTTGGCAGCCAGGATCAGGATGAGCGCCGCGGTGGCCTGGATGTAGAAGAACCCGGCGCTGTGGTCGCCGCCGAAGACCGCGGCGGCGATCTGCGCGATCACCGTCCGCTGTGCCGCGTTCTCGCAGCTGCCCGGGAAGCCCGCCAGGTCGCACGGGTTCTCGGCGATCCTGACCTGCGCGATCAGGGCCAGCAGCGTGATGCCGCTGAACATCGCGATCGACAATGCGCCCATCGCCGTCATCGTGCGCGCGGCGTTGAGGCCCTTCGGCTTGCGGAAGGCCGGGACGCCGTTGGAGATCGCCTCGGCGCCGGTGAGCGCGGTGCAGCCGGAGGAGAACGCCCTGAGCACGAGGAACGCCAGCGCGAGACCGGTCAGCCCGGCCTGCTCGGCGTGGATGTCGTAGTGCGCGCTCTCGGCCACCGGTCGATGCCCGGCCAGGGTCTCGGCCAGACCGGCCACGATCATGATGAGCACACCGGCGACGAACGCGTAGGTGGGCACCGCGAAGGTGCGCCCCGACTCGCGTACCCCGCGCAGGTTCACCGCGGTCAGCAGCAGCACGAACACGAGGTTGATCAGCACGCGGTGAGGGTTGAGCTCCGGCAGCGCCGAAATGATGTTGTCCACCCCGGCGGCGACCGACACCGCCACGGTGAGCACGTAGTCCACCAGCAAGGCGCCCGCGACCACCAGGCCGGCGTTGCGCCCCAGGTTCTGCGACGCGACTTCGTAGGAGCCGCCGCCGGTCGGGTAGGCCTGCACCACCTGGCGGTAGGACAGCACGACCACGACCAGCAGGACCACCACCGCCAGCGCGATCCACGGGGTCAGGTGCAGGAACGCCACCCCGCCGAGCGAGAGGATCAGCAGGATTTCCTGGGTGGCGTAGGTGACCGAGGACAGCGGGTCGCTGGCGAAGATCGGCAGTGCGATCCGCTTCGGCAGCAACTCGTGCGACAGCCGGTCGCTGCGGAACGGGCGCCCGACCACCAGGCGCTTGAGCACGGACGTTGCGGAAGGCACGAAGGCAGGGTAGGCAGCAGGTGATGGGCCGAACGGCCGCGCGGCGTATGGATCCCGTCAAAAATCCGCCCGTGTCGCGGGGCCGCTGCCGGAAACTCGACCGGTGATATCAGGGCCGGGTCGAGCCTCGGAACCCGCGGCCGCCGCAACCGGGTCCGGCCGGGATGACGGCGCCGGGCGAGTGCGCTCGTCAGGACGGGGCCAGCGCACCCTCCGCGTCGTAGCCGAAGACGCCGCCCACCATCGTCGCCCGAACTTGGAGGTCTCGGATGCGGTCGGGCGCCACCTGGAGCAGGTCGTCGGACAGCACGGTGAGGTCGGCCAGGTTGCCCCGCCGCAACGCGCCCTTCCGCGTCTCCTCGTGCACGGCGTGCGCGGAGCCGATCGTGTACGCCCGCAGGGCCTGCGCCGGGGTGAGCGCTTCCCCCGGGGCGATCGGCGCCCCGGACGCCGAGCGGCGGTTGACCATGTCGTGGATGCTGATCAGCGGCTCCCCCGGCACCACCGGCGCGTCGGTCGACCCGGGCAGCTCGACACCGGCCTCGACGAAACTACGCATCCGGTACGCGCGCTCCACACGATCCGCGCCCAGCGCGGCGAGGAAACCGTCGCCGAGCGCGGAGATGAACCGCCCCTGCGGCACCGGGATCACACCCGCCGACACGATCCGCGCGACGTGCTCGTCGGAGGCGACCCCGACGTGTTCGACGCGGTGCCGGGCATCGGGCCGCGGCAGGCGTTTCTGGGCCTCCTCGTAGGCGCCGAGCACGACGTCCAGCGCGTGGTCGCCGATGGCGTGCGTGGCGATCTGCCACCCGTTCTCGTGGCCGCGCAGGATGTTCTCCCGCAACGCCTCGGCCTCGGCGAGCAGGAACCCGCGGTTGCCGGGGCTGTCGCGGTAGTCGCAGCACATCGCCGCGGTCCGGCCGATCAGCGACCCGTCGGACACGATCTTCACCGGCCCCAGCCGGAACCACTCGTCGCCGATCCCGCTGCGCAGCCCGAGGTCCAGTCCCCAGCCGTCCAGGCCGTCGTCGACCCGCCCGAGGTCGTGCACCGCGTCGATGAACGGCATCGCCGTGACGCGGGTGCGGAGGTTCCCCCGCTCGTAGGCCGTC
This sequence comes from Amycolatopsis sp. 3B14, assembly GCF_050958625.1. Lineage (NCBI taxonomy): Bacteria > Bacillati > Actinomycetota > Actinomycetes > Pseudonocardiales > Pseudonocardiaceae > Amycolatopsis > Amycolatopsis sp. 3B14. The sequence continues at coordinate 19,083 of NZ_JBHZEN010000081.1, forward strand.
TGGAACGCCCGGGCGTCCGCGGGACCGTGGCCGATCAGCCGTCCGCCGATCCCCGGCTCGGTCACGCTGGTCAGCCCGTGGCGCAGCGCCCACGCCGACGCGGCTTCCAGCGCCGCCACCAGCTCCTCCTGCGGCACCGGCTTGAGCACGTGGCTGACCAGCGTCATGGCCTGCTCCTGCAGCAGACCGGTGTGCACGCCGTCGCGGAACACGGCGCTGCCGCCGGGCGGCGCCGTCACCACGTCCGGATCGGGATGCCCGGCCCGCCGGAACGCCTCGGTGTTCGCCACCGCCATGTGGTTGGAGTTGTGCACCAGGTAGACCGGCCTGCCGCCGGCGATGCGGTCGAGCACCTGCCGCGTGGGGTGCTCGCCGATGTTGTTCTGGTCGTAGCCGTTGCCGATCACCCACGCGCCGTCGGGTTTCCCGGCGGCCCACTCCTCGACGCGGCGGTAGAGCGCGTCCAGCGTCGGCGCGGCCTCGGCGGACAGGTCGAGCTGCGTCATCTCCTTGCCCAGCATGGAGAAGTGCAGGTGGGCGTCGTTGAACCCGGGCACGACCGGGGCGCCGCCGAGGTCGTGGCGCGCGTCCGCGGTGACGCCGTCGAGCTCCTCGTCGAAGCCGGCGATCCGGCCGTGCAGCACGCCGACCGAGTGCGCGCGCGGACGCGCCGGGTCGAGGGTGGTGATGCGGGCGTTGGTGATGATCGTGTCGATGCGCATGAGGTATGTCCCAATCAGACCGAAGCGGTGACGGTTGGCGTGGCGGACCTGCGGACGAGTGCGGACAGCACGGTCACGCCGGCCGCGGTGACTCCGATGAGGACGAGGTAGAACACCGCCACCCCGGCCCAGTGGCCGCCGCCGAGCCCGAGGAAGAGCTGCGCGAGCAGCGGCGTCGTGCCGCCGATGACCGTCGAGCAGAGCTGGTAGGCGAACGAGATGCCGGTGTAGCGCACGCCCACCGGGAACGCCTGGGCGAGGAACCCGGCGAGCACCGCGTAGTAGCCGGTCCCGGCGATCGTGCTCAGCCCGATGCCGAGCAGGATGAGCGCGGGTTTCCCGGTGCCGGCGAGCAGGAACATCGGCACGGCCAGCGCCGCCGTGGCCGCCAGCGTGCCGACCATGAACCGGGCCGCGCCGATCCGCTCCGCGAGCCGGGTAGCCAGCGGCTGCCACAGGAACTGCAGGACCGCGTTGGCCAGCAGCAGGTTCAGCATGACCTGGCGGCTGACCCCGAGCTGCGAGGTCGCGTAGGCGAGCATGAACGTGCTGAGGAAGTAGGCCATGCCGATGCCGAGCGCGCTGGCGAACACGGCGGCGACGACCCGTCGCCAGTGGTGGGCGAGCAGCTCGGCGATCGGCAGCTTCACCGGCGGGGCCTGCTCGACGCGCTGGGTGAACTCCCGCGACTCCTCCAGTTTCAGGCGGGTCACCAGCCCGATGACGACGAGCAGGGCCGACAGCAGGAACGGGATCCGCCAGCCCCACGTCGCGAACGCGTCCCCGGGCAGCGCCGCGACCAGCGCCATGACGAGGGTCGCGAGGATGTTGCCCGCGGGCGAGCCCTGCTGCACGAACATCCCGCCCCGCAGCGCGCGGCCGCTCGCCCCGCTCTCGGTGGCCAGCAGGACGGCGCCGCCCCACTCCCCGCCGACGGCGAAGCCCTGGAGCGCGCGCAGCAGCACCAGCAGGATCGGCGCGGCGACCCCGATGGTCGCATACCCCGGCAGCACGCCGATCGCGAACGTGGCCACGCCCATGATCAACAGAGTCGCGACCAGCGTGTTCTTCCGGCCCAGCCGGTCGCCGAGGTGCCCGAACACGATGCCGCCGATCGGTCGCGCGAGGAAACCCGCCCAGAACGTCGCGAACGATGCCAGCAGCGCCGTGGACGTGTCGAACGTCGGGAAGAACACCGGCCCGAAGGCGATCGCCGCGGCGGTGCCGAAGATGTAGAAGTCGTACCACTCGACCGCGGTGCCCACGAAGGCCGCGATGCGGGCACGTCTGCCCTGACGTGCGGCCGTCTCGTCGTCGGACATGTCGCCTCCGGTGTGATGCGGGTGAATGTGCCAGGAATTCTCAGTGGCCACGTGCCATGCTGTCGAATACTGATTTCGCAAGGACTTGATGCTCGGGAGGCATGCGGCGTGGAGATGCGGGTGGTGAAGTACTTCCTCGCGGTCGCGGAGGCGGGTTCGATCACCGAGGGGTCACGGCGCCTGCACGTCACGCAACCGTCGGTGTCCCGGCAGCTCCGCGCGCTCGAACAGGAGCTCGGCGTCACCCTGTTCCAGCGGGGCCACGGTGCGCTGAGCCTGACGCACGCCGGCAGGCGGTTCCTCGACGCGGCGCGGGACCTGGTGCTGCGCGAGCAGATGGCCCGCGACGCCGTCGGGCTGGACCAGATCCGCGGCGCGCGGTGGCGGGTGGTCGCGCCGTTCACGACGATCGTCCGGTCGCTGGCGCCGTTCATCGCCGAACACGGGGCGAGCCATCCGGTGATCGACGCGCTCGAATGCGAGCCGGTCGCGGTGTTCGAGCGCACCCGGGTGCTGGGCGCGGACCTGGGGGTCTCCACCGTGGCGCCGCCCGCCGACTGGGCGTCCCGACGCCTCGTCGACGTGGGGATCACCGTCCACGTCGCGGCCGACCACCCGCTGGCCGGCCGGTCCGACGTGGAGATCCGCGAACTGGCGCGGCACCCGCTGGTGCTGATGGACCGGACGAACGTGGCGCGGCTGGCGTTCGACGAGGCGGTCGCGACCGCGGGCGTGGACGTGCCGGAGGCGATCGAGATGAGCTCGGCGTTCATGGCGCAGGGCCTCGCGGCGAGCGGCCGCGGCGCCGCGGTGATGACCAATGCCCCGGCGTTCGGCCTGCACGCGGTGCGCATCATGCTGGACGGGCGCCAGATCCGGCTCGGCCTCCACGCAGGCTGGGACCCGACCCACTACGCCGCCGAGGCGATCTGCCGGTGGGTCGAGGAGTTCGCGGAATGGCACGCGGACGTCCCGGAAGCGGTGCACGTCGACGACCCGCCCGCCGCACCGGAAGTCAGCGCCTGACAGGCCGGTGTCAGCGCGCTGTGCTCCCGCTGCCAGCGAACCCCTCCAATGTCAGGGACGAAGACGTTCCCGACTTTGAAGGAAGTTTCCGATGCGCACCCCAGTCACGATCATCGGCGCCGGTCTCGGCGGGCTCACCCTCGCCCGCGTGCTGCACGTCCACGGCATCCCGGCCGCCGTCTACGAGGCGGAGCCGTCGCCGATGGCGCGCACGCAGGGCGGGATGCTCGACATCCACGACTACAACGGGCAACTCGCCGTCGAGGCCGCCGGCCTGATGCCGGAGTTCCGCGGTCTCGTGCTGGAGGGCCGCCAGGCGATGCGGATCCTCGACCAGGCCGGCACCGTGCTGTTCGAGAAGTCCGACGACGGCACGGGCGGCCGTCCCGAGGTGCAGCGGGGCGAGCTGCGCCGGATGCTGCTCGACGCGCTCCCCGCCGGCACCGTCCACTGGGGACACAAGGCGAGCGGCGCCCGCACCCTCGGCGACGGCCGGCACGAGGTGACCTTCACCGACGGCCGCACCGTCGTCACGGACCTGCTGATCGGCGCCGACGGCGCGTGGTCCCGGGTCCGGCCACTGCTGACCGGCGCCACGCCCGAGTACACCGGCACGGCGTACGTCGAGACGTACCTGTTCGACGCCGACACGCGGCACCCCGCCACGGCGAAGGCGGTCGGCGGCGGCTCGATGATCGCGAACGGCCCCACCCCGGACGCGGCGATCTTCGCCCACCGCGAGCGTGGCGACACCCTGCACGGCTACATCGAGCTCGCCCGGCCGCTGGACTGGTTCGCCGCCGTGGACTTCGCCGACCCGGCCGCGGCCACCGCGCGGATCGCGCGGGAGTTCGACGGCTGGGCTCCGGAGCTGACGGCACTGATCACCGACAGCGACACCGCGCCGGTCCTGCGCCCGCACCACGCCCTGCCCGCCGGCCACCGCTGGGAGCGCGTGCCGGGAGCGACGCTCGTCGGCGACGCGGCGCACCTCGCCGCGCCCAACGGCGAAGGCGCGAACCTGGCCATGCTGGACGGCGCCGAACTCGCCCAAGCCCTGGCCGCGCACGAGGACGTCGAGACCGCACTGGCCGAGTACGAACAGGCGATGTTCACGCGGGCCGCCAACCCGCCCGACGAGAGCGCCCTCCTGGAAAGCGTTTTCGGCGGCACGATCCCGCAGAGCCTGGCCGCCCTGTTCGGGGATCGGACCGGTACTGCGCAAAACGGGTGACGGCTGGGACAATTCCGGCAGAACGGTTCTACTGTCGGCGGCAGGGGGAGACGTCGAAGAATTCTCGGCATGCTTTGTGCGATGGCCGTGGGATTCGCCGGAATCGCCGGCACCGCGGCGCGCCCAATGCCCGCAACCGTTCGGTCGCCGGTCCACGTCTGCCCACCGCCGGTGGTGGTCCGGACCTGACGAACCGGTCGTGTCCCTGCAGACGCGCGACTTCGGTGACGGAATCCCGATCCCTCAGCAACACCGAGCCCGCCTCGTTCCCGGGCGACGTGGGGCGGGAACGCGTCCTACCGGACGACTACGCCGACCACCTGATGCGCGACGTCACCGGGATCCGGATCGGGATCACCGCGGGCGATCACGCCGACACGGTGCCGTTGCTGCGGGCCGGCGGTTTCGCGGTCCGGACCACCCCGCAGGGCACGGTCGCCACCCGCGGTGGCACGACGATCCGGTTGGATGTCGTGCCACTGGGCGAAATCGGTCTGCGCAGTGTCGAGTTTCGCTCAGCACGGCGGTGCTCCACCGGCACGTGGAGCGGATCGGCAATTCCGAACTGGTGGTCGGGCCGGGACCGCGTGCGCACTGGACGTTCAGGTTCCGGGGATAGGGATCCGCATGCGGATCAACGCCGCCGCGAAGAAGGCCGGAGTCCGTCCATCAGGAGGTTCAGCAAGCGCGCTGCCATCGCCTTGTGCTCGGGCGAACCCGCCACGGTGAAGATGCCGATGAGAGCGGCTGCGATGTCTTCGGCAGGGACATCGCCACGGAGTTGGCCGCTCGTGCGACCGGCGTCGAGGATCTCGTCGATGGCCGCGAGCAGCTCGGTCCGGGTGTGGGCATGCCCGATCTCCCCCGATTCGATCATCGCGAGCAGCGTGTCCAGCATCCCGTTCTTGGTCGCGACCCACTCCCCGAACAGGTCCATCCACCGTCGCAGGGCCGCGGGCGGGTCGAGTTCGGCGAGGAGCTCACGAGCGCCGGAGGTGAGCCGCGCGACCTGGTCCCGGTAGACCGCGTCGACCAGCGATTCCCGGGTCGGGAAGTGCCGGTAGAGCGTGGCGATGCCCACCCCGGCTTCGCTGGCGATCGCGCGCATCGACGGCTCGGTCTCCGCCGAGGCGAACAAGCGGGTCGCCACGTCCAGCAGCTGCTGGCGGTTGCGGGCCGCGTCCGCTCGCGGTCTGCGGGTCTCCTCGGCGGCCAAAACGGATCACGCTCCACTTGTGTTAGCCTGGTGTTGAAACGGAGCATAGTCCGCTTACTGAGCCGCGACTGGAGACAGGTGAACATGGCAGAACCGAACGTCAACACGCCGGCGATCACGAGCCGGGCGGTTCAGTTCGAGTCGTTCGGCGGGCCGGAGGCCTTGACCGTCCGCGAGGTGCCCGTGCCGCAGGCCGGGCCGGGACAGATCCGCGTGCGGGTCGCCGCGGCCGGCCTGAACCCGATGGACTGGTTCATGACCTCGGACGCGGAGACCGCGGCGCGATTCGGGTTGAGCCTGCCCTGCGGGTTCGGCACCGACTACGCCGGCGTCGTGGACCAGATCGGTGACGGGGTGCGCGAGTTCGCGGTCGGTGACCGGGTGTTCGGCGGCGCCCTGTCCCGCGCGGTCGCCGACTACGTCGTCGTGGACGAGGCGGGGACCATCGCGGTGGGCGGCGAGGCCCACCACACCCCGGACGGAGTCGACGACCGCACCGCCGCCACCCTTGCCATCGCGGGCCGCACGGCGGCCGCGGCCCTCGCCGTGATCGAGCCTGGCCCGGGCGACACGGTGCTCATCGGCGGCGCGGGAGGCGGGGTCGGTGTGTTCGCCGTCCAGCTCGCGCGCCGGGCGGGCGCACGGGTGATCGGGACGGGGTCGGCATCCTCGGCCGAGGCCCTGCGAGCCCTGGGGGCCGAGCCGGTCACCTACGGCGACGGCCTGGTCGACCGGGTCCGCGCGCTGGCTCCAGCCGGCGTCACCGCGGCCATGGACCTGCACGGGACGGACACGGCGCAGGCGGCACGGAAACTGGGCGTGCCCGACGCACGCATCACCACCATCGCCGCCCAGGTCGACGGGATCACGCCGGCGAACGGCGCCGGCGCACCCCAAGGCGCCCTCGAGGAGATCGCCGGCCTGGTCGCGACAGGCCGGCTCCGGGTGCCGATCGCGGCGCGCTACCCGGTCGAGCAGATCCGCGCCGCGGTCGAGCTCCAAGCGGCGCGGCACGTGCACGGGAAGGTCGTCATCGACCTCTAGGTGTTGTGACTTGTGAGGTTGTGGACGGCGTGTTGGGGTTGATTGTGGGGAGGACCTCCGGGCGGAGTGGGTGTTGCGACGCATCCACACCAGCCCTGGAGGTCCTCGACGGGTCACGCTGACGCAGGCACCAGTTGATCGTGCAGCGTTATCAGGCGGGTGGCCGGCGGCGCGGATCGGCTGAGCAGCTCGGGGTGGCCCGTTCCACAGTTTGTCAGTAGTTGTCCCGGCATCGGGAGGAGGGCGCGCTCTGACGTCCGCGGGGCGATGACCGCCGGGTGAGCAGCGGGAGGTTGGTCAAGGCCAGGACCGGCCTGGCCACACTGCTCATCCGGCCTTGAGGACAGGCCGCCAACGCCGCCCCGCCAGGGCTCACCCGGCCCAGCGGGCGATGCCGAGCGCCGCGGTGCGCACGGCGGGCGCGAGCCGGTCGACGGCGGCCCTGGAATGCGCCACGATGCCGAGCGCGGCGCGCACCCGGCCGTCCAGGCCGAGGATCGGGGCGGCGACCGACACCGCGCCCAGCGTCATCTCCTCGTAGGAGTAGGCGACCCCGGTCTTGCGGACCTCCTCCAGCGCGGCCGCGAGCCGGCCGGGCTGGGTGATCGTGTGCGGGGTCATCCGCGCCAGACCCGCCTCGGCGACCGACCGGAGCAGGTCCTTTCCGGAGAACGCCAGGAAGACCTTGCCGACGCCGGTCGCGTGCAGCGGCAGGCGGCCACCGACTTCGGTTCGCGTCGGAACGGCCTTGGTGCTGGAGATCTTCTCGATGCACAGCGCCTGCGTGCCCTCCAGGACGGTGAGCTGGAGGTTCTCCTGGGTCGCCTGGAAGAGGTCGTGCATGTAGGGCAGGGCGGCTTCCCGCAGCCCGCGCTGCTGCGGGGCGAGCGTCCCGATCGTCCACAGTCGCATCCCGATGCGGTACCGGCCGTCCTCGAGCCGTTCCAGCCCGCCCCACTCCCGGAGCTCGGTGATCAGCCGGCGCGCGGTCGACACGGGCAGACCGCTGCGCGTGGCCACCTCGGTGAGTGTGAGCGCCGGATGCGCCACGTCGAAGCAGTCGAGCACGGTCAGCAGCCGCCGGGACACCGACTGACCGGGCGTGTTCGTTCGGCCCGCCATGCCGTCAATGTACGGGCGATTGCCACTGGACGGCAATCACGTCTGGCGCCGGGCGGCGCCTGGGCCGCAGGATCCCTACGTTCCCGCCACACCGGAGCAGAACGAGGAGGTTCTGAGCATGACGAACACCGACCGGGCGTGTGCCCGCCGTGTCACTGGGTGGACGAACCGGTGAGCGGGTTCTGGACGCGCCAGGGCATCGTCCCGCACCTGCGCTGGGGCTTCGTGGCGCTCACGTTGTTCATGATCGGCGACGGGATCGAATCCGGATTCCTCTCCCCCTACCTCGCCGAGCACGGCTTCGGCGCGGGCCAGACGTCGCTGCTGTGGAGCGTCTACGGGTTCGTCGTCGCCGTCGCCGCGTGGCTGTCGGGCGCGCTCGCCGAGGCCTTCGGCCCCCGGCGGGTGATGTTCGCCGGATTCGCGATCTGGGTGGTCTTCGAGATCGCCTTCCTGTTCGCGCTGGCCCAGGGCGACTTCACGCTCATGCTGATCAGCTTCGGCGTCCGCGGCCTTGGCTATCCGCTGTTCTCCTACGGTTTCCTCGTGTGGGTGGCCATGGACACGCCGGAGTCGGTGATGGGCAAGGCCGTGGGCTGGTACTGGTTCTTCTTCGTGCTCGGCCTCGGGGTGATCAGCTCCTACTACGCGGGCGCGGTCATCCCGCTGATCGGCGAGTTCGCCACCCTGGTCACCTCGCTCGCGTTCATCGGCGCGGGCGGGATCCTGCTCGCGTTCCTGGTCAAGGCCCGCCCGCAGCAGCCCGCCGGCGTCAAGGCCAGCCTGCGCACCGTCCTCGGCGCCGTCACCGTCGTCGTCGAACGGCCCAAGGTCGGCATCGGCGGGATCGTCCGGATGATCAACACCCTCGGGTTCTACGCCTTCGTCGTCTTCCTGGGCACGTTCATGGTCCGCGACGTCGGACTGTCCACTCCGGAATGGCAGACGGTGTGGGGCACCATGCTGCTGACCAACATCCTCGCCAACGTGCTCTTCGGCTACGTCGCCGACAAGATCGGCCGCGTCCGGACGGTGGCGTGGTTCGGCGGTTTCCTCTGCGCCCTCAGCGTGCCCGCCTTCTACTACGTGCCGGCGCTGCTGGGACCGAACTTCTGGGCGATCCTCGTGATCGCGATCGTCTACGGCGCCGCGCTCTCCGGATTCGTTCCCCTCTCGGCGATCCTGCCCGCGCTGGCCCCGCACCGCGTCGGCGGCGCCGTCGCGATCCTGAACCTCGGCGCGGGGGTCAGCCAGTTCATGGGACCCGTCGTCGCCGGGCTGGTGGCGCCGATCGGTGTCTCCGGGACGCTCTGGGTGATCGCCGGCATCTACCTCGCCGGGATCGCCCTCACCTTCTCCCTCCGCACCCGTGACACCAGCGTGTCCACAGCAGACCAGCCACTCACCGAAAGGACCGCGTCATGACCGACCGTCCCACCATCGTCCTCGTGCACGGGATGTGGCACGGCGGCTGGGCCTGGGAACGCGTCGCGTCCCTGCTCGAAGCCGACGGCTACCCCTGCGTCCGGGTCACGCTGCCCGGCAAGGACCGGGCCCCGGGTGATCCGACCTTCCGGGGACACTGCGACCACCTCGTCCGCGTGCTCGCCGGCATCCCCGGCGACCTCGTGCTCGTCGGCCACTCCTACTCCGGCGCCCTGCTCACCGAGGTCGGCGACGCCCCAGGCGTGCGCGCCCTGGTCTACCTGAGCGCGTTCTGCCTGGAACCCGGGGAATCGGTCGCCTCCGTCAACGACGCCGAAGCGGGCTCCCAGGCGGGCAAGGACGACATCCGCCAGGTCGGCGACTACCTGGTCATCGACCCGGACACCGCGCGGCACGCCTTCTACCACGACTGCACGCCCTCGGACGCGGCGAGCGCGGCCGCACGTCTCACCCCGGAGCACGCCGACGCCCGCACCGCGGTCGTCTCCCGCGCGGCCTGGCGCACGGTCCCCGCCCACTTCGTCGTCTGCACGCTCGACCGGGCCTGCACGCCGGAGGTCCAGCGCAAGATGGCCGCGAGGGTGGGCTCGGTGAGCGAACTCGAATCGAGCCACTCCCCCATGCTGTCGATGCCCGGCGCCGTGGCCGACACGATCGTCAAGGTCGCGACGGAGCACGCGTCATGACCGCCCCAGTCGCAATCGTGACCGGTGGCGCGGGCGGCATGGGCACGGCCATCGCCACGGCCCTGCTCGCTGACGGCTTCCGGGTCGCGCTGCTGGACCGCCGCGGCGCGAAGGAGGCCGCGGATCAGTTCACCGGCGAGGTCCTGGGGGTCGAGGCCGACGTCACCGACGAGGCATCGGTCCAGGCCGCCGTCGAGCAGGTGGAGGCCACCTGGGGCCGGGTCGACGCGCTGGTGAACAACGCCGGCATCGAGCCGCCGCACACCGTCGCGGACCTGGACCTCGCAACCTGGCAGGCGACGTTGCAGGTCAACCTGACCGGGCCGGTGCTGCTGATGAAGCACTGCGTGCCGCTGTGGCGGCGGCAGGGCGGCGGCCGCGTGGTGTCGATCGGCTCACGCGTATGGCTCGGCGGCGGCTGGACGCCGGCGTACTCCGCGTCGAAGGCGGGACTCGTCGGGCTGACCCGGGTGGCCTGCCGCGAACTGGGCCCGCTCGGGGTCACGGTCAACGTCGTCGCGCCGAGTTTCGTGCACACCGCGTTCAACGCCCAGAAGGCCGATCCGGAGTTCCTCGACGACTACACCGGCCGGTTCGCCGCCGCCTCGCCGCTGGGCAGGCTCGTGGAGCCCGCCGACGTCGCGAACACCGTGGCCTTCCTGGTGTCCGACCGCGCCCGCAACATCACGGGCGAAGTGATACACGTCGCCGCCGGCACTCAGCTGGCGCCGGCGATCCGATGACAAGGAGGTTGGAAAACGTGCCGACAAGCCTCGAAGACAGGCTGGAACTGCGTGAACTCGTCGACAACTGGGTCGTCTGGCGCGACGCCGGGGACTGGGACCGCTTCGCGACGGTCTGGCACCCGACCCAAGGGTGGATGACCGCCACCTGGTTCCAGGGCCCGGCCGCGGAATTCATCGCGGTCAGCCGCGAGGGATTCGAGCGTGGCGTGAACATCCTGCACTTCCTCGGCGGCCACAGCGCCGACGTGCACGGCGACCGGGCCGTCGTCCAGACGAAGATGACCATCAGCCAGCGCGCGAGCGTCGACGGGGTCGAGGCCGACGTCGTGTGCACCGGCCGGTTCTACGACTTCTGCTGCCGCCACGAGGGCGAATGGAAGATCGTGCGCAGGCAGCCGATCTACGAGAAGGACCGGCTCGACCCCGTCGACCCGGCCGCGCGGCTGGAACTCGACACCGGACTGTTGAACCGGTTCCCGTCCGGGTACCGCCACCTGGCGTACCTGCAGACCAAGGCCGGGTTCACGGTCAAGACCGGGCTGCCCGGACTCACCGGCGAAGCGGTGCTCCGCCTGTACGACGAGGGCGCCAAATGGCTCGCGGGCTCGGCCACCGCGGGCGAAGTCGGCAAAGGATGAGCATGAAACACCTCAACTGCAGCGCCAGCACGCTGCGCACGGCGGACCTGCCCACCCGCGTGGCCGCCGCGGCCGAGGCCGGGTTCACCGGCATCGGGCTGCGGGTGAGCGACTACCTCGGCACGGACCTGTCCGACGGGCAGATCCGCGACCTGCTGGACCAGCACGGACTGCGGGTGCTCGAAGTGGAGCACAACTGGGACTGGTCCCTGGGCGCGGATCCGGCTGAGGAGGCCATGTTCCGGCTCGCCGACCGGATCGGGGTGCGGCACCTCAACGTGCCGATGTTCCAGGCGCACCCGCTCGCGGACCTGGTGGAGCCGTTCGGCGCGCTGTGCGACCGCGCCGCCGAGCACGGTGTGCTGGTCGGCTTCGAGTTCCTGCCCTACAGCCACGTCCGCACGCTCGCCCAGGTGTGGGAGGTGGTCGCCGCGGCGGACCGGCGCAACGGCGGGATCACCCTCGACCTGTGGCACTGGTTCCGCTCCGGCGCCACGCCCGGCGACCTCGACGGCATTCCCGCCACCAAGATCACCACGGTGCAGCTGTGCGACGTCCGGCCCGAACCGGACCCCGACATGACCGAGGAGGCCCGCCACCGGCGGCTGCTCCCCGGCCGCGGCGCCGGGGACACGCTCGCCGTGCTCGGCGCCCTGCGCGACCGCGGCGTCACCGCGCCGGTGTCGGTGGAGGTCTTCTCCGACGACCTCGACGCCCGCCCCGCCGGGGAGTCGGCCCGGCTCGCCTTCGCCGCGGGCGCCGAGGTCCTCGACCGCGCCGGACTGGCCGCGCCGGAGTGGACGACCAATCTCGAGGAGGGCCGATGACCGGGTTTTCCGAAGACACCTCCGCGCAGGTCGTCGCCGAGAGTTTCGCCGGCACCCCTGATCCGCGGCTGAAGCAGGTCCTGACGAGCCTCGTCGAGCACGTGCACGCGTTCGTCAAGGACGTCGAGCTCACCGACGCCGAGTGGCAGCAGGCGATCGATTTCCTCACCGCGACCGGCCACATGTGCGACGGCACCCGGCAGGAGTTCGTCCTGCTCTCCGACGTGCTCGGGGTGTCGATGCTCGTCGACGCGATCAACAACCGGAAATCCGCCGCCGCCACCGACACCACGGTCCTCGGCCCGTTCCACATGGTCGACTCCCCGCCGCGCGAGCTCGGCGCGAACATCTCGCTCGACGGCAACGGTGAGCCGTGCGTGTTCGCCGGGCAGGTCCGCTCCTCCGACGGCACCCCGCTGCCGGGCGCGCGGGTCGACGTGTGGCAGGCCAACGGCGCCGGGTACTACGACGTGCAGCAACCCGGCGTGCAGCCCGAGCGGAACCTGCGCGGGCTGTTCGTCACCGACGAGCACGGCCGGTTCTGGCTGCGCACGGTGGTGCCCCGCTACTACCCGATCCCGGACGACGGACCGGTCGGGCGGCTGCTCGCCGCCACCAAGCGGCACCCGAACCGGCCCGCGCACATCCACGTCATCGCCGACGCCGCCGGCCACGCCCCGCTCACCACCCACGTCTTCGTGGAAGGCAGCCCGTACCTGGACTCCGACACGGTGTTCGGGGTCAAGGAGTCGCTGATCCGGCCGGTCACCGACGTCGACGACCCGGATCGCGCCCGGCGCTACGGGGTCACGAACCCGTTCCGGCTCATCGAGTTCGACATCGTCCTGGACCGCGTCGTCTCAAACGAGGTGCGGCGATGACCCACGACTTCGTGCACGAGAGCCGTCCCGGCCGGGTCGTCTTCGCGGTGGGCGCGGCGAGCCGGCTGGCCGGCGAGGTCGAGCGGCTGGGCCTGCGCAGGCTGATCGTGCTGTGCAGCCCGGAACAGGCGGAACTGGCCGCCGAGCTCACCGCCCCGCTCGGCGACCGGATCGCGGCACTGCACCCGCACGCCACCCCGCACGTACCGGTCGCGGTCGCGACGACGGCGGTCGCACGCAGCCGGGAGATCGGCGCCGACGGATGCCTCGCCGTCGGTGGTGGTTCCTCGATCGGCCTGGCCAAGGCGATCGCGAAAGACACCGGGCTGCCCGTCGTCGCGGTGCCCACGACCTACGCCGGCTCGGAGATGACGCCGATCTGGGGCCTGACCGACGGCGGCCGCAAGACCACCGGCCGCGATCCCCGTGTCCTGCCGTCCACTGTGGTCTACGACCCGCGGCTGACCCTCACCCTGCCGACGGCCCTGTCGGTCACCAGCGGCGTCAACGCCCTCGCCCACGCCGCCGAAGCGCTCTACGCGCCCGACGGCTCACCGATCACCGCGTTGATGGCGGCCGAGTCGGCACGCGCCCTCGCCGCCGCACTCCCCCGGGTCGCCGACGATCCGCACGACCTCGAGGCCCGATCCGAGGCCCTCTACGGAGCGTGGCTCGCCGGCAGCGTGCTGGGCGCGACCACGATGTCGTTGCACCACAAGCTGTGCCACATCCTCGGCGGCACGTTCGACCTCCCGCACGCCGAAACCCACACCGCGGTACTCCCGCACGTCCTCGCGTTCAACCTCCCGGCCGCACCCCGGGCACGGGCCGCACTGCGGAACGCGTTCGGGGCCGGCGATCCGGCCGCGCACCTGTTCCGCCTCGCCGACGACCTCGGCGCCGACATGTCCCTCAAGTCGCTCGGGATGCCGGCGGACGGTGTGGACACCGTGGTGGCCCAGGCGTTGTCCGCGCCCTACGCCAATCCCCGGCCGGTGACGGAACACGACCTGCGGATCATGCTCGGCAATGCCCTCACCGGCTCCTGTCCAACGGAGGACACGTGACCAGTCTCGACCTGCAACACGTCATCGACCGCAACAAGGTCGGGCCCCTGCAACGCAAAGTCCTGCTGCTCTGCCTGGGCGTGGTGGTGCTCGACGGCCTGGACCTCGCCGTCGTCGCCTACATCGGCCCGCCCCTGCTCGCCGACTGGGGCCTGTCCAAGGCCCAGCTCGGGCCGGTGATCACCAGCGGGCTGCTCGGCATGGCGCTCGGGTCCCTGGTCGCCGGGCCGATCGCGGACCGCATCGGCCGGCGCAAGATCATCCTCGCCTCGATGGTCTTCTTCGGGGTGATGTGCGCGGCGACCGCGCTGGCCCCGAACGTGGTGTGGTTCTCGATCCTGCGCCTGCTCACCGGTTTCGGCCTCGGCGCCGCGCTGCCCAACGCGACGACGCTGGTGTCCGAGTACGCTCCCGTGCGGCGCCGCGGCACGATGATGGCGCTCACCTACTGCGGACACACCCTCGGTGGCGCGATCGCCGGGTTCCTCACCAGCCTCGTCGTGGAGGTCGCGAGCTGGCACTGGGCTCTGGTCGCCGCCGGTGTCCTGCCCCTCGCCTACGCCGTTGTCGTCTACTTCGCGCTGCCGGAGTCGCCGAAGTACCTCGCCCGTCAGGCCGGGCGGGAGGCCGAACTGCTGGGCCTGGTGAACCGGATCGTGCCCGAGAACTTCCCGCCCGGCACCCGGTTCGCCCTCAACGAGCCGGCCGTCGACGCGAAGGTCCGGGTCGCCGGGCTGGTCGCCCGCCGGTTCCGGCTGGGGACCGCCGCCATCTGGATCGGCTTCAGCGCGGCGTTCTTCATCGTCTACCTGACCAACAGCTGGATGCCCATCCTGATGACCGACATCGGCTTCTCCCTGACCGCCGCCGCCACGATGGGGCTGCTGCTGCAGGCCGGCGGAACCCTGGGCAACCTCGGGATCGGGTCGGCGATGGACCGCTTCGGCATGCACCGCACGGTCGTCGCCGCCATGGGCTGCGCCTCGGTGATGTTCGTGCTCGTGGCCGTCGCGCCGCCGAACGTGCTGGTGCTCGGGACACTGATGTTCGTGATGGGCATGTTCACCAACACCTGCGGCACCGCCTTCCCGATCATCGGCGCCGCCTTCTACCCCACGAGCATCCGCGCCACCGGAACCAGCTGGGCGACCGGCGTCGCCCGGTTCGGCGCCATCGGCGGCGCGGCCATCGGCACGGTGCTCGTCGCCGCCGGCCTCAACTACCACCAGGTGTTCCTCTCGCTGCTCATCCCCGGCGCCGTGTGCATCCTGGCCGTCATCGTCAAGGGCAGGCGAGCGCGCACACCGGCAGGCGAACCCGTCGCCGGACGCGTCTCCGCCCGCGGCTGAGCAGCCTCACGAAAGGACCCCGATCATGCGACTGCGCGACAAGACCGCGCTGATCACCGGCGCCTCCAGCGGCATGGGCCGCGCCACCGCCACGACGTTCGCCCGCGAGGGCGCGACCGTGGTGGTCGCCGACATCAACGACGACGACGGCGCGGCCGTGGTCAAGGAGATCGAGGCCGACGGCGGGCGGGCGCGCTACCTCCACCTGGACGTCACCGACGAGGATTCGTGGACCACCGGGATCGACGAGATCGTCGCGGAGTTCGGGCGGCTCGACGTGCTGGTCAACAACGCCGGCATCAGCGGCACCTTCGACCCCGACCTCACCAGCACCGCGTTCTTCGACCAGCTCATGCTGGTCAACGCCAAGGGTGTGTTCCTCGGCATCAAGCACGGCGCCGCCGCGATGGCCCGCTCCGGCGGCGGCTCGATCGTCAACCTGTCCTCGATCTCGGCCTCGATCGGCCAGCTCGGCGTGCACCTCGGCTACGGGGCGTCCAAGGCCGCCGTCAAGTCGATGACCCGGACCGCCGCCGTGCACTACGCCGACGACGGGATCCGCGTCAACGCGGTCGCTCCGGGGATGCTCCCGCCGATGCGGACCTCCCGCGGCTCCGCCGACCCGGTGTGGCGGGCCAGGCAACTCGACGGGGTGCCGATGAAGCGGGCCGGCGAGGTGCGGGAGGTCGCCGACGTCGTTCTCTTCCTCGCCAGTGACGAGGCGTCCTACGTGACCGGCGTGGAGGTCCTGGTCGACGGCGGGCTGACCGCGGTGTGACTCACCGCCGGGCGAGGAACGCCTCCACGGCGGCCACCACGTCCCCCGGCGCTTCCTCGGGGACGTAGTGGCCGCCCGGCACCGCGTGACCGCGCACGGCGGCGGGATCGGCGTGGTGCTCCTGCCAGACGCGCACCACGTCGGTCCCGCCGAGGCCGCCCTCGGCGCCCCACAGCAGGAGCAGCGGCGCCCGCACCCGCAACCCCCGCTCGTGATCGGCCTGGTCGCGGTCCAGATCGGTGGCGAATCCGGTGCGGTAGTCCTCGAAGGACGCCCGCAGGTGCCCCGGATCGCTGAACGCGGCGACGTAGTGCTGGAACGTCTCCGCGTCGACCGCGCCGGAGTCGAGCACCCGGGCGAAGAAGTGCCGCAGGTACGCCTCGACGTTGCCGGCGACCAGCGTCGCCGCCAGCTCCGGGTTCCGGTGGAAGAACCAGTGCCACATCGCGCTCGCCGAGTCGCGGTCGAACGTGTCCATGACGACCCTGGTCGGCAGGATGTCCAGCAGCACCAGGGCGTCGATGTCCGAGGGGTGGTCCAGGGCCCAGCGGTGCGCGACGCGGGCGCCGCGATCGTGGCCGATCACCACCGCCGAGGAGAACCCGAGGTGGTGGACGAGGGCGCTGAGGTCGGCGGCGGTGGCGCGCTTGTCGTAGTCCCCCGACCGCGCCAGGCCCGAGTCACCGTACCCACGCAGGTCCGGGACGATGAGGGTGCGCCCGCGGCTGAGCGGCTCCACCACGTGCCGCCAGCAGGCGTGCGTCTGCGGCCAGCCGTGCACCAGCACGGCGGCCTCGGGCCCGTCGCCGACGACGCGGTAGGCCAGCTCGACGTCGTCGAGGCGCACCGACTCGCGGATGTCCCACGGCATGATTTCCCCTTGCTTCAACGGACTTTCCTCGATCCACAGTGCACGCGGCGCTCAGCCCACACCAAGCGGTGGTTGCCGCTCAGTGGCAGCCGGGCGCCGCGCGCCCAGCCGAGCGGTGGCCAGGGCCGCGAGCAGGAACACGACGGCCTCGTAGACCATCGCCGAGCCCATCGCCCCGGCGGTGTAGACGACCCCGGCCACCGCCACCCCCACCGTGCCGCCGAGCTGCTGCGCGGTGGGCAGCAACCCGGACACCGAACTCGCCGCGTCCGCCGGGACCCGTTGCAGCACCAGGGAAAACGCCGAGGCGGTGAAGACACCGAACGCGAAGCCGCCCGCGCCCAGCACCGCCCACAGGACCGGCGCCGGCGCCGACAGTGCCGGGCTGACGAGCAGCGACACCACGGCGAGCCCGGCGGACGCGGCGGCCAGCGCCACGGCGCCGAACCGGCGTGCCGCGGCTTCGGCGACCCCGCTGCCCAGCAGCGCGCCGACCGCGTACGGTGCGACCGTCAACGCGGTGACCAGCGGGTCGCGGTGCAGCTCGCCCTGCAGGTACAGGGAGAGCAGCAGGCTGAACGACGGGATCCCGGCGTTGAACAGCAGCACCGCGCCGATGCCCCAGCGGGTCGTCCTCGCCGTCAGGGCTGCCGGGTGCACCAACGGGTGCCGCACCCGCCGTTGTGACGCGGCGAAGGCGGCGAGCAACCCCAGCGCCACCACCAGGCTGACCCACGTCCACACCGGCCAGGCCGCGTCCTGGCCGAGGGTCAGCGGCAGCACCAGCAGCACCAGCCCCGCCAGGGACAACGCGGCGCCGACCGGGTCCACCCGGCTCGCGACCACCGGCCCGCGCCCTGCGGGCAGCACCCGGAACAAGGCCAGCGCGGCGATCCCGACCGGAACCGGCAACGCCAGCGCGACCCGCCAGCCGGCCCCGAACGGGTCGAAGTGCAGCAGGACGCCGCAGCACAGCGGCCCGGCGAGCGAGGCGATCGCCATCGTCGCCCCGTACCGGCCCAGCACCGCCGCCCGCCGGCCCGCGGGCACCGCGGTCTGGATCAGCGACAGGATCTGCGGCGCCACCAGGCCGCTGCCCGCCCCCTGCACCAGCCTGGCGGCCACCAGCCACTCCACGTCCAGCGCGGCGGCCGCGGCCAGCGACGCCAGCGTGAACACGGCCGTGCCGGCAACGAACAGCCGCCGGTAGCCGAACCGGTCGCCGAGCCGCGCCGCGGTGATCAGCGCGCAGGCATAGGTGAGCGTGTAGCCGGCCAGGGCGAGCTGGCCCGCGCCCGAGCCGGCGGCGAAGTCGTGGCGGATGCGCGGCACGGCCAGCTGCATGACGGTGACGCTCATCAGCTGGACGAACGTGCCCGACAGCAGCACGGCCTGAGCGGCGGGCCTCATGCCTTCGCGATCCGGCCGAGGAGTTCGGCGAGCTCGCCGGGCCGGGTCAGGAACGGCGAATGCCCGCCGGGCAGGGAATGCACCGTGAACGGGTTGTCCGGTGTCACCCGGTCCGCTTCGGCGATCATCAGGTCCTGCGTGACCGGCGGCAACGCGAGGTCGCCGGTCAGCCGGATGTAGCTGCGCGGCACGCGGCCCCACCGTGCGGCGGTGACGGGGAACTCCCCGGCCAGCGACACCAGGGGTTCGTCGGGGTGCAGCGTGAGGCGCCAGCCGGGCCGGTCCGCGGGCCAGTCGTTGAGGAACGCCCGCCGGATCACCTCCACTTCGGACGGATCAGTCGAGAGCGGGTTGATCCGGAACGCGCCGATCACCTCGGGGTCGCCGGCCCGCGGCACCTGGACGGCGCCGGCGTTCTCCGGCGCGGTGACGTAGTCCATGAAGCGTGGCCGGCCCGCCGGCACGAACGCCGACAGGTACACCACGTGGTCGGCCAGCTCCGGCTGCCGCTCGATCGCGGCCGACGCCGGGCCGCCGCCCGCGCTGTGCGCGACGAGGACCACCCGCGCGTACCGGCGGCGCACCTCGGCGAGGTCGGCGACCAGCGCGTCGACGAGCACGCCGGTGGTGAGCCCGGTGAGCGCGGACGGTTCGGTGGCCAGGCCCGGCTGCCCCGGCTGCAGGTACCCGGACGGGGTCGGCGCGGTCACGCCGTGCCCGGGCAGGTCCACGGCCACGCTGGGCACACCGGAGGCGGCCAGTGCGCGTTGGGTCGCGGCCCAGTGCAGCGAGGAGTGCCAGGCACCGTGGACGAACACGCAGGCAGTGGTCTCGTTCATGACGTCCTTTCGACGGCTGTGGGGAACGAGGTCCACTTCATCGCGTCGTGTGACGGTCATCCACTTTCATATCTGGATCAGCCCGGCGCGATATCTTGTGCGTATGGAAGTGCGTCACCTCCGGTACGCCCTGGCGCTGGCCGAGCACCAGCACTTCGGCCGGGCGGCCGCGTCCCTCGGGATCGCGCAGCCGCCGCTGTCCACGCAGATCGCGGCTGTCGAACGCGAGATCGGTGAGCGGCTGTTCGACCGCACGCCCCGCGGCGTGTTCCCGACCGCCGCCGGCACCGCGTTCCTCGCCAGGGCACGGCGCGCGCTGAGCGAGATGACCGCCGCCGCGGTCGAGGCCGGCCGCGCGGCTCGCGGCGAAACGGGTCAGCTGCGGATGGGTTTCATCGGCTCGGCGTTGCTCGACCCGCTGCCCGGCGTGCTGGGACGCTTTCGCACCGCGCGGCCGGACGTCCGGCTCGACCTGCATGAGATGAACAGCCCGGACGGGACCGCGGCCCTCGTCGCGGGCGACCTCGACGTCGCGGTCGGCCGTGGCGCACCCCGGGGCGCCGGGGTCGAAGGGCTCGTGACCGTGCCGATCGGCGCCGACCACCTGGTCGCCGTGGTCGGGGTCGCCCACCCCTTCGCGGGCCGCGGCGAGATCCGGCTCGAACAGCTGGCTGCCGAGCAGCTGATCATGTCGGCGCCGGAACAGGAACCCGCGGTGGCCGCCCATCTGCGCAGCCTGTTCGGCGCGGACACGTCGGCGCTGGACGCGGCCACCCGGTCGCGGGACGTCCACACGATCATCGGCCTCGCGGCCTGCGGCGTCGGCGTGGGCCTCGGCCCGGCCCGGATGCGGCTGGTCACCCGCAAGGACGTCTGGTTCTGCGACGTCGCCCCGCGCTTCCGCCTGCCGGACCTGCACCTGTCCTTCCGCGCGGCCGACGACTCACCGGTGCTCGCCGCGTTCCTGGACATCGTGCGCGCGAACTGCGCCGAAGTCGGCTCCCGCCTCGACGACATCCTCGCCCGGCGGCAGGCCCGCTCGATCAAACCGGACCTGGCCGGCTGACCACATCGGACGGTTCGCCCGGCAACGCTTCCGGGCAGGCGGCTCGCCGCGGCGCGCGACGAGCCGCCTCCTCCCCGTCAGTTGACGATCGACCGCCGGCGCAGGAACCATGCGCCGGCGCCGGCCAGGGCGCCGACACCACCGATGGCGAGGCTCACCAGCGGCACGACCCGCACCGTCTTGGAACCGGTGTTGTTGCTCGGGTCGCTGTCCGGGTCGTTCCCGGTGACCTGGGCGGCGTTGGTCAGGTACTTCGCCACCCCGTCCGCGTTGACCGCGTCCACCGTGCCGGAGATCTCGTAGCTCACCGAGTCACCCGCGGCCAGCGGACCACCCGTGCAGATGATCACGCTGTCCGAGCCGACCGAGCAGCCTGCGGGCACCTGCACGTCCACCAGGCCGGCCGGGATCGGGTCGGTCACGGTGTATCCCGAGGACTCCGCCGGGCCGAGGTTCATCACCGTGATGGTGTAGGTGATGCGGTCACCGGGCTGCACCTCGTCCTGCGGTGCGGTCTTGCTCAGCGCCAGGTCGGCGCTCGGGTCCGGCTCCACGAACGTGACCGTCGTGTCCGCGGGCGGGTTGAGCCCGACCAGCGACATGTTGCCGGGACCGTTGGTGTAGCTGCCGGCGGTGCCGGAGGTCACCGGGACGCTGACAGTGCACGACGCCATCCCCGCGGTCAGGTTGCCGGTCACGCTGACCGAGGTGGCGCCGGCCGCCGCGGTCACCGCACCGCTCGGGCAGTTCGTCGTCCCGGCGCCGGCCACCGTCAGCCCGGCGGGCAGCGCGTCGGTGAACGACCAGCCGTTCTTCGCCGCCAGCTCGCTGGTGTTGGTGATGGTGAACGTCAGCGTCGACGTCTCGCCGGTGTTCACCTCCACCGGGCTGAACGACTTGTCCAGCTGCGGCGTCACATCGAGGATCTTGATGTTGTCGAAGGCGTGGTCGTTACCGGTGCCGCTGGGCTGGTTGTTGACCATCTGCACGCCGATCGAGCTGCCGTTGACCAGCACCGCGCCGTTGGAGGTGTAGGTGCCGACAGTGGCGGATTTGGCCGGCGCCGACCCGATCTGCGGCACGTTGATCGTCCGCGAAGCGCCGCAGCCGTCGATCTGGGAGCCGACCGGCCTCGCCCTCCCCGCCTCGTCGAGCAACGAGAACTGCAGCAGCGGGTGGTTGGCGAAGCAGTTGATCACCGCCACGTCCACGCTGAACGTGACGAACCGGTTGCTGCCGCTGAACGGGATGTTCGAGGCGGTCTTGAACTCGACGTGCGGCGCACCCGGGTTACCCGCGGTCATCGCCGACACCGCGTAGTTGCTGTTCGGCGCGACGCCCGTGTAGGAGCCCAGGGCGTAGGCCATCTGCTGCACCGCGTTCCAGGTTCCCTGGTTCGAACAATCGTTGACCTGGGCGGCGGGCGCCACCGGCTGGGCCGACGAAGCGATCCAGCCGTTGCACATCGACAGCCACTGCGGATCGGCACCATACCGCTGGCCGCTTGCTCCGGTGTACTGGTTCAGCCGGACGATCGGGGTCGCGGCCGGGCGGTTCTGGAAGTTCTCGGCGTAGATCGTCGTCGGCGCCTGTGGGGTGCCCGGTGACCCGGGCGTGGTCGCCATCGCGAACGACGCGCCGGCCGCCGCGACGACCGCCGCCACCCCCGCCACCGCGCCGGCCCGGCGGACCATGGACGACTTCCACCATTGTCGTGGTCGCGTCACGTCTCCTCCTCCATCGCAAAGCTCCAATCCGATTGAGACGGTGCGAGCGGAACCGCCCGCGAAGACAAGACGGGGAAAACTCACGCCGACATGACGCGTTCGGCGTCCGGTCGGCCCACCGTGGTGCCGTGCACCTGCGGAACTTCGTGCGGCGCCTCGTCCGATCGGAGGAGGCCGGCCCCGTCGCGTGTGGACATCCGGCTCAGCCCGCCGGCTCGATCGGCACGGTCCGGACGCCGGACAGGCTCGCGTGGACGATCAGCCGCTGATAGCTGGCCCACTTCGGGTTGCACGTCGTCAGCGTGAGAACCGGTTCCACTGGCTGCGCGCCCGGATCGCCGGGCACCGGCGCGATCACGCCGACGTCACCGGGCCGGACGATCTCGGTGCCGGTGACCGTGTAGGTGTACTCGGTCGCACCAGCCTGCACCTGGATCGAATCGCCCGCGGCGAGCAAGTCCAGATCCCAGAACACACCCGGCGCGCGGTGCCCGGCCACGGCGAAATTGCCCGGCTGCCCGGGAAAAGCGGTGCCGGGATAGTGGCCAGGACCGCGTCGCAGATCGGCCAGAGTCACACCCTCCACGACCACCCAGCGCGCGCCGAGCCGCGGGATGGACAGCCGCACCAGGGGCCGCCCCTGCGCCGGTGGCACCGCCGCGTCCCACGGGTTGCCGACCACCGGCGCGGGCAGACCGGACGGGTCCGGCTGCTCCCACTGCTGGATCAGTTCCTGCTCCAGCGTGCGTTGTTCCGCACCGGTGCGGGCCGGCACGACGTACAGCTGGTAGACCACGAACAGCAGGGCGACGAAGCCGAGCGTGAGGCAGGTGCTCCCGAGGGCGCCGTAGAGCCGCGGTTTCCACCCGATCCGAGGCCTCGCCCGCCCTGCCGCGGCTGTGCTCACCGAACCTCCCATGCGGAACCCCCGCTCACACCGGTTCCAGTTCCCTTTCCCGTTCGCCGCCCCGCACGGCGCCCGTGACGTGCCGCGCGCGCCTGCGCTGCCAGGGCCACGGCACGCCGGTGTTCGGCAGCTTCTGGCCGGGCAGGAACTGGTCGGGCCTGCCGATCTTGTCGATCGCGCCGAGCGCCGCCACCAGCGCGGGGAACAACAGGAACGTGCTGTAGACCACGAAGATCGAGTGCTTGACGATGTCGTTCAGCCCGTCCGACAGCAGCACGGACGCCAGCTGCGCCACGGTGTTGAGCGAGAGCGCCACGAGCAGCCAGCCGATGCTGCGGCCCGCGGCGCCGAGCCGCCGGTGCAGGGCGAGCCAGGCGCCGAGCGCGAGCGAACCCAGCCACAGCACGGGGAACACGACCCAGCGGACCGGGCGGAACAGGGTGAACAGCGCTCCCCCGGCGAACACCCGGTTTTCCTGGCTGTAGGCCGGTTTCCCGCTGTCCGGCGTGTAGTTGCCGAGGTAGCCGGGCCGGGCCTGGGTCACCGCGTCCAGCCCGCGGTCGAGCACTGCGAAGATCCGCGCCGGATGGGTGGCGTAGAACCCGGCGATTTTGGTCATGCTCATGTCGTCGAGGAACTCGCGGTAGCCCTGCGGCACCTCTCCCGGTCCGGACAGCGCCAGGATCGACTCGCCGTCGTACCGGGCCAGGCTCTCGTCCACGCCGAGGTCCCGCAGGTCCTGCCGCGGGTCCGAACCCAGGGGCAGGATCGTGCCGAACACCTGGTGGAAGTGGTAGATCTCGGTGAGCCACCGCGACTGCGAGCTCGCGAACTGCACACACCCGAACACGAGCAACCCGCAGATCACGGCCGCGGGCGTCCGCCGCAGCGCACCCACCAGCACCCGCCGCGGCAGCCCACGCGGCGGTTCCGGGCCGAGTTCGCGGCGCGTCCTCCGCAGCTTCGCCAGCCACGGGAAGCGCACCGGCCGGACCAGCATGGCGGGCAGCACCCCGGCGAACATGGTGATCGTCTGGGTCTTCGCCATCACCGTCCACAACACCGCGGCCGAGACCAGCAACAGGTCGGCGACGGTCACGAAGTTCCGGCGCAACAGGCGGAGCAGCGCGGCGACGATCACCAGCATCCCGATGATCGCGGCAGGCTCGCTCAGCGGCGAGACGAAGTAGGGGGCGATCGTGGAGTCGGCGGTGAACAGGCCGATCAGGGACACCACCAGCACCCGCACCCACACCGGCAGCGGCAGCGTCGCGCAGATCAGCCCGATGGCCAGGCCGAAGAACACCGACACGACCACCCCGAGGACGCGCAGGTCGAGCGCGTGGTCGAAGCCGAACACCGGGGTGAGCAGTTTCGCCAGCCACAGGAAGTACCACTGGCTGCTCAGGTACGGCTCGCCGGTGCCACCCGCGCTGCACGCTTCTCCGTACCAGACGTGGGTGTCGTACACCGGGTTCAGGTAGGCCCAGGTGTCGTGGCCGTTGGGCACGGCGGCGACCTGGAGCTGGCACATCAGGCGGTGGCCGTCGAAGTTGTCCGCGAGCCCCACCGCGCCGCCGACGAACAGGCGGGCCAGCATGATCACGGTCCACAGCACGCCCAGCGCGGTGGAGACCACGGGGATGCGCCGTCCCGGCTCGGCGAGCCAGGACCAGGTGCGCCGCACGGCGGTCACGCGCTCGCCCCCGCCGGGTAGGCCCGGACGCTCCGGTCCAGGGTCACCGCCGGGTCCGACGGCGCCAGCCAGCACCGGCCCACCCGGCTGTCCTGCCGGATCGACGGGTCACCGGGCACCTCGACCACGACCGTGAGGTCCGGCCGCGACGCGGGCGGCGCGCCCAGGTAGGCCTCCGCTTCGGGGCCGCACAGCCGGCGCGCCACGCCGACCATGAAGTCACGGCCCTTCGCCACCTGGTCCGGCCCGAACAGCAGCCACGGGTTGACCAGCTCGCGGTTGTGCGGCTGGTCGCACGTCACCTCGCTGCCGTCGAGACGGCAGGTGCGGAAGCGGGACCCGTCCGGGGTCTTCAGGGAGTCCTTGATCGGGGACGACACCGTCACCGGCGTCAGCTGCCCACGGGGCACGTTCATCACGTCGCACCGCATCCGCCGCTCGCCACCGCGCCACTCCTCCTCGGTCGGGAAGAAGGCGACGGTCGTGAGGTCGCGGACGGCGTCGCGCTCGTCCGCGCCCACGTAGGCGTTCAGCACGTCGCCGCCGCACAACGGGGGTCCTTCCTTCTGCAGCAGCACCGGGCTGGGACGCTCCGGCTCCGCCGCCAGGCCGGCGGGCAGCTCCACCACCTGGTAGGTCTCGGTGGTGTGCTCGCTGTCGCACGGGACGACCGGTTTGGTGTCGGTCAGGAACGCCCACGAGGTCTCCACCGGCTGGTCGAGCCGGTGGCACGCCCCGACGTCCCACTTGGTGCGCAGCTCTCCCGCGCCGAGCCCGGGCGGGCTCTGGATGAAGCCCGCGGCGGCCAGCGCGACCCCGCCCAGCGTGACGATCACCAGCAAGCTTGCCCAGGCGCCCCGGGCGATTGCGCGTCGCACAGTTCCCGACCTCATTTCGTGACGGCGCCGACGGCGGGCGCCCGCGTCCCGGCCAGCTCGCTGTTGCGCCGGGTCTTCTTCCAGCTGCCCCGCCCGCTGACGAACCGGCCGAAGGCGCGCCAGGCGATGACGTAGTTCAGGACCGAGTACAGCGCGACCGACAGTCCGTAGTAGACGGCGGAGCGGCGGCTGACCCCGGGTTCGCAGCGGGACCGGTAGAACCAGCCCCAGATCGCGAACTCCGCGACACCCACGACGGCGTAGGCGAACATGAGCAGCAGGCCGCCGTTGGCGAGGAAGCCCGCCATGAAGTCGCGGTAGGCCGCGGCGTTGAAAGCGAAGACCGCCAGCGGGATGACGTACACGATCGAGCCGACGACCTGGACCCACGGCCGCAGCATGAAGTAGAGGATCTCCAGGAACCCCGCGGTCGAGAAGCACGGCGATCCCCACACTCTGGGCAGGTACCGGAGGCACTGCATGGATCCCTGCGCCCAGCGGGTGCGTTGCACGACCAGCGGCGGCAGGCTCCACAACGCCTCCTGGTCCACCCAGGACCCGCGGCTGTAGGCCGTCCGCCACCCGGCGAGCATCAGCCGCAGCCCCAGCTCGAAGTCCTCCAGGAGCGCGTTGCCCCAGGGTTCCGCCGACTCCCCCGCGATGCTGTCCAGCGCGGTGAGCCGGTTCATCTGGCCGTTGCCACCCATGTTCACGGTGCCCGTCCGGCGACGGATGATCTGCATGGCCGAGATCGGGCCGCGGAACTCGATGTCCTGCATGCGGGCGAGCATCGCCGCGAACTTGTTCGCCAGTGGGCCCTTGCGCGGCAGCGGCCGCTCGACGTCCCGGTTGACCATCCGGACCTCGACCTGCACCGCGCCGACCGACTCGTCGGCGAACGCGTCCGGGCCCGCGCACAGCTCGAGCATGTTGGCCGACGGCCTGCCGTCCGCGTCCACCACGACGACGATCGTGCGGGCCCGCAGGTCCGAATCCCCGACGTGCCGGCTGATCTCCCGGTAGCCGTGGTTCAGCGCGGCACCCTTCCCCTTGCGGGCGTCCGGCAGTTTCCGCGCCAGCAGGTGGATGCGGGGGTTGCGCGCCGCCCGCTCGGCGACGATCGCCGCGGTGCCGTCACCGGAGGCGTCGTCGATCACCCACAGGTGCGCCTCGGGGAAGGTGCTCTCCAGGTAGCCGAGCGTCCCGCCGATCACGGCCTGCTCGTCCCGGCAGGGGATGACGAAGTGCCAGTCCAGCTCGCCGGGGTCGCCCGGCCGCTCCGGCTTCGCCTTGACGAACCCGCGCACCAGGATGCACACGTAAGCCAGGAAGACCAGTCCGAGGAAGAACGACAGGCTGATCGAGACTTCGAGCAGGCTCATCGGCCGTCCGCCTCCCGCCGCCGTCCCGTCGTGATCCTGATGTAGAGCAGGATCGCGACACCGCCCGCGGTCAGCATCACCAGCGACCCGATGAGCACGTGGGCCCAGTCGAGCCCGGTCTCGCCGAAGCGGCCGCCGAGCATCACGATCAGCATCAGCCGGATGTTGTTGGCGACGGCGATGATGAGGAAGCCGAGCAGCGTCGCGAGGATGAGCCGCATCCGGGAGCGCGCCCTGGACAGGAACAGCGCGCCGGAGGTCAGGAACAACGGGGCCACGAGCAGCGCGCTGCTGCACGCCAGGGAGACGTTGATGCCCATGACGCCGGGCGAGGCCGACGTCCGGAAGTACAGCACCGGATGCCCGGGCACGGCGAAGGTGTACTGCCCGGAGACGGCGGTCACCAGTTCACCGGCGAGCCAGGTCTCGAAGATCCGGTAGCTGTCCTGGAAGGCGATCAGGGCCACCGCGACGCCGAAGCACAGCGCCGCGGCCAGCCACCCCAGCCAGGACCGGTGCGTGCGCCCGGACGGGTTCGCCGGGATCCCGGACCAGGGAACGGCGGCGCTCTCGCTCGTCACGCGTCCTCCCTCGTCGGCGCCGGCCGGTTCGCCGGGTCACTTTCAGCTGTGCACATCGCTGGTCCCACAGTCCTCTCGCTCTCGCAGCCGTGCCCGCACTCCGCGTTCATCCCGGTGC
>NZ_JBHZEN010000082.1:0-10151 GCF_050958625.1 Amycolatopsis sp. 3B14
GGCCGGGGTAGGGCGAACGCCCTGGTGGGGGCGGGTGTGGTCCGGGCGGGGGCCGTTCGGGGCACGCGAGAGG
Source organism: Amycolatopsis sp. 3B14 (assembly GCF_050958625.1). Classification (NCBI taxonomy): domain Bacteria; kingdom Bacillati; phylum Actinomycetota; class Actinomycetes; order Pseudonocardiales; family Pseudonocardiaceae; genus Amycolatopsis; species Amycolatopsis sp. 3B14. Next base: position 74 of record NZ_JBHZEN010000082.1, read on the forward strand.
GCCTTTCGTGGGGGGGGGGGGGGGGCAGTCGTGGGGGGGTGAGTGGGCCGCTCGTGGGGCGGGGGCGGGCGGGGGGCGGGGGGGGGGGGGTCACCGGGGGGCGCGGGGGGGGGGGGTGGGGGGGTGGGCGGGGGGGGGGGGGGGGGTCGCGGGGATCGTGCCGGTGGCGTGGAGCGCGGCGGGCCGGGCGGAGCCGGCGGCGCCGGGACGGGCGGTCGCGGCGGTGGCGGCGTGCGGCTACGCGGGATTCCTGGTGGAGCCGGTGGTGATCGGAGCGATCGCCACCTGGAGCGGATTGCGGTGGGGGCTGGTGTCCGCGGTGGTGGTGACCGGCGTGGTGGCGGTGCTGGCGCGTGGGGTGCGTTGAGGGTGCGAGGCGGCACCCACGGAGCGGGCGCGGTTTGCCGAGCGAGATGGGCCTGCGCGTGCGCGGTGGTGGCGCGGTTGGCGGAGTGGGGGGTGAGCGGGACGTGCTGGCGGAGCTGGAGCTGCGAAGTGGGACGGACCCGGCGGAGTCGGGTCCGGCTGCGCGGGAACGGATGGACCGGCTTGAAGGGTGCGGGGGAGGAGCGGGTTGCGGGACTGGGTGGTTGCGATTGCGGTGCCCGTCCACGCCGCCCCGCTAGTGCCGGGAGTGAGCGCTGCCCCGCTAGTTCCGGCGGCGAGCGCCACCAGCCGCCACCCGCCGCTCCACGCGCCTGCGCCGCGGCGTGCCGGTTCGGTCCCTGGCAGACCACTTCGTGCGTTGGGAACTGGCGTCCCCGGTTGTCAGCCCGGTAGGTCTTTCGGCCCTAGTTGGCTCCTCCGCGCGGCCGCAGGCTGGGACATCGGAGCGCCATGGGGAAGGGGTGGCGGCCGTGACCGTCGAGTTGTTCGCCGGCTCCTCCACCGGCCTGGCGCTGTGGGTGGTCGCCGCGTTCGTGGTGACCTTCGTGGTCACCCGGGTCGTCGTGCGGATGATCCGCGCGGGGCGGGGGCCGTTCCGCGACACCAACGTCGGGGAGGTGCACGTCCACCACCACGTCTACGGCATCTTCCTCATGCTCCTCAGCGGCGCGGGCGAGTTCGTGTACCGGCCGGGGTCGCCGTGGGTGGAGGTGCTCGCCGTGGTCTTCGGCGCCGGCGCGGCCCTCACGCTCGACGAGTTCGCCCTCTGGCTGCACCTGGACGACGTCTACTGGGCCCGCGAGGGACGCAAATCCGTCGACGCGGTGCTCGTCGCGGCTGTCATCGGCGCCTTCCTCGTCCTCGGGGCGCGGCCCTTCGAGGACACGGCCGACGAAGGGCGCATGGCGTTCGCCGTCACCGTTCTCGCCCACCTCGTGCTCGCCGGCATCGCCATCTTCAAGGGCAAGATCGCCTCCGGCCTGATCGGGATCGTGGTGCCGTTCGTCGCGGTCGTCGCCGCCGTGCGGCTCGCCCGGCCGGGCTCGCCGTGGGCCCGCGCCCGCTACGACGCGGCACGCCTCGCCCGGGCCGAAACCCGCTTCCGCCGCAACCGCTGGGACGGCGTCAAGGACCTGCTGGCCGGAGCCCCCACGGAGGGCCGGACGTGACACACCTCCGCCGCATCCCCTTCACACTCGCCTTCCTCGCGGCGCTCGTGGTCACCGGCGTCGCCACCGGCAGTCTCTGGTCCCCGGTCGAGGACCGCGCCTGGTTCCCCGACGTCGCGTTCGGCCTGCCCGCCTTCGAAGCCGGCCGCTGGTGGACGCCCGTCACCGGGCCGTTCTTCGCGGTCACCCCGCTCTACTACCTGCCGGTCTTCCTCAGCTTCGCGTTGTTCACCGGTTTCGCCGAACTCCGGCTCGGCACGAAACGCACCATCGGCACCTTCGTGACCGGACACCTCGTCGCGGTTCTCGGCGCCGCCGGGGTCCTCCTCGCTCTCCGGGACGTCTCGTCGTGGGCGGCGGCCGTCGCGACGGTCCTCGACGTCGGACCGTCCGCAGGGGCCTTCGCCGCGATCACCGCCGCCACCGCGACCCTCCGCGCACCCTGGCGTCTGCGCCTGCGGATCCTGCTGGTCGGCTACGCCGGGATCGCCCTGCTCTACGGCGGCACCCTGGCCGACGTCGAGCACTTCCTCGCCGTGGCGATCACCCTGCCGCTGTCGCCGCGGATCGCCGGGCCGAACCGCGTCCGGAATACCGGACAGCCCAGCCGTCGGGAATGGCGGCTGCTCGCCGCGTCCGGGCTGCTGGTCGTGGCCGCCGTCCGGATCGTCACGTGGTTCTTCCCCACGACCGGTCCACTCGGACCCACCGGCACCGACGACTCGTCCGCCGTCGAGGTCGTCGTCGTGATCCTGCTGGCCCTCCTCGTGATGCGCGGGCTCAGCCGGGGCCGCCGGGTCGCGTGGTGGGCCGTCGTCGTCATCGCCGCGCTCGACATCCTGCTCACCGCGCTGACCGGGGTCGCGCTGCTGGTCGCCACGGTCCTCGACTCCGTCGAAGCGGTCGACGACGTCCCGCTGGTGGTCACCGACAGCGTCTTCTGGCTCGGCTACCTGGTGCTGCTCGTCGCCGGGCGGCACGCCTTCCGCGTCCCGTGGCGGCCGCGCACGGCGGACGGCGACCGGCGGCACGCCATCGAACTCGTCCAGCGCAACGGCGGCGGCACCCTGTCCTGGATGACCACCTGGCCGGAGAACCGCTACTTCCCGATCGCGCACGACACCGGTTACGTGGCCTACCGCAAGCACGCCGGGGTGGCCGTCGCGCTCGGCGACCCGATCTGCCCGCGTTCTGACGGGGACGGCGCGGTCGCCGAGTTCGCCGAGAACTGCGACCGCGCCGGGCTCGTGCCGTGCCTGTTCTCCGCGACCGAACCGTCGGTGCGCGGCGCCGAGCGGCTGGGCTGGCGGTACCTGCAGGTCGCCGAGGACACCCTGATCGACCTGCCCGGCCTGGAGTTCAAGGGCAAGCAGTGGCAGCCGGCCCGCAGCGCGCTCAACCGCGCCGTCAAGGAGGGCATCACGTTCCGTCTGGTCCACCTGGCCGACGAGCCGCGCGCGGTGCTGCAGCAGGTGCGGGCGATCTCCGAGGAGTGGGTGGGCGACAAGGGCCTGCCGGAGATGGGGTTCACGCTCGGCGGGGTGGACGAGGCGCTGGACCGGCACGTGCGGGCCGGGCTCGCGGTCGACGCGGACGGGCGCGTGCACGGCGTCACCTCGTGGATCCCGGTCTACGCCGGGAACGGCGAGATCGAGGGCTGGACGCTGGACGTGATGCGCCGCCGCTCGGACGGGTTCAAGCACGTCGTGGAGTTCCTCATCGCCTCCGCCTGCCAGGCCTTCCGCGACGAGGGCGCCCGCTACCTGTCGCTGTCCGGCGCGCCGCTCGCCCGCGCCGGAACCGATGGCGACACACGGATCCTCGACGCGCTGCTGGACAAGCTCGGCGCGGCGCTGGAGCCGTACTACGGCTTTCGCTCGCTGCATGCGTTCAAGGCGAAGTTCCGCCCCCGGTACGCGCCGATGTACCTGATCTACCGCGACGAAGCCGACCTGCCGCGCATCGGCGTCGCGATCGCCCGCGCCTATCTGCCGGACGCCGGCCTGCGCGACATCCCGAAGCTCGTCCGGTCCTGAACGGACACGCGGGCAGGCAGTCGCACGGTGACGACGAGCCCGCCGCCGTCGCGTGGCCGGGCCGCCACTTCGCCGTCGTGCGCGCTCGCGACCGAGCGCACGATCGACAGCCCCAGCCCGGCGCCCTTCGCCGAGTCCAGCCGGGGCGCGGCGCGGCGCCGGAACGGCTCGAACAGCGCCGGGACCTCCGCATCGGCCACCGCGGGCCCGGTGTTGCTCACCTCGATCTCGACCACGTCGCCGCGGGTGCGTGTGCCGACGTGGACCCAGCCGCCCGGCTCGTTGTGCCGGATGCCGTTCTCGACGAGGTTGTGCACCAGCCGTTCGAGCAGCAGCGCGTCGCCCAGGGTGGGGGCCTCCGCGGGCGAGTCGGTCACCGTCACGCCCGCGGCCCGCGCCTGGTCGGCGGTCTGCGCGACGACGTGCGTGACGACGTTGGCGAGGTCGAGCGGGAACCGCTCCACGACGTTCTCCGACTTCGCCAGCACCAGCAGACCGCTGATGAGCCGCTCGTGCCGAGAGTTGATCTGCAGCAGCTTCTCGCCCAGTTCCTTGACGTCCGGCGACGCCGACCGGCGGTGCATCGCGATCTCGACCAGCGACCGGTTCAGCGTCAGCGGGGTGCGCAGCTCGTGCGAGGCGTTGGCGACGAACCGCCGCTGGCCGTCGAACGAGCGGTCCAGTCGCTCGACCATCGTGTTGAACGCCTCGGCCAGGTCCTTGACCTCGTCGTCCGGGCCGCGCAGCGTGATCCGCCGGTGCTGGCGCGGATCGGCCGACGCCGCGATCCGGCGGGCCGAACCGGTGACGCCGTGCAGCGGCGCCAGCACCCGGCCCGCGACCAGCCAGCCGAAGCCGATCGCCAGCGCGCCGACCACGACCAGCGCGATCGTGCCCTGCACCAGCAGGGAGTGCGCGGCGGCCTCACGCAGCAGGGCGGCCTGCTCCCGCGCGACGCGCTCGACTTCGGAGTTGATGATCACGTCGTTCAGCTCGTTCGTCGTGATCACCGTGTCCGTCCCGGGTTCCGGGCCGACGCGGGTGAGCAGCCGGATCGTGCCGCGCCCCACCTGGGAGTTGAACAACGCGTAGGTGACCCCGAGCAGCACCACGCCGCCGGCCAGGAACAGCCCGCCGTAGATCAGGGTGAGCCGGGCGCGCAGGGTGATCCGCCGGGGCCGCCTCACGGGATCCGGTACCCGACGCCGGTCACGGTCTCGACCACCGGCGGGTCGCCGAGTTTGCGGCGCAGCTTGAGGATCGTGAGCCGGACCGCGCCGGTGAACGGGTCCGCGTTCTCGTCCCAGGCCTTCTCCAGGAGGAACTCCGCGGACACGGTCGCGCCGTCGGCGCGCAGCAGCTCGGCCAGCACGGCGAACTCCTTTTTGGACAGCGGCACGTAACGGCCGTCGCGGAAGACCTCGTGGCGCGCCGGGTCCAGTGTGATGCCCGCGCGGCTGAGCACCGGCGGCGCGGCCGGGCGGGCGCGGCGGCCCAGCGACAGGATCCGCGCGGCCAGTTCCGGGAACGCGAACGGTTTCGCCAGGTAGTCGTCGGCGCCGATGGTCAGCCCGGTGACCCGGTCGGTGACCTCCGCGGCCGCGGTCAGCATCAGCACCCGCGTCGGTGACGACGAGGACACCAGCTCGCGGCACACGTCGTCGCCGTGCACCCCGGGCAGGTCCCGGTCCAGGACCACGACGTCGTAGTCGTTGACCGCCAGCCGGTCCAGCGCGCCGCCGCCGTCGTGCGCGACGTCCACCGCGTGCGCGTCCTCGCGCAGCCACTCCGCGATCGCCTCGGCGAGCATCGGCTCGTCCTCCACCACCAGAACCCGCACGTCACCAGGGTGACCCGGCCGGTGTTTCCTCGGCGTTAGCGATGTCGGAAACGCCCGGGAAATGCCCAGACCCGTTCCATTCCCTCCGTTCGTACTCGAATGCGAAGGAGATCCTGATGCGCAAGATCCTGGCCGCGGTTCCCGTGGCCCTCGCACTGGCGCTCGCCGGGTGCGGTTCCGGTGACGACGGCGGGACCGGGGTGGCTTCCGCGGGCGGCGCCGCGAGCACCACCGCCGGCAGCGCACCCACCATGGGCAACGGGGAAATGGGGCTGAAGTACGCGCAGTGCATGCGGGAAAACGGCGTCCCGATGGAGGATCCGGTGGACGGCCGGATCACGCTCAAGCTCGACGGATCGGTGCCGAGGGAAACCGTGGACAAGGCGCAGGAGGCCTGCCGTCAGTACAACCCGCAGGAGAACGGCGCCGCCAAGTCCGATCCGAAGATGGAGCAGGCCGCGCGCGACTTCGCGGTCTGCATGCGGGAGAACGGCGTCGAGGCGTTCCCCGACCCCGAGCCCGGTCAGAAGGGCATCCGCATCGACGGCAGCCTGTCGCAGGACCCGGACTTCGAGCAGGCGTCGCAGAAGTGCCAGGAAGTGCTCGCGGGGGCGCGCGGATGACCGAGGCGAGAACACGCGGACGCGGGCGGCTGTACGCGGTTGTCTTCGTGCTGGTGGTCGCCGTCGCGGGCGGTGGGTACGTGGTCCTCGCGCGTGGTGACGACGGCACCGCGCCTGCCGCGGTGGAGCTGCCGCCGAGCACGGCGAAGGTCCAGCGGCAGACGCTCGACGACACCCAGACCGAGGACGGCGAACTCGGCTACGGCGCCTCGTCCACACTGGCCAACCGCCTGCCGGGGACCCTCACCTCCGTGCCGGACAGCGGCGCCGTGATCAGCCGCGGGCAGCCCGTCTTCCGCGTCGACGACAAACCGGTGACGTTGATGTACGGCGCGATGCCGGCCTACCGGCCACTCGCCGAGGGCACCGAGGGCGCCGACGTGCGGCAGCTCGAGGAGAACCTCAGCGCACTGGGCTACACCGGGTTCACGATCGACGACGAGTACAGCTCGGCCACCGCCGACGCCGTCCGCGAGTGGCAGGAGGACCTCGGCCTCGACGAGACCGGGGTCGTGGAGCTGGGGCGGGTCATGTTCACGCCGGCCGAGATCCGGGTCGAGACCGTCGACGCGAGCGCCGGGCAGCCCGCTTCGCCGGGGCAGAAGGTGCTGTCCTACACCGGAACCGCGAAGGCGGTCACCGTCGAGCTGGACCCGTCGGACCAGCGGCTGGCCCAGGAGGGTGCTGCCGTGCAGGTCGCGCTGCCCGACGACCGGAAGCTGGCCGGGAAGATCACCGACGTCAGCACCGTGATCGAGCCGGCGAGCGGTCAGGGGGAGGAGCCGCAGACCAAGGTCGAGGTCGAGATCGCGTTCGACGACCAGCAGGCCGCGGCGGGCGCGGCGGGCTACGCCCTCGCGTCCGTGGACGTCACCTTCACCGCCGAGAAGCGCGAGAACGTGCTCACCGTGCCGGTCGCCGCGCTCGTCGCGTTGGCCGAAGGCGGGTTCGGTGTCGAGGTCGTCGACGGCGCCACCACGCGGTACGTGCCGGTGAAGACCGGGTTGTTCGCCGAGGGCAAGGTCGAGATCTCCGGCGACGGGATCGCCGAGGGGATGGTCGTGGGGATGCCGAAATGATCTCGCTGACCGACGTGACCAAGCGCTATTCGGGCGTGACCGCGTTGGCCGGGGTGTCGTTGCGGATCGAGCCGGGGGAGCTGGTCGCGATCGTGGGGCCGTCCGGTTCGGGCAAGTCGACGATGCTCAACGTGCTCGGCACGCTCGACCGGCCCACCTCGGGCAGCGTGCACATCGACGGCCACGACGTCGCCGCGTTGTCCGACGCGAAGCTGTCCGCGTTGCGGGCGCGGCGGATCGGGTTCGTGTTCCAGCAGTTCCACCTCGCCGCGGGCACGGCGGCGCTGGACAACGTCGCCGACGGCCTGCTCTACACCGGCCTGCGCGCGGGGGAGCGGCGGCGCCGGGCGGCGGCCGCGCTGGAGCGGGTCGGGCTCGGGCACCGGATGGACCACGAGCCGCACGAGCTGTCCGGCGGGGAACGGCAGCGGGTGGCGATCGCGCGGGCCGTGGCGGGTGATCCGCCGCTGCTGCTGGCCGACGAGCCGACCGGAGCGCTCGACTCGGCGTCCGGGGCCGGGGTGATGACGCTGATGCGGGAGTTGAACGAGTCGGGCACCACGGTCGTGATCATCACGCACGACCGGGACATCGCGGCGTCGCTGCCGCGGCAGGTGCGGATGCGGGACGGCCGGGTCGTCGAGGAGGTGACGCGATGACCACCGCGTTGTCGCCGGCCCGGATGTGGCCGCGGGACGTCGTCAAGGTCGGCGCGGTCGGCCTGCGGACCCGTCCGACGCGTGCGTTCCTGTCCGCGCTGGGGATCGCGATCGGTATCGCCGCGATGGTCGCGGTGGTCGGGATCTCGTCGTCGTCGCGGGCCGAGCTGGACCGGACGCTGGCGGCGCTCGGCACCAACCTGCTCACCGTGTCGCCGGGCACCACGTTGACCGGTGAGGAGGCGCAGCTGCCGGAGACGGCGGAGGCGATGGTCGCGCGGATCGGGCCGGTCGAGTCGGTGTCGGCGATCGCGCGGCTGGGCGACGCGAAGGTCTACCGCACGGACAAGATCCCCGAGGCGCAGACCAACGGGCTCGCCGCCTACGCGGCCCGGCTGGACCTCCCGGCGACGACCGGTGCGCGGGTGCGCAGCGGAACCTGGCTCAACGAAGCCACGAGCGGCTACCCGGCGGTCGTGCTCGGCTCGTCCGCGGCCGAGCGGCTGGGCATCTCGCGCGCCGGGCCGGATGTGCGGGTGCTGGTCGGCGGGCGCTGGTTCACCGTCGTCGGGATCCTCGAACCGGCCCCGCTGGCGCCCGAGCTGGACTCGGCCGCGCTGGTCGGCTGGGAGGTGGCGGCGAGCGAGCTGCGGTTCGACGGGCTGCCCACCACGATCTACACGCGGTCGCAGGACGCGCAGGTCCCGGCGGTGCAGTCGGTGCTCGGCGCGACCGCGAACCCGGCCGCGCCGAACGAGGTCGAGGTGTCCCGGCCGTCCGACGCGCTCGCCGCGCAGCAGGCGGCGGGCGAAGCGTTCACCGGGCTGCTGCTCGGGCTGGGCGCGGTGGCCTTGCTGGTCGGCGGGGTCGGGGTGGCGAACACGATGGTGATCTCGGTGCTGGAGCGGCGCGCGGAGATCGGCTTGCGACGCTCGCTGGGGGCGACGCGCGGGCAGATCCGGACTCAGTTCCTGGCGGAGTCGCTGTTGTTGTCCGCGCTCGGCGGGCTCGGCGGCGCGGTGCTGGGAAGCCTCGTGACAGTGGGCTACGCGGTGTACCAGTCGTGGCCGGTGGTGGTGCCGCTGTGGGCGGTGGCAGGCGGCGCCGCGGCGACGCTGGTGATCGGGGGGATCGCGGGGTTGTATCCGGCGATCCGCGCGTCCCGGCTGTCGCCGACGGAGGCGCTGGCGACGCCGTGAGCGGGCCGGGTGCCGTCCGTCGTGGGCGGCACCCGGCTGTCTCGGTCAGCCGAGCAGTTCGCGGAAGCGCTCGACGCCGATGTTGCCGCCGGAGAGGATGACCCCGACGCGGCCGGTGAAGCCGCCCTTGAGCAGCCCGGCGAGCGAGGTCGCCCCGCTGGGTTCGAGCACGATCTTGAGCCGCTCGAACGCGAACCGCATCGCCTCGCGGATCTCGTCGTCGCTGACCAGGACGATGTCGTCGACCAGGCGCTGGTTGACGGAGAAGGTCAGCTCGCCGGGGATGTCGGCGGCGAGCCCGTCGGCGATGGTGCGCGCGACGGGGATCTGAACGCGTTCGCCCCGCTGGAGGGACTGGCGGGTGTCGTCGGCCTGCTCGGGCTCGACGCCGACCACGCGGATGCCGGGGTGCAGGCCCTTGGCCGCGGTGGCGCTGCCGGCCATCAGCCCGCCACCGCCGATCGGGGCGATGAGGGTGTCCAGCTCGCCGGTCTCCTCGAGGAGTTCCAGCGCGGCGGTGCCCTGACCAGCCATGATGTGCGGGTGCTCGTAGGGTGGGATGAGCGTCAGGCCCCGCTCCTCGGCGAGCTGGTTGCCCATCGCGACGCGGTCGCCGGTGTAGCGGTCGTAGGTCAGGATCTCGGCGCCGTAGCCGCGCGTGGCGTCCATCTTGGAGGACGGGGTGTCCTCGGGCATCAGGATGACGGCCTTGCTGCCCACCAGTTGAGCCGCGAGGGCGACCGCCTGGGCGTGATTTCCGGACGAGTAGGCGGCGACGCCCTTGCTGAGCTGGTCGGGTGTCAGGTGGGAGATCGCGTGGTAGGCGCCGCGGAACTTGAAGGCGCCGATGCGCTGGAAGTTCTCGGCCTTGAGGAACGCGGTGGTGCCGGTGCGCCGGTCGAGGGTGGTGGACGTCAGGACAGGAGTCCGATGAGCGACACCGTCGATCCGCTTGGCGGCGCTCCTGATGGCTTCGAGATCGAGCATGAACCCATCTTATACGAGATGTCCAGAGATTAGACGGTTCGTCAAAACAACGACACGCAAGCCGGCAACGGAAGCGGGCCGACTATCCCAACCAGACCT
>NZ_JBHZEN010000083.1:0-43647 GCF_050958625.1 Amycolatopsis sp. 3B14
CGGTGGTGACCGGCGGCGTGCTCGGGACGGACTGCACGGCGGCCACGGGCGCCGGCTCGTCCCGCAGGCCGCGGACGGTCAGCAGCCCGCCGGCCGCGATCGCGACGCCGAGCAGCACGGCGACGGCCACGAGCACGTTCCGGCGCCGGGGGATTCGGGGGGACACGAGCGGAGAAAGTATCACGGAACGGTAACGGCTCCGTCCTTCTAACGGTGTCACCTGGCTCACCCATCTGGAGTAGCCGGAAACTCGCTGTGATCTTCTCGGCGGAGCGTGTGAAGATTCCGTCATGCCGATCGACCCGAACCTGCTGGCGCTGTTCGTGCTGACCACAGCCGTCGCGATGATCACCCCCGGACCGGACATGCTGTTCGTCCTCGGCTGCGGCATGCGCGGCGGACCGCGGGCCGGCCTCCTCGCGACCGCCGGGGTGGCCGTCAGCGAGGCGGTGCACGTCGCGGTCGCGGCGGCCGGGCTGGCGGCGCTGTTCCTCGCGGTGCCGGTGGCGTTCACGGTGGTCCGCATCGTCGGGGTGATCTACCTGGTGTACCTGGGCGTCCAGATGATCCGGCACCGCAAGGGCGTCCCCGGCGAGGTGCCAGCGGGCGGCGTGACGGGCCGCCGTGCCTTCGCGACGGGCCTGCTGACCAACCTGCTCAACCCGAAGATGGTCACCTACACGATCGCGCTGCTGCCGCAGTTCGTGGACCCGTCGCTCGGCCGGGTGTGGCTGCAGTTCGCCATTCTTGGCGCGATCCTCATCGCGATGGAGTTCCTGGTCGACGGCACGGTCGGCGTGCTGGCCGGCCGCATCGGCGAGTGGCTGCGAAACCGCCGAGCCGCCCGCCGCCGCATCGACGTCGCCACCGGAGGCCTCTTCATCGGCCTCGGCGTACGGCTCGCGGTGGACCGCTGACCAGCGGCCGCGAGGTCTGTGACTGGGTGTCGAACCGCTGGTCGCGCCGTCGGGCAACCAGTGCTTCGGTCACGACTGCCTGCCCCTGAAGATGGCTACCTGGAGCCTCATTCCGTGCCCGTTGCAATCACTCCTCGTCCCATGAACTCACGCGAGAGGGCGGTAGTTGAGCTGATTCTCGCGAACGAATTCCCCGGCGCAGTTGAACTGCGAGCTCAACTTGACTTTGTGCAGGTGGTTGCAAAATGGGGGACAGATCCAGCTAGTGTCGACTTGTCGGTACTGGAAGGGGCTTCCCGATCACCGGTGACCGCCGGCGTGATTCCGGTGGACGCAACAGTTGTGGATGAAACAGGTTCACCGTGCGGGGAGATCCTGCTCTGGGCTACCGATGGCTACCTCTCCGCTATCGAATATGCTTGGTATGTGGATGAGCCGCCTAGTATGCTTCCGGATATCGCAATGATCACCACCGAACTGCGAGCTTGGTCTGGTCGCTCAACTGCACTCCATTGCTCAGGCGTGTTCAAGCGGGAGCCGGTAGTCGCCACCAATGCCATCCTTCATCTCGCCTTGGTCAAGTAGGAATGATGCTGAAGTTTTCGGTCCTACCTGCAGCGCCGCTGGCAGGTCTCCTCCGGTACTCAAGGTCGGACCGCGCATTTGGCTTCCAGCCGCGCAATCCCGGTGAGTTGGCAGGTCGCGCAGGATGCGGTGGCAGAACCAGTCTCGTCGCCGGCACCCTCCAGCTGGAGGTTGCCGTGGACACCGGTGAGGCCCTGTACGTATGGGGATACTTGCCGACGGAGTCGTGGCGGCGCGCAGCTTTGAGTCATCCGGACGCCGTCGGTGGCAGGGTGAAAGTCGAGTTGGACGGGCCCGCACTTGAAGCGGGCGTTTCCGAGACGATCGCCCCCTCGGATTGGGAAGTGTTGTTCGACCAGGATTCCGGCTTGGTTCGAGTGGTGCAGAATCGACGGTCGGCCGAACGGGTGGTGGAAATTGCCGACGGCGTCCGGCTCGGGCTGAGTGGAGCTTCGTTGAACTCGTTTTGGCTTGCTCCTGAGTTCAAGGAATAGGGGGTGTGCCGTGCGGGCCCATCGGCGATCCCCGTCAAGCTTGGTGGCGCCGGTCGCCTAGACTCTGCCGGTTCGGTCTTCCCCGGGGGTCAACTGCATGCTCACCGCACAAGCGGCGCCACGGCGTCCTTCGCTGCAGCGCCGTGGTGCGTCGAGCCACGTTGCGCTGCTCGCGGTCGTGTCGGCCGCCACGTTCTGGCTCGTCCACTCGAGCATCATCGACGACTCCTACATCACGCTCAGCTACGCGCGGAACCTCGGGCTGCACGGGCACTGGGGACTGATCGCCGAGCAGACCTCGAACACCGCGACCTCACCGCTGAACGTGCTCATCCTGGGCGCGCTCACCGCTGTGCTCAGGCACCCGGTGTGGGCTCTCGGGGTCCTGTTCGTCCTCGCCAACGTCGTGCTCGGGACCGCCCTCCGGCGCGTCACGCGGGTGCTGTCCCTGCCCACCTGGGGTGCGGTCGCCGCCTGGCTGGTCGTCCTGCTCAACCCGCTGCTGCTGTCCGCGGTGGGCCTGGAGGTCACCCTCACCGCCGCGGTGCTCGCGCTCCTGCTGATGGCCGCCGTGGAGGCTCGGTCCGCAGCCTTCGGCGTGTGCGCGGGCCTGACGGTGCTGACCCGCCTCGATCTGGCGATCATCGTCGTCGTCCTGTTCGTCGGCTCCCGGTCGTTGTGGCGCTCCTGGTGGAAGGCAGCCGCGGCGGCGGTGATGGTCGCCGGGCCCTGGTTCGTGTTCAGCTGGCTCGCCCTGGGGTCCTTCGTGCCGGACACGCTGCTCATCAAGACCCAGCAGCGATCCTGGGGCGGCTACCAGTTCGGCGAAGGACCGCTCCTCCTGCTGCGCTTCTACCCGGCGGCGATCGTGCTGGCCTTCCTCCCGGCGCTCCTCGGTGTGCTCGCCCTCGCCGTCTGGGCGCGGCGGCGGGCACAGCTGGCCCTCGCGGCCGCGCTGGGGCTGGCGGGAATCCTGCACTACCTCGCCTACACCCTCCTCGGCGTGCCGCCCTACCACTGGTACTACGCACCGTCGCTGATCTGCCTCTCCCTCTTCGCCGTCCTCGCCGTCAGCGCGCTCGCCCGCGGGCTAGCTCTCCCCGTGGGTCTCCTCGTCGTGTGCCAGCTGGGCTTCGTGCTGCAGCACGGCCTTCCCTGGCAGCGGGCGGCGGTCACCACGAACTGGGCCAGCCCGGCGCAGTACGCGACCGCGGGCCGGGAAATCAAGGCCCTGGTCGGCGACGAGCCCGTCCGCCTCGAAGGTGAGATCGGGGCCATCGCCTACTTCTGCGAGTGCACCGTCCTCGACCAGTTCTCCGACCGCACCCAACTGGTCTCCGCGATCGACGCCGTCACCTCGCAGGCGGGGCCGGTCAAGCGGTGGCTGCTCCGCCTGAACTACCACTTCCTCGACCGAACCCCCGCGCCGCTCACGCCGCACTACATCCTGCGTGACGTCGCGACCCCGCCCGCTGGTGCGCCGGCGTGGCCCGCCACGTCGCCGTGGCACGGGCCCGGCGCGCCACCCGACGGCTACTACGCGCTGCTCCCCGCCTAGGTTTTCCGTGCTGTTGCGGGCCCGAACTCACCGGTGCGTTGCCTACCCACCGCGTGGACAGGCAACGGGAGGCGATCGCGAGGGAAACTGGCCTCATGAGTCAGTCGAGGGCCGGCAAGTCCTCCGCCGGCGAACTGGGCGAGTTCCTGCGGTCCCGCCGCGCGGCGGTCACCCCCGAGCAGCTCGGGATCGCCCCCTCCTACGGCGACCGCCGGCGCGTGCCGGGGCTGCGGCGCGAGGAACTCGCCGAGCTGGCGGGGGTCAGCACGACCTACTACACCCGCCTTGAGCAGGGCGAGAACCACCAGGTTTCCGACGCGGTCCTCGACGCCATCGCCCGGGTGCTGAAGCTGTCGCCCGACGAGCGCGCCCACCTGCACCGGCTCGCGCGCGCCCTCCCGCCGGTGCGCGGCGCCGGCCACGAGGACCAGGTCCGCGCCCCCGTGCGCGACCTCGTCGCGGGCAGCCGCGGCGCCGCCGTGCTCGTCGGCCGGCGCACCGACATCCTCGCCGGCAACCCGCTCGGATACGCGCTGTGGGGGCTCACCCCCGAGGAGATCGCCGGCATCGGCACGCCCCAGGCGCCCAACCAGGCCCGCCGCGTCTTCCTCGGCCCGGCCGCCCGCGCGTTGTTCGCCGACTGGGAACGCCAGGCCGAAGACCTCGTCGCCTACCTGCGGCTGGCTACGGCCGAACGGCCCGACGACCTCGCCCTCCACCAGCTCGTGTCCGAACTCGCCACCGGCAGCGACGACTTCGCCCGCCTGTGGCGGGACCACCCGGTGCGGGACTGCCTGCACACCGTCCGCCGCTACCGGCACCCCGTGGTCGGCGAGCTCGAGCTGAACGAGGAGATCCTCCGCCTGCCCGACGACCCGGGGCAGCGGCTGATCATCAGCGCGGCCGAGGCCGGCACCCCGTCGGCGGAGCGGCTCGCCCTGCTCGGCTCCCTCACCGCCAGTTGATCACCGTTCGAACCAGAGGAACACAGATGATCGTCGTCTCGTCCGCCACCAGCAACACCGGTTCCGCCGTCGCCGAGGCGCTCCTGGCCGCCGGGGAGAAGGTCCGCGTGCTCGGCCGCGACCGGGCCCGCCTCCAGCGGTTCGCCGACCGCGGAGCCGAAGCCGTCGAAGCCCGCAACGACGACCCCGGCAGCCTCCGCGGCGCGTTCGACGGCGCCGACGCCGCGTTCGTCATGATCGCGCCCGGCCTCATCCCCGGCAGCACCGACTACCCCGCCTACCAGCGACGCGTGATCAACGCCCACCGCGAGGCGCTCGCCGCCGTGCCCGGTCTCACCCGGATCGTGAGCCTCAGCGGCTGGGCCGCCAACTACGACGGCGCCCGCGGCCCGGTGTGGGGTTTGCGCCCGCTGGAGGAGGCGCTCGACACCCTGCCCGGAGTGGAACCGACCCACCTGCGGCCCGGGTGGTTCATGGAGAACACCCTGCCGATGATCGAGGAGATCCGCGCCACCGGCGTCGCCCGGGGGCTCATCCCCGCCGATCTTCCCCTCCCGGCCATCGACACGGCCGACATCGGGCAGGTCGCCGCCGACCTCCTCACCGGACGGCGCGCCGCGGGCACCCGAACCCTCGAGCTGCAGGGGCCGCGCGACATCACCCTCGCCGAGATCACCGCGGCCATCGGCAAGGCACTCGGACGCCCCGACGCCCGCTACGAACAGATCGACGCCGCCACCCTGCGCGATTCCCTCCTCGCCGGTGGTTTTTCCGCACACATGGCCGACGGCACCACGGCCATGACGAGCGACGTCGCCGAACGCCGCATCGCGATGACCCAGCCGCGGACCGCCGGAACCGCCACACCCACGACCTTCGAGGAGTTCCTCGCCCGCGTCCTGGGCTGAGAAGCCGAGCCGGTGGCCGCCTCATCACGGGGTGGCCACCGGCGTTTTTCCGGTTGCGGGCAAGGGGGACGGCAGTGGGGCCCGGTGGGGCTCGCCATCGCGGAACCGGGGCGCCCACGCCGGGTAAGGGCCGCGCCCGCCCGCCTGCGGGTGCGGATTTGGTCCAGCACCCGCAGGCGGGCGGCGGGGGTGTCGAGTCAGCGGGCGGAACGGCACAGGCGCCCAGTGGGTCTGGCCGTCGCGGATGCGGGTCTCCCCGTTGTTTCGGAAGGGCTGCGATCGCCCGGCTGCTGGTGCGGATCTGGTCCAGAAGGCCCCGGCGGGGGCAGGCCAATGGGCGCAACGGTACTGGGACCCCGTGAGCTTCGCTCCCGCGGAAGCGGATGGGTCTGGTGCCGCGGGAGGGCCGCAACCGCCGGTCGGGGTCCGGTTCTGGTCCAGCACCAGCAGGCGTGTGGCGAGGGTGTTCGGGCCAGTGGGCGGAATGGCACGGGGACCCAGTGGGCCTCGCTGTCGCGGAGGCGGATGTGTCTGGTGCCGGGCAAGGGCTGCGATCGTCCGGCTGCGGGTGCGGATCTGGTCCAGCACCCGCAGCCGGCGGGCGTGTTCAGGCCAGCGGGCGGAACGGCACAGGCACCCACCGTGCCTCGCCGTCGCGGAAGTGGAGGCGTCCGATGCCGGGGAAGGGCAGGTGCGCGCCGCCGATTGTCCAGCCGTGGGTCCGGATGTCGTCCAGCAACCGCAGGCGCGCGGCGCGGGCGGCCTCCTGATCGCTGTCGATCGCCATCACCACGTGTGGGGCGGGCAGCTGCACGGTGTGGCAGTGCATCGTGTCGCCCCACAACAGCAGATCCGCGTCGCCGACGAGGTAGCCGCTGTGGCCAGGGGTGTGGCCGTGCAGGTCGACGGCCGTCACGCCGGGCACGGGCGAGTCGCCGTAGTCGAAAGTGGACAACCGGCCTCGCGCGCGATAGGGCGCCAGCGCAAGCCCGGCCCACCGGTGGATCTGCGCCTGCACGCCCTCGGCCCGCGCGGCGGCCTCCTCGTCCAGCCAGTGCTCGGCGTCCGCGGCCGCCACGTGCACGGTCGCGGCGGGAAACGCGGCGTCTCCGTCCGGCGTGAGCAGGCCGAAGACGTGATCGGGGTGCAGGTGCGTGATGAGGATGTCGTCGACCTGCTCGGGCAGGGTTCCCGCGGCGCGCAGGTTCGCCGTCAGATGACCGGTGCCCGGGCCGAGGGAGGTGCCGGCGCCCGCGTCGACCAGCACGATGCGCCCGGCGGACGTGAACAGGAAGGTGTTCACGGCCGTCAGCGGGTCGCCCTCCGGCGGGAGGAAACCGTCGGCCAGCAGCTCGGTGATCCGCTGCGGAGACTCGCCGTGCATGTCGGCCGCGTGGATCGGCAGCGCCCCGTCGTACACGGTGGTCACGGTGAGAGCTCCGACGCGGCTGCGCGCGAAGCCCGGCGCCTGGGTGGTGGCTGATCCCGATGAACTCATGGCCGCAGTGTCCGTCGCCCTGGCGTGCGCGTGCCTGTCCCTGTCATGGGTACCCGTTTCCGCGACAATGAGCGCATGCGGCTCACCGATGTCTCCCTTCCGGACAGTCCCGTCTGTCTCAACGCCATCGACGTGGCGAAGACCTACCACTCGCCCGCCCTGCTGAACCACTCGTTCCGCGCGTACGCGTGGGCGGCGGCCTACGGGACCGCGCACGACGTGGCCTTCGATGCCGAGTTGCTGTTCGTCGCGGCGTTGCTGCACGACGTCGGGCTGGTCGCGGAGTTCGACAGCCACACGGTGCCCTTCGAGGTCGCCGGTGGTCACGTGGCGTGGGTGTTCGCCGCGGGGGCCGGGTGGCCTCGGCCGCGGCGCGAGCGCCTGTCGGAGGTGATCGTCCGGCACATGTGGCACGAGGTGGACCAGGACGAGGACCCGGAGGGCTTCCTCCTGGCCCGCTCCACCGGGGTCGACATCACCGGCCGTCACCTCGACGACTTCCCCGACGCGTTCCAGGCCGAAGTGATGGACCGCTATCCCCGGCTGACCCTGGCCGAGGAGTTCGTGCGGTGCTTCCAGGACCAGGCCAAGCGCAAGCCGGACAGCTCCGCTGCCGCCGCGATCGGCAACGACCTCGCCACCCGCATCGGCCGGAACCCACTGGAACAAGCCCGGTAGGCCACGACGCGAGAACGGCCGACGAGCGTTTTCGCCGCTCATCGGCCGCTTCGCGAGGAACAGTCGCCGGGGGTCAGAGGCTCGTCACCTCCTGCTTCGACGCGGTCTCGGCCCGGGCGGTGCGGATCGTGGCCAGCCCGAGGAACCCGCCGACGAGGGCGATCGCGGCCGCGCCGAGGAAGGCGGCGGAGAAGCCGTCGGTGAGGGCGGTCGCGTCGCCGAGCTCACCGGCCCCGAAGGAGAGGCCGACCGCGGTCATCGCGGCCAGGCCGAGCGCCGAGCCGATCTGATAGGCGGTGTTCACGATCCCGGACGCGAGCCCGCCCTCCTCCGGCTTCGCGCTGGAGATCGCCATGCCCAGCGACGGGATGAACGCCAGCGCCTGACCGAGGGCGGCGACGAGGGATGCCGGCAGGACATCGACCAGGAACGAGCCGGTCGGCCGGACGAACGACAACCACACCAGGCCCGCCGCCAGTGCCCACAGTCCCGCCACGATCAGGGTCTTCGATCCGAAGCGGGCGATCAGGCGCGGCGCCACGCCGACCATCAGGATCACGATCAGCAGCGTCATCGGGAGCAGCGCCGCGCCACCGGCGAACGCGCCGTAACCCAGGACCTGCTGCAGGTACAGGTTGAGGAAGTACCACATCGGGATCCACGCGGCGCCCAGCAGCAGCTGGGCCAGGTTCGCCGCGCCCAGGTTCGGCGTGCGGAAGATGCCCAGGCGCACCAGCGGCACCCGGCGGGACCGCTGGATCACCAGGAAGATCGCCAGCAGCACGATCCCGCCGGCCAGCGCGCCCAGCGTGGCCGCCGATCCCCAGCCCTGCTCGGGAGCGCGCACGATGGCGAACACGGTGAGCGCGAGGCCCGCGGTGACGGCCACCGCGCCCGCCACGTCGACAGCGCCGCGGCGTGCGGGCGTGACCGGCATGAGGGCGGGCGTGGCCGCGATCGCGATCAGCGAGATCGGCACGTAGAGCCAGAAGATCCACGGCCAGGACAGCCATTCGGTGATCACGCCGCCGAGGAAGACACCCGCGGTGCCGCCGGCCGGCGCGGCCGCCCCGTAGAGCGCGAGCGCCTTCGTCAGTTCCTTCGGGCGCTCACCGAAGAGCACCATCAGCAGCGTCAGGGCCGACGGCGCGATCAACGCCGCCCCGGCGCCCTGCAGGACCCGGCCGGTCAGCTCGATCGCGGCGGTGCCGGCGAGGGCGGCCACCACCGAACCGGCGAGGGTGACGACCCAGCCCGCGGTGAACATCCGCCGGGCGCCGAGCAGATCCGACAGGCGGCCGCCGAGCAGCAGCAGCCCGCCGAAGGCGACCACGTAGGCGTTGAACACCCAGGACAGGCCGTCCGGGGTGAAGCCGAGATCGGACTGCATCTTCGGCAGCGCGACCCCGATGATCGAGGTGTCCATGATGACCATGAACTGGGCGAGCGCGAGGAACCCCAGGGCCCACCAGCGGCGGGAGTCGGTTCTCATCTCGGTCTCCTATACCTATGGGGGGTATGTGTACGACCGAGAAGTTAGCCCTGTGGACGAACGTGGCGCAAGTACCCCCTAGGGGTATTTGTGTGATCCAGGTCCCGCGCGCTCGGGGAATGCTTTCGTCAGCCGGCGCAGCGCACCGTGGGCTCGGGGTCGTACCGCACGGTCCGCGTCATGCGGCTGATCTCCCGTCCGCTCAGGTCGCGGACGATCCGCGTGTCCGAGGTGCGGAACCCCGGCTTGCCGCGGGCCGGCTGGCACGTGCTGCCCGCCGGTTTCGTGACCGTGTGCGGGTCGACGTAGTCGCCGCGCGGGCCGGGCACCGACTCGACCGTGACGTGCCTTGTGCCCCACAACCGCACGGTGATGGACTTCGGCGTCCAGATCGTCTGGGTCGCCACCCCGGTGGGGACTCGTTGGCGAACTTCAGGTCGATGACGCTGCTGCCGTCCGGGTTCTGGAAGACCGTCGCGTCGCGGCCGGCTGGGTAGCGGCTGATGTAGTAGCTGTGTTCCTTGTGCTCGACGTCGGTCATCCCGGCGAAGTAGGCGGCGTTGTAGAGGGTGGTGGCGAACTGCGAGATCCCGCCACCCACCTCGCGCTCCGGCACGCCCTCCTCGATCACGCCGGCCTCCACGTACCCCTGCGCGGCCTCCCGCGGGCCGGTGTACCCGTTGAGGCTGAACGTTTCCCCGGGCAGCACGATCGCGCCGGACACCTTCTCGGCGACCACCCGGATGTTCATCCCGGAGTCGGGTGCGAAGTTGCCGGTGGTGAACTCGCCGATCACCTCGGTGATCCCGAGCTGCCCGGCCCGGTCGGTGGTGATCCTCGCCGGCACGGCCGCGTACCGGGCGTCGGCGGTCCGGTCGCGGCCCGGCCGGATCTCCTCCAGCAACCCGCTCAGGGTCTGGTCCCAGTCGACCGCGCGGCCGTCGACCGCCGGTACGACCGCGGGCCGGTCGTTGTCGAACCGCATCCGCGCGTCCTGCCCCGGCTTCTCCGTCGGCGCGAGCTGATCGGCCAGCGGGCCGAGCTTCGCGCGGTCGAGCCGTGGGACGAGCGTGCCGTTGTCGCCGGGCTGGAACGTCAGCGCGGCGGCGATCTGCGCGGGCTCCAGAGTGGCGTCCCGGCCGTCGCCGCGAACCGTTGCCGGCGCGGCGACAGCGGGCAGCGCGATCTCGTCGAGCGCCGCGCGCACTCCGTCCGGTGTGGTCTTCGGCGGACGGGGGAGCACCGGAGCCGGCACGCGCTCCGCGGTGGCCCAGCCGGTGAGCAGCACTTCCTCGGCCCGCGCGGCGTCGAGTGCCTGCCCGGCCTGCGGATTGACCGGGACGGGGGTGGTCCCGTCGAACCGGATGCCGCCCTCCACCACCGGCCGGTCGACCGCCGCCCGCAGCTCGTCGAGGGTGGCGGTCAGGGCGCCCGGGTCCGCCTCGGCTACCACGGCAATCTCGCGGTCGCGGAACAGCGACATCAACCGGGTCCACGGGTTCAGCGGCTGGGCACCCGCCGCGGCCACAGTCGCCCCGGCATCGACCCGCACCCCGGCCTCCGCGGGGACGAACGGGATCTCCCGGTCACCGGCGAGCACCTGAACCGGACGGCCGAGCCGGGGCGTCAGCTCGTCCCGCAGCGTCTGCTCCGCCGTGGACTTGCTCATGCCGCCGATCGCCACACCCGCCACGGTCGTGCCACGCGGGATGTCACCGGAGCTCAGCGCCAGGTCGAGCACGTACAGCACAGCGAGTACGAACAGGACAGCCGCCGCGGCGATCGTCGGGGGCCTGCGCCACCACGGTTTCGGCGGGACCTCGCCGACGCGGGGCAGGTACTCGGTGGGCTCGGGCGTCGAAGGAACCACCAGGTCCTAGTTGACCAAAACAGCCGGTTCAAACGCGGCGAACCGCCACGGCGCCGGGCAGGAACACCCCGGCCAGCGGCGCGGACTCCGCGACGAGCAGGTCAGGCACGCAGCGCGGCCCGCGACGCGGGTGATCGTGCTGACGACCTTCGACGACGACGAGCACCTGTACCCGGCGCTGCGGGCCGGCGCGCACGGGTTCCTGGCCAAGGACGCGATGCCGGAAGAGGCGCTCGACGCGATCCGCCGGGTGCCCGACGGGACGCGCCGTTCAGTCCGGCGGTGCTCCGGCGGCTCGTGCACGCCGCGGTCGCCGCGCGTGAGCGCACCGAAGCGCCCGCTCCCGGCCGGTGGCAGCTGACCGGACGGGAACAGGACGTGCTCGCCCTGCTCGGGCAGGGGCTGTCGAACGCCGAGATCGCCGCCGAGCTGCACCTCGGGGTCACCACAGTGAAGACGCACATCGCCAACCTGATGCCCAAGACCGGCGCCACGAACCGGGTCCGCCTGGCGGTGCTGGCCGCCCGCGGACTCACCGAGCGCACCGAAGACTGACTCGCCGCGCGAGAGTCGTGCACCCGCGGAACAGCCGCGTCAAAAAGCCTTTCCCGGGTTGAGGATTCCTTGCGGGTCCAGCGCCGTCTTCACCGCGGCCTGCACCGACAGCACCTCCGGGCCCGCCTCGCGTGCCAGCCAGTCCCGCTTCAGCAGCCCCACTCCGTGCTCGCCGGTGACCGTGCCGCCCAGGTCCAGCGCCAGCGCGAACAGGTCGTCCCCGGCGCGGCGGACCGCCGCGTCCAGCGTCTCGTAGCCGACGATCGGGTGGAGGTTGCCGTCGCCGGCGTGAGCGAAACTGTAGATCCGCACGCCGTGGGTGGCCGCGATCCGCGAAACCCCCGCGAAGGCCTCGGCGAGGCGGGACCGCGGCACGCAGATGTCCTCGATCAGCGCCCGGCCGAACCGCTCGATCGACGGCAGCGCCATCCGCCGGGCGAACAACAACCGCTCCGCGGACTCGGCGTCGTCACTCCACTCCGACCACGTCGCCTCCTCCGCCAGCACCTTCGCGATCGCCGTGATCTCCTCCTCGGCGGCCGGTCCGTCGGCCTGGGCGATCACCAGCGCACCGCCCCGCGCCGCCAGATCGGTGCCCTGCGCGCGGTCGATCACCTCCAGCGTCGCCCCGTCCAGCAGTTCCAGCACGCTCGGCTCCCGCCGCTGCCGGGTGAGCTCGGCGCACGCCCGCGCGGCCGCCGCGACCGAGTCGAATGCCGCCGCCGCGGTGAGGGTGCGCGCAGGCAGTGGGCGCAGCCGCAGCGTCGCGCCGACCACCACGCCCAGCGTGCCCTCCGAACCGACGAACAACGACGTCAGATCCAGCCCGGCGACGCCCTTCACGGTGCGGCGCCCCGTCCTGATCAGCCTGCCGTCGGCCAGCACGACGTCCAGGCCCAGCACCGCTTCCCGCGTGACGCCGTACTTCACGCACCGCATCCCGCCCGCGTTCGTCGCAATGTTGCCGCCGATCGTCGAGATCTCCGCGCTCGCCGGGTCCGGCGCATACCGCAGGCCGAACGCCTGCGCCGCCCGGTCCAGCTCCGCGGTGCGGACCCCGGGCTCGACCACGGCCAGCGCGTCCATCGGGTCGATCTCGACGATCCGGTCCAGCCCGCTGACGTCCAGCACGAGCTCACCTCGCCTGGCCACCGCTCCGCCGGCCAGCCCGGTGCCCGCGCCGCGCGGGAC
This sequence comes from Amycolatopsis sp. 3B14, assembly GCF_050958625.1. Lineage (NCBI taxonomy): Bacteria > Bacillati > Actinomycetota > Actinomycetes > Pseudonocardiales > Pseudonocardiaceae > Amycolatopsis > Amycolatopsis sp. 3B14. Next base: position 12,712 of record NZ_JBHZEN010000083.1, read on the forward strand.
GACCGGGACGCCGTGCGCGGAAGCGAGCCGCAGCACCGCCCGCACACCGTCCACAGTGTCCGGACGGGCGATCGCGAGCGGGAGCCCGTCACCGGCGACCCCGGAACGGTCCCCGGCCGCCGACGCCGGGAGGACCGGAACGACCGCCCGCAGCTCGTCCAGGAACCCCATCAGCCCTGGACGTCCACCACGATCGCGGGCAGATCACGGCCCAGGCGCAGGCTTTCCAGGAACAGCACCACGTTCGCGGCCACCGCGCGGTGGGACACGTCGTTGAGCACGTCGTGCCGCCCGCCGGAAATCTCCCGCAGCCGCGCGGTGGGCACGCCGCGGAACGGCTCGAACGCCGCGGCCGCCGCAGTCACCGGATCTGCGCTCCCGTGCAGCACGAGAACCGGCTTCGCGGGCACGCGCAACGACCACCCCGACGGCACCGGCTGGGCGAGCGCGCCACGCGTGAAACCGGTGTCCTCGCTGAGGATCCGACGGTGCGTCGGGCACGCGGTGCGGGCTTCGAGCTCGTCGTCCCAGTCGCCGTCCCGGGCGCTGCCGGGCAGCGCGAGCCCGGCCAGCACCACGCCGTCCACCAGGTCCAGTTCGCCGGCCAGCGACGCGGCCAGCGTGGCGCCCGTGTCCGACCCCACCAGCACCCTCGGCTCCGGTGTGTCCGACAGCAACGCCGCGACCGCCGCGCGCGCGGACGCCACGTCGTCGAGGTCCACCTCGACCACGCGCACCCGGTAGGCGTCGGCCGCGAGCCGCCTGCCGAAGCGCTGGTAGGAGGCCGGGGTCTCGCCGCGGCCGGTGAGCACGACGACGGTGCCGCGCGGGGCGAGGCCGGACGGCTCGTCCCACTCGGTGGGAGTGGTGGCAATCGCAGGAATGGTCACGCGGACAGCCTGACCCGGACCACCGCGCCGCGTCCAAGAGCGGTTCGCGATGGCTACCCATGAGCGACCGTGATGGGTGCCGTCTCACATAGCGGTCAGCCACAGCCGGTGGTGCTGTAATCGACGCATGACCAACTCGCTCGACCTGGAACACTTGCGGACGCTGATCGCGATCGCCGAGTGCGGTGGGTTCGGCAAAGCGGCCGCCGTGCGCCACATCAGCCAGCCCGCGCTGAGCCAGCACGTCCGGCTGCTGGAACGCGGCCTCAAGCGCAAGCTGTTCGAGCGCGACGGCCGCACCATGCGCTTCACCCGCGAGGGCGAGCGGGTCCTGGCCGAAGCCCGGCGGATCATCGAGGTGCACGACGCGTCGCTGCGGCGGCTGGAGGCCGAGCGCGCGCCGACGATCGTCGTCGGCTCCACCGAGCACAGCGCCGAGCAGATCCTGCCGGAGATGATTCGGGCGTTGCAGGCCGCGTTCCCGTTGTGCGCCACCAGGTTCGAAATCGGGCGGTCGACGCAGCTCACCGAGTCCGTCGCCAAGGGCACCGTCGACTTCGCGTTCATCCTCGACCCCACCGGGCGCAGCGCCGGGCACCTCGTCGGGAGCCTGCCGCTGGTCTGGTACTCGGCCCGCGGCTGGGCCCCGCCGGAGGGGACGCTGCCGCTGATCGCGTTCGAGGAACCCTGCGGCATCCGGGAGCGGGCGCTGTCCGTGCTCGCCGCCGACGACCGCCACGTCGAGGTCGCCGCGCAGTCCACCACCCTGGAGGGGGTGCTGGCCGGTGTCCGGGCCGGTCTCGGCGTCGCCCTGCTGCCCAGCGCGGGCGGGCGGCCGACGGGGCTGAGCGTGCGGAGCGACCTGCCCGAAGCCGGCACCACCCAGCTGCGCATGGTCACCCGGCGCGGCCTGCCCGAAGAGGTGGAACAGGCCGCGCTCACCGCCGGCGTGGAGTTCTTCGCGCAGCGGCCGCACCTGCAGCTCGTGACCGCGGCGCGTGGCGCGTGAGCAGCGTCCATAACACCGGGCTATCGGTTCCCATCCCCGGTTTGTCTTGGACGGCGCCGGACGCCCCGGCCTACGGTCCGATCATGACCAGTGCGCCCGCCTTCGACCACACGATCCCGGAAACCGCATCCCCGCGGGTGGAGTTCATCAGCCTGTCGCACCTCAACCCGTCGACCGAGCTGAACCCGATCCCCACCCGCGGCATCGACCTGGAGTACTTCCGCACGTACGTGCGTGCCCTCGAGGACGGCGGGTTCGACTACACACTGCTGCCCTACGGCTCGAACACGGCCGACTCGTTCGTCGTCGCCTCGGCCGTCGGCCAGCTCACCGAGCGGATCAAGCCGATCGTCGCGCTGCGCCCCAACACGACCTTCCCCCTGGTCGCCGCCCAGAAGCTCGCCACGCTGGACCAGCTCACCGAGGGGCGCGCGGTCGTCCACCTGATCTCCGGCGGCAGCGACGCCGAACAGGCCCGCCAGGGCGACTACCTGCCCAAGGACCGCCGCTACGCCCGCACCTCGGAGTACATCGACCTGCTGCGGCGCGCCTGGACCGAGCCGGCCCCGTTCAGTCACTCCGGCGAGTTCTACACCTTCGACGACTTCGGCCCCGGCTTCGCGCCCTACGACTCGCCGATCCCGATCTCCATCGGCGGCCAGTCGGACGAGGCGTTCGCGATCGGCGGCGAGAAGGCCGACATCTTCAGCTTCTGGGGCGAGCCGCTGGACGACCTGCGCGGTGAGATCGAGCGGGTGCACGGGATCGCGCGCGCCGCGGGCCGCACTACGCTGCCGCGGATCTGGGTGACCTTCCGCCCGATCGTCGGCCGCACCGACGAGGAGGCCTGGCAGAAGGCGCACACCTACGTCGCCAAGATCGCCGACACCTTCCGCGCCGCCGCCTACGGCAAGCAGCGCCACCAGCAGGCCGCGCCGCAGAACGTCGGCTCGCAGCGGGCGCTGGCGTTCGCCGAGCAGGCCGAGCTGTACGACCGTGCACTGTGGACACGCACGGCCGCCGTCACCAACGCCGCCGGCGCGTCCACCGCGCTGGTCGGGTCGGCCGAGACCGTCGCCGCGGCGATCCTCGACTACATCGACCGCGGCGCGGACCTGGTCAGCATCCGCGGCTACGACACCCTCAACGACGCCGTGGACTACGGACGTCACGTCCTGCCGCTGGTGCGCCAGGAGCTCGCGCACCGCGCGGCCACCGGACAGCGCGGGCGGCTGCAGGCCGAGCACCTGGGCAACTACGGCGAGGACTACCGGCGCTACGCCACCGCGCAGGAGCACGCATGACCGCGATCGCGCACGCCATCCCGGTCCCGGACCTCACGGACGACTCGCTGGCCGCCGTCACCGCGGAAGTCGCCGCGACGGCCGAGGAGTACGACCGGACCGGGGCGGTGCCCGTGCTGGGCCTGGCGGCCGCGCACCGCGCCGGCCTGCTCACCGCGACCGTCGGCCGCCAGTACGGCGGGCCCGGCGCGGGCCCGCGGGACACCGCGCGCATCCTCACCGCGCTCGGCGAGGGCGACCCGTCGGTCGCGTTGATCGCCGCCAACACCCTGATGGCGCACGCCGCCCAGGCCGCGAACCCGCACTGGCCCCGCGAGCTGTACGACGACCTGCTCGAACGCTCCCTGGCCGGGCCCGCGCCGGTCAACGCCATCCGCGCCGAACCCGAACTCGGCGCCCCGGCCCGCGGCGGGCTGCCGAAGACGACCGTGCGGCGGACCGGATCCGGCTGGGTGCTCGACGGCCACAAGTCCTACGCTACCGGGGGCGAAGCGCTGGCCTACCACGTGGTGTGGGCGGTGGCCGCCGAGCCGGGCGGCGATCCGGACGCCCCGCGCGTCGGGCACGTGATCGTCCCCGCCGACCGGCCCGGCATCACCTGGGTCGATACGTGGGACCACCTGGGGTTGCGCGCCTCCAACACCCACGACGTGATCTACCAGGGGGTCGAGCTGCCCCCGGACGCGTTCGTGGAGATCCCGCGCGGCCCGGACGGCGTCTACCGCGACCCGGCGGCCACGACCGCGCCCGGCGGGTTCGGTCACCCCGCGCTCTACCTCGGCGTCGCCAAGGCGGCCCGCCGGGCGTTCGCGGACTTCGCCCGCTCGCGGGTGCCGGGCGCGCTCGGCAGGCCGATCGCCACGACCGAGCGGATCCAGTCCGTGGCCGGCGAGATCGACCTGCAGATCGCGCAGGCGGAAACCCTGCTGCACGGCGCGCTGCTGCGCGTCGAAGCGGGGGAGGAGGCGGTACTGCCGCAGCTGCCGGTGATCAAGGTCGCGATCGCGCGGGCGGTGGTGGCCGCGGTGCAGACGGCGGTTGCGGCGCTGGGGAATCCGGCGTTGTCGCGGCGGAATGCGTTGGAGCGGCACTTGCGGGATGTGTTGTGTGTGCGTGTGCACCCGCCGCAGGAGGACGCCGCGTTGCTCGCCGCGGGGCGGCGCGTGCTGGGGGTGTGACCTACAGCGAACCAGTGCCTGCGGGGTGACCGACGCGATCGTGGCGGTGTTCGAGCACCTGCCGTGCGCTCCGACGTTAGGCCCGTAGCTGGATCACCGTTCACTCCCCAGCCGGGGCGGGTCGTAGGCGCGCACCGGCGGCAGCGGCCCCTCGTACCGGGTCACGGTCACCAGCACGTGCGCGCCACTCGTGGCTTGCGTCAGCGTCGACGTCCCGGCGTCGCGTGTCAGCACGTTCACGTTGCCGTTGACGCAGTCCGCCACCTCCGGCGCGCTCGGGTCGAACCACGCGCCGGTGTGCATCTGCGCCACACCCGGCAGCAGCGCGTCCGTCACCACGACACCCGCGAGCAGGCTGCCCTGCGCGCTGCGCACCAGCGCGACATCACCGTCGGCGAGGCCGCGCGCGGCCGCGTCCGCCGGGTGCAGCCGCAGCGGCTCGCGGCCCGCGACCTTGGTCGACTGGCTGGCCGCGCCCATGTCCAGCTGGCTGTGCAGCCGGTGCGAGGGCTGGTTGCACAGCAGGTGCAGGTCGAACTCCGCGGCCAGCGGCGAACCCCACCACTGCGCCGGCTCCCGCCACTGCGCGTGCCCTCCCAAATCGGGCAGGCCGAACCCCGCCAGCGTCACCGAGAACAACTCGATCCGGCCGCTCGGCGTCCCCAGCGGGTGCGCCGCCGGATCCGCCCGGAAGGCCTCGAAAACCCGGTCGGAGTGCGGTTCCCGCGGCAACGCCACCCCGCCCTCCCGCCAGAACTCGTCGAACGGCGGCGCGGGCGGCGACCCCGGCGCGTCCCGCCACTCCTCGTAGATCCGCTCCAGCCACCGCCGCGAATCCAGCCCCTCGGCGAAATCCCCGCCGAGCCGCGACGCGAGCTGGGTGTAGATCCAGAACTCCTCACGCGCCTCCCCGTGCGGCGGCACCGCCCGCGGCACCGCCCGCAGCCGGGTGTCGCCCGCGCCGGCCGCCAGGTCGTCGCGTTCCAGCGTGCTCGCCACCGGCAGCACCACGTCCGCGTGCCGCGCGGTGGGCGTCCAGTGCGTCTCGTGCACGACGAACGTGTCCAGCCGGGACAGCGCACGGCGCAGCCGCCGCAGGTCCTGGTGGTGGTGGAACGGGTTCCCGCCCGCCCAGTAGGCGAGTTTGACCTCCGGCAGCCGCAGCCGCCCGCCGTTGTAGGGGATCTCCTCGCCCGGATGCAGCAGCAGGTCGCTGATGCGGGCACACGGGATGAAGTCCGGCACCGGGTTGCGCCCCTGCGGGAAGGTCGGCAGCGGCGCCCCCGCGATCCCCACGCCGTAGTCGCCCATCGAGCCGAACCCGTGCGCGAACCCACCGCCGGGCAGCCCGATCTGGCCGAGGAACGCCGCCAGGGTCAGCGCCGCGAACACCGGCTGCTCGCCCCGTTCGCCGCGCTGCAGCGCGTAGACCACGTTGACGAGCGTGCGCCCGGCCGCCATCCGGTGTGCGAGCTCGCGGATCACGCCCGCCGGGGTGCGGCTGATCCGCTCCGCCCACTCAGGCGTTTTGGGCACGCCGTCCACATCCCCAAGCACGTACCGGCGAACCCGCTCGGCCCCCACCGTGTAGGTCGCGAGGAACTCCTCGTCGGCCAGGCCGTCGGTGACGAGCACGTGGATGAGCGCGAGGATCACGGCCGTGTCGGTCGCGGGCATCACGCCGATCCACTCGGCGCCCAGATCGGCGAACACGTCGTCCCGCTGGGCCGACAGCGCCACCACCTCCGTGCTGCGGCCTGCTTCCCGGGCGAGAGCGGACCCGGCGTGCCGCGCGTGCCCGCCCGGCACCACCCACGTGTTGGACCGCCGCAGGCCGCCGAAACTGACCAGCAGATCGGTGTGCTCGGCGATGTCGCGCCAGGACACCGGTTTCCCGCGGAGGTCCACAGTGGCCGGTGCGCCGATCAGGTGGGGGAGCAGCACCATGCTCGCGCCGCGGCTGTAGTCGTTGACCGAGCGCGTGTAACCGCCGATCGTGTTCAGGAACCTGTGCAGCTGGCTCTGCGCGTGGTGCAGCCGGCCCGCGCTGCCCCAGCCGTAGGAACCGCCGAAGATCGCCCGGTTGCCGAACATCGACCGCACCCGCGCCAGCTCACCGGCGAGCAGGTCCAGCGCCGTGTCCCAGCCGACCTCCACGTACTCGTCGTCCGGTGCTCCGCGCCGGTCGTCCGGCCCCGGCCCCCGCTCCAGCCAGCGACGCCGCACCGCCGGCCGGGCCACCCGGGAGCGGTGCCCGTGCGCGCTCGCCACGTTGCCGATCGCCGGTGCGGCGTCCGGATCGTCGGGGTACGGCCGGGCGGCGACGACGCCGCGGCCGTCGGCCGACACCTCGACCCGGTAGGTTCCCCAGTGCGCGCTCGTCTCGCTCGTCCGGCCCACGCCCCGACACTAACCACACGCGCGCCGCGGTTCCCGCAACCGGCCGATCAGACTCCTCGATGGGATCCCATCCCCATTTCGTCTTGGACCGCGCGGCCCGCGCGCTCGTAGGTTGCCTGCCATGCAGACTCCCCGCGTCAGACCACCCGGCCGCATCACCCGGTTGATCGCCGGCCTCGCCGCCGTCGTCGTCCTCGCCGCGTGCGCGCCGGGCACGGCGAACACGGGAAGCGGCTCGGGCCAGCCGAAACCGGGCGGCGACATCACGTTCCTCATCGACTCGCTCGGCGACACGTGGATCCCCAACAACAGCTCGATCTCCAGTTTCCAGGGCCACATCTGGGGACACGTGACCGACAAGCTCGTCTACGTCGACGACAAGGGCGCGGTCAGCCCGTGGATCGCGGAACGGTGGGAACAGAACGCCGACGCCACCGAGTTCACGCTGCACCTCAAGCAGGGCGTGACGTTCTCCGACGGCACCCCGCTGGACGCCGCCGCCGTGCTGGCCAATCTCGACATCTGGGCGAAGGGCGACACGGCCCGCGGCATCAACCCGATCGGCCTGTTCCCCAAGACCTACGACCACGCCCAGGTGGTGGACCCGGCCACCGTCAAGGTGTTCTTCCGCGCCCCGACGCTCGGGTTCATTCCGACGCTCGGCTATCACGGCTCGATCCTGATCTCGCCGAAGACCCTGGCGCTGCCCGCCGACCGGCAGGCCGACCTGTCCAACGACATCGGCAGCGGCCCGTTCGTCGTCGCCTCCTGGAAGGAAGGCGACAGCGTGGTGCTCAAGAAGCGGGCCGACTACAACTGGGGACCCCCGGCGCTGGGCCACCAGGGTCCCGCCTACCTGGACTCGATCACCTACAAGCTCGTCGCCGAACCGTCGGTGCGCACCGCCGCCGTCCAGTCCGGCCAGGCCGACGTGGCCTACAACCCCTCGCCGCAGGAGCTGGCGTCGTTCAAGGCGCAGGGCTTCACCACCGCCACCCCGCGCTACCTCGGCTTCGTCAACGGCTACGCGATCAACACCAAGGTCGCGCCCTTCGACGACATCCGGGTGCGGCAGGCGCTGCAGCACGGCATCAACCGCGACGAGATCATCTCCACCGTCTACACACCGGACTGGCTGCCCGCGAAGTCGTTCATCCAGAGCAACGTGCCCGGGGTGACCGACCACAGCGCCGACTTCGCCTACGACGAAGCCACGGCGAACCGCCTGCTCGACGAGGCGGGCTGGGTGCGCGGCGCGGACGGTGTGCGCGCCAAGGACGGCAAGCAGCTGGCGCTGACCCTGTTCCCCAACCCCTACCTGGCGACCTCGAAGTCGATCGACGAGCTGGTCGCGCAGCAGCTCGGCAGGATCGGCTTCAAGGTGACGCTCCAGGCGTTCGACGTGGTCACCTACAGCTCCCGCGTCGACAAGCCGGGCAACCCGAACGTGCCCGCCTACGAGATCACCCGCAGCTTCATCGACGCGGGCACCGTCGCGGGCGTGCTCACCGACGCGAACAAGGGCGAGAACTGGTTCGGCCTCGGCCAGAGCGACCCCGAACTCGTGCGGCTGGGCGCCGCGGTGGCCGGCGCCAAGACCGTCGCCGACCGCGACGCGGCGCTCGACCAGCTGCAGGGACACGTGCTGCGGCAGGGCTACTTCGTCCCGCTCACGCAGATCGTGCAGCGGATCTACCTCCAGTCGCCGAAGCTGCAGGGCGTGACCTACAACGGGATCGCCTACGCCAGCTACTACACCGCCTGGCTCGGCTGAGGTCCCCGTCATGAACCGCGACTACGCGACCTACGCCCTGCGGCGGGTCCTGCAGGCGATCGTGGTCATCCTGCTCGCCTACGTGTTCACCTTCGTGGTGATCAGCGTGCTGCCCGGCGACCCGGTCTCGGCCGTCCTGAACAACCCGCAGAACGCGTTCACGCAAGACCAGATCCGCGACATCATCGCCTACTACGGGCTCGACCAGCCGGTGTACGTGCAGCTGTGGGAGTCGCTGTCGCGGTTCGTGACCGGGGACCTCGGCCTCTCGCTGCGCACGCACCTGCCGGTGAGCCGCATGATCGGCGAGGTCCTGCCGTCCACGCTCGCGCTCGCCGCCGCCGCGCTGGCCGTGGCGCTGGTGCTCGCGCTGGCCATCGCGCTGGGCACCCGCTACCTGCCCCGGCGTTACGGCCAGGGCGTGCTGCGGGCCTTCCCGTCGCTGTTCCTGTCGATGCCGAACTTCGTCATCGGCCTGGTGCTGATCCAGGTGTTCGCGTTCCAGCTCGGGCTGTTCCGGGTGATCGACTCCGAGGGCTCGTGGGCGACGTTCTTCGCCGCGGTCGCCCTCGGCATCCCGGTCTCCGCGCAGGTCGCCGAGGTGCTCGTCGCCAACCTCGACCACGAATCCCGGCAGGACTACGCGTTCCTCGCCCGGTCCCGCGGGCTCGGCAAGACGCGGTTGTTCCTGCGGCACCTGCTCAAACCGTCGGCGCTGCCGGTGGTCACGGTGCTCGCGCTGGTGGTCGGGGAGCTGCTCGGCGGCGCCGTGATCACCGAGCAGATCTTCGGGCGCACCGGCATCGGCAGCCTGGTGCAGCGGTCGGTGACCGCGCAGGACCTGCCGGTGCTGCAGGCGGTGGTCTCGCTCGCCGCGGTCGCGTTCGTCGTGGTCAACCTCCTGGCCGACCTCGTCTACCCGCTGCTCGACCCGCGGGTGCGGTTGCTGCCCGAACGGCGGCGTGCGGAGGTGGCGGCATGACGGTCTCCGCAGTCTCCGCCGCCCGCCCGGCTTCCCGGCGCCGCGCGGCGGTGCCGCCCACGGTGGTGCTGTCGTTCGCGGTCGTGGCGGTCGTGTTGTCCTGGGCGCTGCTGCCCGGGCTGTTCACCGGCCAGGACCCGACCGCCGGCGTGCCCGCGGACAAGTTCCTGCCACCCGGCGCCGGGCACTGGTTCGGCACCGACCACCTGGGCCGCGACCTGTTCAGCCGCGTCGTGCACGGCACCGCCACCTCCGTCGGCAGCGCGCTGATCGCCGTCGGCATCGGCGTCGTGGTCGGCGGGGTGATCGGGCTCGTCGCCGGGTTCGCCGGCGGCTGGACCGACAGCGCGCTGGCGCGGCTGGTCGACGTGCTGCTGGCGATACCGCAGTTCCTGCTCGCCGTCATCGTGGTCAGCGCGCTCGGCTTCCAGACCGTCAACGCCGCGGTCGCCACCGGGGTGTCCGCGGTGGCCGTGTTCGCCAGGGTGATGCGGTCCGAGGTCATCAAGACCCGCCGCGCCGTGTTCGTCGAGGCCGCCTACCTGCAGGGCGGGTCGCGGTGGCACATCCTGCTGCGCCACGTGCTGCCCAACGCCTCCCGCTCGGTGCTGACGCTCGCGGTGCTCCAGTTCGGACTGTCCATCCTGGTCATCGCCGGGCTGGCGTTCCTCGGCTACGGCGACCCGCCGCCCGCCTCCGACTGGGGCCTGCTCATCTCGGTGGGCAAGGACTACCCGCTGGCCCCCTGGCTGGTCTACGCGCCCGCGCTCGTCACGATCGCCACCGTCCTCTCCGTGAACAGGATCAGCCGATGGCTCCGCAAGACGAACTGACCCTCGACCGCCCCGCGGCGGCCACGACCACCGGGACGCTACTGCGCGTGCGGGACCTCACCGTCGCCTACGGCCACCACCAGGTCGTCACCGGCGTGAGCTTCGAGCTCCCGCGGGCAGGCAGCCTCGCGCTCATCGGCGAATCCGGCTCCGGCAAGTCGACCATCGCCCGCTCGCTGCTGCGTCTGCTGCCCGAAGGCGGCCGGGCGCGCGGCGTGGCCGAGTTCGACGGGCAGGATGTCCTGTCGCTGCCCGAACGCCGGTTCCGCCGCCTGCGTGGCCGCCGCATCGGGTACGTGCCGCAGGACCCGGGCAGCTCCCTGAACCCGGTCCGGACCATCGGCGCGCAGGCCAGGGAAGCCGCCGCGCTGCTGGACGAGCCCAGCGCGGCCCGGCGGCACGAGCGGATCCTGGAGACCTTCGCGCAGGTCGGTCTCGACGACCCACGGCGCGTCTACGACTCCTACCCGCACCAGCTCTCCGGCGGCATGCTGCAACGCGTCCTCATCGGACTGGCCGTGCTGCCGGGGCCCGAGCTGCTCGTCGCCGACGAGCCGACGTCGGCGCTGGACGTGACCATCCAGCGGCGCATCCTCGACCTGCTGTCCCGGCTGCGCGCCGACCTCGGCATCGGCCTGCTGCTCATCACCCACGACCTGGCGATCGCCGCGGAGCGCGCCGACTCACTGGTCGTGCTCAAGGACGGCGTGGTGCAGGACGCCGGGCCCACCGCGGAGGTGTTCTCCTCGCCGGGGTCGGACTACACGCGGCGCCTGCACGCCGACGTCCCGGCACTCAACCCGGACCGCTACCGCCGGTTGCGCGACGTCGGCGCGCAGCGGCTCAGCGGTTCTGCGCCCAAGATCGATGTCCGCGGCGTGACGAAGACCTTCACCGTCGGCGGCCGCGCGCTGCGGGCCGTCGACGACGTGTCGTTCCGCGTCGGCGCGGGCACCACGCACGCGCTCGTCGGCGAATCCGGCTCCGGGAAGACGACCGCCATCCGCCTGCTGCTCGGCCTCGAACGCGCCGACTCGGGCCGCATCGAGGTGGCCGGCGAGGAGGTGACCGGCGGCTCGCACGCCGCGCTGCGGTCCGTGCGGCGGCACCTGCAACTGGTCTACCAGAACCCGTACACCTCACTGGATCCGACGTGGAAAGTGGAGCGCCTGGTGCGGGAGCCACTGGACCGGTTCCGCGTCGGGACCCGGCGCGAACGCGCCGACCGGGTCCGCGAGTCGCTGGACGCTGTCGGGCTGGCGGACGAGCTCCGCGGCCGCAAACCCGCCGCGCTGTCAGGCGGTCAGCGGCAGCGGGTCGCGATCGCGCGGGCGCTGGTGCTGCGGCCGGACGTGATCGTGCTCGACGAACCGACCTCCGCGCTCGACGTCACCGTGCAGGCCGGCATCGTCGAGGTGCTCCTGTCGCTGCAGGCCGAGCTGGGGCTGACGTACGTGTTCGTGTCGCACGACCTCGCGCTGGTGCGGCAACTCGCGCACACCGTGTCGGTGATGCGGCAGGGGCGGATCGTCGAGAGCGGGCCGGTCGAGTCCATTTTCGACAGTCCACGCGAGCCCTACACACGGGCCCTCATCGACTCGATCCCCGCCGGCGCGCAGGAGCTGTCGTGACGGGGCGCAGGCTCGGCTTCAACACGCGGGTGTCGTTCAGCGACGACCCGGGCGCGGGGCTCCGGGAGGGCATCGAGCTGTTCCAGGCGGCCGAGGCGCTCGGCTACCAGTCCGGATGGGCCTACCAGCGGCACTTCGACCACTACCTGTCCTCGCCGCTGCCGTTCTTCGCCGCGGCCGGGCAGCACACGCAGCGCATCACGCTCGGCAGCGCGGTGATCCCGATGCGGTACCAGGACCCGGTGCTGCTGGCCGAGGCCGCGGGCACCACGGACCTGCTCATCGGCGGCCGCCTCCAGCTCGCGGTGTCCACCAGCGGAAACGCCACCTGGGACGCGGTGTTCGGCGCCGTCGGCACGGACGCGCGCACCGAGGCCGAGCGCCGCCAGGAGCGGTTCCTCGACGCGATCGCCGGGGCGGCGCTGCACATCGTGGACGGACCGGGGCAGGGCGCGCCGGTGGGCACGCAACTGCGGGTCACCCCGCACAGCCCGGGCTTGCGGTCCCGGATCCGGCAGGGCGCGGGCAGTCTCGGGTCGGCGGCGCGGGCCGCCGAACTCGGCATCGGGCTGATCACCGGGACGGTGCTGCACGACGTCCCGGAGGGCGTGAGTTTCGGCGAGCACCAGGCACGGCTGATCGACGTCTACCGCACCACCTGGCGCGACAAGCACGGCAGCGAGCCGCCGCCGGTCGCCGTCGCCGCCTCGGTCCTGCCCGGCACCACCACCGGGCTGCGGGAGACCTACGCCGCCTACGACCGGCAGCGGCGCACCGAGGGCATGGCCGCGTCCCGCCCGAAGGGAGCGCTGACCCCGGTGATCGGCGCGGACCTCCCGGCCGGGATGCGGATGAGCCCGGTCTTCCACGGCACACCCGACGAGGTCACCGAGGCCGTGCTCGCCGACCCCGGCCTGGCGGCCGCCGAGGAGATCGTCCTGTTCCTCCCACCGGCCTTCGGACTCGCCGACAACATCCGGCTGCTGACCGACGCCGCGCGGACGGTCGCCCCGAATCTCGGCTGGGACAGCAGCGGGCTCAGCTAGGTCCGGGGACGAAGACCCGCGGGTCGTCCATTCGCGACCTCAGGCGGCCGGGGTGTCGAGGTCGGACATGTCCAGCACGAACCGGTAGCGGACGTCGCCGGTGGCGAGCCGGTTCAGGGCGGTTTCGACCTTGTTCGAGGGAAGGACTTCGACGTCGGCGGTGATGCCGTGCTCGGCGCAGAACTCGAGCATCTCGGCGGTCTGCCGCAGTCCACCGGTGCCGGAGGAGGTGAGCTTCTTGCGGCCGGCTCCGAGTTCCCAGAGCCGCGGGCCGGTCAGCAGGGGATTGCCCAGGACGCACAGCGTGCCGTCCAAGCCCAGCATGCCGATCAACGGCGTGAGTTCGTGGTCACCGGAGATGGTGTCGAGGATGAGGTCGAAGCGGCCCCTTGCGGCTGCGACCTGGGCGTCGTCGGTGGTCACGAGCAGTCCGGACGCTCCGAGGCTGCGGGCGTCGGGCTCCTTGGCCGTGCTGCGGCTCAGGACGGTGACCTCGGCGCCGAGCGCAGCGGCGAGCTTCACGGCGAGGTGCCCGAGCCCGCCGAGGCCGGCGACGGCGACGCGGCTCCCCGGGCCGACGCCGGCGGCCCGCATGGGCTCCCAGACGCTGACACCGGCGCACATGAGCGGCGACGCGGCGGCGGGGTCGAGCCCGTCGGGCAGGTGGAACGCGAACTTCTCGCGAAGAACGTACTCGCGGCTGTACGCGCCTTTCGTCGGTGAGCCGTCGATGCGGTCGGTGCCGCCGTAGGTGGTGGTCGCGCGGTTGTAGCAGTAGTTCTCCTGTTCGGCCAGGCACATGGCGCACTCACCGCACGAGTCGACAATCGTCCCGATCGCGACCCGCTCACCGACCGCGAACCGGGTGACCGCCTGGCCGAGGGCGACCACGACGCCGGTCGCTTCGTGTCCGGGGACGAGGTCCTTCTCGCCGAGCATTCCGTGGATGCGGTGCAGGTCGCTGTGGCAGACGCCGCAGTAGTCGATCCGCACGGCGATGTCATCCGGGCGCAGGTCGCGCCGCTCGATGGTGACGCGAGTCAGTGCGTTGGTGGCGGGGTCGAGGCTCTGCCACCCGGTCGTGGTCCTCATGACGGTCCTCCCAGTTAAAACGGAATCTGGATTCACCATAACACAATACGGAAGATGGATTCCGCTTTAGTACACTCGATGGCGATGACCCCACGGACGAACCCCTCGAACACGCCCCGCGCACCGCGCCGGGACGCCTTGCGCAACGACGAGATCGTCATCAACGCGGCGCGCGCGGTCTTCGCCGAGCAGGGACCGCAGGCGAGCATGGAGGCCATCGCGTCCCGTGCCGGCCTCGGCGTCGGCACGATCTACCGGCGGTTCGCGGGCAAGGGCGAACTCCTCGACGCCATCGCGCGGCTCTTCGTCGAGGAGATGGACCAGGCCGCCGCGGCCGCGCTCGCGGACCCGGACCCCGCCGCCGGTCTCGAGCGGTTCCTCGAGTTCGTCGGGACCTTCAACGCCGAGAAACGCCGCTACGCCGCCGCACTGACCGACCGGGTCGCCGAGGACGCCGTGAGCGCGCGGACAGTGGACCGAGTCCGGCAGCTCACGCGGAAGGCGGTCGAGGCGGGGGTTCTCGCGCCGGACGTGACCGGCGACGACATCAAGGCGCTCATCGTCGCGCTCCGAGGGGTGGTCGCAGCCTCGCCGGACGGCGACGACGCCGGCTGGCGTCGCTTCCTCCGCATCCACCTCGCCGGGCTGCGTCCCGGCCGCTGACCTGGCCCTGCCTGTGACCGTCCGGGTCCTCGGGCATCCTGGTCGTATGGACAACCCGCCCAGCGACGAGGAGGCGCGCCTGTTCGCAGCCCTGCCGGGGGAGTGGACGATCACCAGGGCGCTGCCGGGCACCGGCCGGATGACCGGGTCGGCCCGGTTCCGCCCCGCGGGGCCGGATCTGCTGCACTACCGCGAGGACGGGCAGCTCACCCTGGACGGCGGGCAGGTCCTCGACGTCTATCGCGAGTACCACTACCGGCTGGAGCCGGGACTGATCCGCATCTGCTTCGCCGAGCCGGGGCCGCCGCGGACGTTGCACGTGCTCCGGCTCGACCAGGCCGCCGCGTCCGACGTACACCTCTGCGGACAGGACACCTACGTCGGCCACTACGAGTTCCCGGACGAAAACCGCTTCACCGTGCGCATGCGGGTCACCGGGCCGCAGAAGGACTACTCGATCGAGACGACCTACGAGCGCGCCCGCTGAGGCGTCACAGCGCGCGGGCCAGCAGCATCGTGCCCATCACGAGCATGGTCGCCGCGACGAGGACGTCCAGCGCGCGCCACGCGCCCGGCCGGGACAGCACCGGGCTGAGCAGCCGCGCGCCGTAGCCGAGGCAGGCGAACCACGCCAGGCTGGCGGCCATCGCGCCGAGCCCGAAGATCCACCGCAGGTCCCCGCGGTCCGCGGCGACCGAACCGACCAGCAGCACCGTGTCCAGATAGACGTGCGGGTTCAGCCAGGTCATCGCCAGGCAGGTCAGCACGGCCGCGCCGATCGAGCCGGCCGCGGCGCCCGTCGTCGTCAACCCGGTGGCCGCCGGGCGCAGCGCACGCCGCCCGGCGAGGACGCCGTAGCAGATCAGGAAAGCACCGCCGGCCAGGCCGACCGCGGTGAGGGCCGCAGGCCAGGCGGTCACCACGGCGCCGAGCCCGGCCACGCCGAGCGCGATCAGCACCGCGTCGGAGGCGGCGCAGATCGCGACGACGGCCGCCACCCCGTGCCGTCGCACGCCCTGGCGCAGGACGAACGCGTTCTGCGCGCCGATGGCCACGATGAGGGACAGGCCCGTACCGAACCCGGCCAGACCTGCGGAAAGAACGTTCACGCAACCCACGCTAAGCAGCGGGCGGCGCACAGTACAGCTAAAGATTTTTACGTATCATTAGCGCACGTGATGACCGAGTTGCCCATCGACCAGGTGCGGACGCTGCTCGCGGTCGTCGACGAGGGCACGTTCGACGCCGCCGCCGCGGCCCTGCACGTCACCCCGTCCGCGGTCAGCCAGCGGATCAAGACCCTCGAGCAGCGCGTCGGCCGGGTGCTGCTGATGCGCACCAAACCGGTCCGGCCGACCGAGTCCGGGCAGGTCGTCGTGCGGTTCGCGCGACAGCTCGCCGCGTTGAACGAGGACGCGCGGCGGGAGCTGGGGATCGCCGGCGAGCCCGCGCGCCTGTCCATCGCGGTGAACGCCGATTCGCTCGCCACCTGGTTCCTGCCCGCCGTCACCCGGGTGCCGCGCGATCCGCCGGTGTCCTTCGAGCTGTACCGCGAGGACGAGACGCGGACCGCCGAGCTGCTACGCGAGGGACGGGTGATGGCGGCGGTGACGTCGTCGCCGGACCCGGTCGCCGGCTGCCTCGTGCGCCCGCTGGGGCTCGCGCGTTACCTGCCCGCGGCGAACCCGGACTTCGTGGCCCGCCACCGGTCCGGCCGGCTCCGGCGGTGGCTGCCCGGCGCGCCGGTGATCGTCTTCGACCAGGCCGACGAACTGCAGGACCGCTTCGTCCGCGCACTGTCCGGTGTGGACGCCGCGGAGCACCGCCACCACGTGCCCACGTCGGAGGGCTTCCGCGACGCCGTGGCGGCCGGCCTGGGCTGGGGCCTGGTCCCGGAGCCGCAGGCCCGGCCGCTCCTGGAGTCCGGCGCCCTCGTCGAACTCGAACCGGGCCTGCACTGGGACGTGCCGTTGTACTGGCAGCAGTGGAAACTGGACGTGCGCGCGCTGGCGCTCGTCGCGGACACGATCACCGCGGCGGCCGCGGAGGCGCTGCACCCGCTGCTGTCCTGAATGGACGGTCAGGGGCGCCAGTCCGGGTCGCGGCCGATGAAGGCCATCAGCTGGTCCTGCGGCGAGGCGTCGTCGGAGACGGGCACCGCGGGACCGTACTGTCCGCTGTCCCGCAGGAGCTGCTCGATCGGCCGCATGCCGGCGAGCGTGGCGGCGCACCGGTCCTGGCCGAGGTCGGGTTCGCGGCCGAGGGCCTTGGCCAGGTCCCAGGTGTGCATCCAGACGTCGGCCGTGTAGAACTGGTCGATCGCCTCGTCCACGGGTTTGTCGCCGGTGTGCGGGTTGCTCAGCACGCGCCCGGCGGGGTCGTCGAGGATCGCCTGGATGTCGGCGGCGTGCTGCTTCCAGGCCGCGGCCGGGTCGGCCGCGACGTCCAGGGCGGGGAGTTCGATCCCGGCGCCCCGCAGGAAGCCGCGGGACCACTCGACGAGGTGCTTCACGACGTCGAGCGCCGTCCACCCGGCGACCGGGCTGGGCCGCGTCCAGTCGCCGGGACCCGCGGACTCGACCAGCTCGGTGAAGCGGGCCGCGTCGTGCGCGTGCTGCTGGGCAGGCGTCATCTCAGGCTCCCTTGGCGAGCAGTGCGTCGAGCTTCTCGTAGCCCTCGTTGACCCCGACGTCCATGCCGCTGGACAGGATGCCGTCGCGGGTCTCGAAGTCCTTGACCACGCTGAGGGTGGTCAGCCGCGTCCGGCCGCCGTCGATCGCCTCGAAGGTGATCGTCTCCAGCGCGACGCCGTCGGGATCGCCCTCGTAGGCGAACGTCCACACGATCCGCTCGTCCGGCCGCACCTCGTGGAAACTGCCGAAGAACGACGCGATCTCCTCGCCGTCCCGGTCGTTGGCGAAGGCCCACTCGCCGCCGGTGCGGGCGTCCCACTTGGTGATCCTCGTGGTGAGCGAGTGCGGCCCGATCCACTGCGCGAGGAGGTCGGGGTCGACGTGGGCGCGGAACACGTGCGCGGGTGGGGCGTCGAACTCGCGGATGATCTCGATCGTCGGGACCTTGTCGGCCGCGACGATCCGGGCTTCCTGACGGGTGCTGGTCATGATGCGTCCTCCTGGGGTTGGTCGGTGTCGGACATGCGGGACAGCACGGCGTCCAGGCGCCGGTACCGTTCCTCGGCCGTGCGGCGGTAGCGCTCGATCCACTTCGTCATCAGGTCGAACACCTCCGCGTCGAGGTGGACGGGCCGCCGCTGGGCGACCTTGCTGCGCGTCACCAGGCCGGCTTCCTCCAGCACCTTCACGTGCTTGGAGATCGCCTGGAGGCTCATGTCGTACGGCTCGGCCAGCTCGCCGACGGTCGCGTCCGCGGCGGCCAGCCGGGCGACCAGGTCGCGCCGGGTCGGATCCGCGAGGGCCGCGAACACACGGTTGAGCTGCTCGGTCGTCTCGTCCACCTGGGTTCCTCAACTACTCGGTTGAGGACGACGCTAGGCCCGTCGAGGCGGCGTTGTCAACCGGGAGGTTGAGAACGGCTCACCCGGCGACGCTGGCCACCGAAAACGCGTCCGCGGGCATCGGCCGGTGCAGCCGCCAGGTGATCGCGATCGGCCGCTCGCCGCGGTGCTCCACGTACGACGCGGGACCGAGGCAGACGAACGGCGCCGCCCCGAGGTCGTCGGTCTTCGTCTCGCGCACGAAGAGCACCACGTGACTGCCCTGCGCGCGGTGCTGGAGGTAGCGCCGGCCGGTGGGGGAGTCCAGCGAGGTCGCGTTCTGCGACTCCCAGTGGAACAACTCGGGGCTGATCGCGTAGTCGCGGTACATCGTGGTCGGGGAGAAGTCCTTCTCGCTCTTGCGCAGGTTGATCAGCAGCGCGTCGGTCCTGGTGTCCTCGCACCACGCGACGCCGGACACGTGGTTGCCCGGCACTCGCTGCAGGGTCGCGTATCCCAGCGCGGCGAGGATCTCTTCCCGCCGGTACCGGCTGTGACCGGCCAGGGGAACGTGCTGCAGGCCCTCGCCGAGCGAGGCCGGGACGTGCCGGGCGCGGTCCAGCCCGAGGGTGACCAGCTCGGCGATCTCCGCGCACACGGCCGGATGCCGGCGCAGGTGCTCAAGACCCGCGCGGTAGGACGGGAAATCGCGCCGCTTGGGCCACAGCGTGAACAGCAGCATGCGGGCCAGCCGCTGGTGCCGTTCGGTGAGTTCCTCGTAGGCCGGCCCGTCGACGGCGACCAGATGCCGGTACACCTCGGCCCGCTCCGGGTCGTCGACGTGCGTGAACGCGGCCATCCGCCGCAGCAGTCCGCCTTCGTCCGGCCCGGCGGGCGGAACCGGCAGCCCGGCGTCGCGCCGCAACCCGGTCCACGAACCGCCGCCGCGGTAGACGTCGACCAGTTCGCGGTCGGCGGCGTCCAGGTACGCGGCCAGCGGAAGATCGCCGTGCGAACGCACGTCGGCCGCCAGTTGGGCGCGGGTGAAGCGCAGCTGCGTGCGGACGTTGTCGAGCACGATCTGCTGCGCGACGCGGTCCAGCACCACCTGGGAGCCGGCGGGCAGGAACGGAAAGCCCTGCTCGATCTGCCGCTGCAGCCCGCGCCGGCTCGCCCCGGTCAGCGCCCGGTACCGCGTGTCGAACCGGAACTCCTTGCGGTGCTGGCCGATGAAGTCCAGCACCGTGAGCACGGCCTTACCCGGTGCGCGTCGCAAACCGCGGCCCAGCTGCTGCAGGAACACCGTCGCGCTGTCGGTGGGCCGCAGGAACAGCACGGTGTCGACCTCGGGAATGTCCAGGCCCTCGTTGAACAGGTCTACCGCGAACAACGCGTTGACCTCCCGTGCCCGGAGCGCGGCGATGGCGCGCTCGCGGTCGCCCGGCGAGCTGTTCCCGGACACCGCCAACGCGTTGATCCCGGCCTTCCGGAACACCCGCGCCATGTACTCGGCGTGCGCGATGCTCACGCAGAACCCCAGGGCACGCATGGTGCCCACGTCGGTCACCTTGTCCCGCAGTTCCTTCAGCACCTTCGCCGCGCGGGCGTCGTTGCCGGTGTAGACGCGCTCCAAACCCGTGACGTCGTACCGGCCGCGCTTCCACTCCACGCCAGCCAGGTCGGTCCCGTCGGCGACGCCGAAGTAGTGGAAGGGGATCAGCAGGTCCGCGGACAGGGCCTCCCACAGCGGCAGCTCGAACGCCGTCCGGCCGCCGAACATCTCCCGCACGTCGCCACCGGTGCTGCGCTCCGGAGTGGCGGTGAGCCCCAGGAGTTCCTTGGGGCGCAGGTGGTTGAGCAGCCGTTGGTAGGTCGCCGCTTCGGCGTGGTGGAACTCGTCGACCACCACGATGTCGAAGTGTTCCGGGGGCAGCTTCTCGATGCCGTGCGCGTGCAGACCCTGGATGCTGGCGAACACGTGCCGCCACCGCTCCGGCCGTGCGCCGCCGACGTAAGCCTCGCCGAACGTTTCGTCGATCAGCGTTTCGCGGTAGACGCGGAGCGCCTGCTGCAGGATCTCCTTGCGGTGCGCGACGAAGAGCAGGGTGAGGTCGCCGTCGGCCCGCAGTTGCCGGTAGTCGAGGGCGGCGATCACCGTCTTGCCGGTGCCGGTCGCGGCCACCACGAGGTTGCGGTGCCGGTCGTGGACCTGGCGCTCGGACTCGAGCGCTTCGAGGATCTCCTGCTGGTGCGGCAGCGGCCGGACCTCCAGCCCGGCCAGGCTGATCGTGGCCGGCGCACTGGTGCGGCGCCCGGCCTGCCGGAGGGCGTCGTCGAAGCGGTCCGCGTCGGTGTCCGGGTCGTACGGGACGAAGGCGCTGGACTCCCAGTAGGTGTCGAAGGTGGCCTCGAACTTCCGCAGCAGTTCGGGGGTGGCGACGCCGGAGAGCCGGACGTTCCACTCGAGGCCCTCCACCAGCGCGGAGCGGGAGAGGTTCGAGCTGCCGACGAACGCGGTGTCGTAGCCGGAGTTCCGGCGGAACAACCACGCCTTGGCGTGCAGCCGGGTCGACTGGGTCTCGTAGCTGACCCGGACGTCGGCGCCGAACCGCCGCACCAGACGGTCGATCGCGGGCCGCTCGGTCGCACCCACGTACGTCGTGGTCAGCACGCGGAAGGGCACGCCGCGGTCGCGCAGATCGAGCAGGACGTCCTCCAGCAGCCGCAGCCCCGGCCAGCGGATGAACGCGCAGAGCAGGTCGACCCGGTCTGCGCTGGCCAGCTCGGCGCGCAGCTCGGCGGACAGGCTCGGCTCCTCCCTGGCGTTGGTGAGCAACGCGGCTTGGGAGAGCGGCGTGACCGGCCGGATGTGCTTACGCGCGCCGGTGCCTGTGACTTCGCTCAACGCGATGAGCTGCTGCAAGGCGTCGGTCAACCGGTCGTCCTCGGCGGCCAGCTGGCTCAGCACCCGGTTGGCCAGCTCCACCCGCCGGCCGCCGTCGGGCTCGTCGGCGATCACCCGGCGCACGGCCTCGGCCACGTGACGCGCGATCACCTCCGGCGCATCCGCATCGTCGACGGCGTTGAACTCCGGGGTGAAGCGCCCCCGCGCGGCTTCGAGTGCCCGGTCCAGGCGGTGCGTCCGGACAGCTTCGTACACCCCGTCGGCCAGCGGCTCCATGAAGATCACTCTGCCACGAGCTGCCGGCGCCGTGCGGGACCTCGGCGGTGCGTCCGCGCGGTGTCGCTCAAGCCCCGCACGTCAAGAATGGCGCCATGTCGCGAGCGCCGAGTGGCCGTGGGGACCCACCGTCAGGGAGGCCGCCGCTCTAGGTGTGCAGTCCGGGGACCTTGGTGACTAGCTGACACGCTGAGGATGATCTTGGCAGGCGCCATTGACCCCCACCGGCCGGCTGCGGCTGGCCCGGTGGGTCGTGGAGCAGGGGCGGCGGTCGCTTCGTCGGGCGGCGGAGCGGTTCCACGTCAGTCACACCACTGTCGCCCGCTGGGTGTGTGTTTGTCGCGAGCATGGCCCGGCGGGCCTGGTCGATCGGTCCAGCCGCCCGCACCACAGCCACGGGCAGACCCCGCCAGAGGTGGAAGCGCAGGTGGTGGCGCTGCGCACCGAACCCCGGGTCGGGCCGTTGCGGGTCGCCACCCGCGTCCCGGTGGCCGCTTCCACGGCGTACCAGGTCCGGTACCGTCACGGCCTGCCGCTGCTGGCCGCATGTGATTGGGCCACCGGCGAGCCAATCCGCCGCTGTCAACGCGACCGCCCAGGCGAGCTGGGCCGTCCCGCAAGTCGCGCGAATCAGGTACGCGCCCGCGGCGGCACCTACGTGTTCCTGCACCCCGCGCTCTCACCAAACGGTGCCGAAGGAAAGCAATCCGGCGCGATCCGGCACTGTCCCGAGAATGGCGCCCGGCCGCGGAAAACAATGGAATCCGGAAATCGTGGAATGGTGCAAAGCATTCGCGGCGGGGTGACGCGCGTCTCGCTTCGGGGGTACCGATCAGGGTGCGCGGTAGGCTGATCATGAACCCATTCACCCCGTCGCGTAACCTTCCGGGCGCCTCGGATCGGCCCCGATCAAGGCGAGTAGCAGTGGTGTTACCGAGTGGTAGAAGCTGGCTTTGACCTGCGGGAAGACCCGTCCGGCAAGATCGGCCCCCACCCCCTCAAACTGTGGGCTCAGTCACCGTTTGGTGATATCTCCGTTGCGCGTTCGTAATCTGGCTGAGGCCTCGCGGGAACCTGGAAATCCCCCGTTCCGCATCCCGCACGGCCCCCGCCGGCCTGGCCCCCGACAGGGTCGGCGTGGTTGAACGTCAAGCAAGGAGACCTCCCGTTCATGGGAAGCCATAATTCCAACAACCGTGCTCCCCGAAAGGCGCTCCTGTTTTCCCCGGACAGGTACCGCCCACGGCACGCAGCCAAACCGAAGAACCTCGGCCGGATCAGTACGCGCACGTCCGTTTCGGCGGGCCTGCTCATGATGTCCATGGCCGGCTCCGCCAGCCCGCTCGCCATGGCGAGCACCGGTGGCGAAGCCGTTCCCCCGGCGCCCGTCGCCGGCGCTGCCCCGGTCGCCGACGCAACCCCGGTCCTCCCGGTCCTCGGGCCGCCGTCGACGTGGATCGTCACCACGCCGGCGCCGGTCCTGGACATCCCCGCCGCCCCCGAGACCGCCCCCACGGAGACCGTCGCCGCGGAAACCCCCGCCGCGGCGCCGGCTCCGGCCCCGGAGGTCTTCGACACCACTGGCGACGAGCTCGCCGGCTGGATCAACGAGGCCATCCGGGTCATGCGGGCGCAGGGAGTGCCGGTCGACGGCGGTGACGTGCGGGCGATCCGCACGATCATCGACAAGGAGTCGAGCGGCGACCCCCAGGCCGTCAACCGCTGGGACAGCAACTGGCGCGCAGGTCACCCCTCCAAGGGGCTGATGCAGTGCATCGACTCGACCTTCAACGCGCACAAGCTGCCCGGCTACGACGACATCTTCAACCCGGTGCACAACATCATCGCCGGGGTGCGCTACACCATCAGCCGCTACGGCGGTTTCGACGGTCACCCCGGGCTGAAGTCGATGCTCAAGGGCAGCGGCTACCGCGGTTACTGACGACAACGGGCGCCCGTCCACTTCGGACGGGCGTCCGTCGTCGTCAGCTCGACAGGTACGCCCGCCAGCCGCCGTACGCGGTGATGTCCCTGGCAGGGGCCGCGCACGAGGTGTCGGCCACGAAACCGAGCACAGTGGACCCGTCGTCGAGCGTCAACGGGCCCAGGTGCAGGGGCGGCGCGATCGTCGGCAGCAGCGCGCCGATCGCCGCCTCCGGCAGGTCCCACACCTCCAGCTCGATCCCGTCCGCCGGGCCGTCTCCCGTGTGGAGCAGCCCCGGCCGCGGAAACGGGCCGTCCACTGTGTACACGCGGTGGCCGGGTCCGGTGCGGGCCCGGCTGTGCAGCACTCCGCCTAGCCGCACCAGGTCGACGTTCGCCGGCTGACCGGACAGGTGCGCGCCGGCGACGGCCAGCAGCGTCCGGGTCGCGGGCGGTGCGACGGTCTCCCCGGTCCAGCGCGCCGCGAGGTCCAGCAGCGGCCCGTCCGCGAACGCCGGCGCGAGCAGCTGCACCCCGAACGGCAGCCCGTCGGCCCGTGACCCGGCAGGCACGGCGACCGCGCACAGGTCGAGCAGGTTCGCCATGTTCGTGAACGTGCCCAGCCGCG
The DNA here is from genome assembly GCF_050958625.1 of Amycolatopsis sp. 3B14. NCBI lineage: Bacteria > Bacillati > Actinomycetota > Actinomycetes > Pseudonocardiales > Pseudonocardiaceae > Amycolatopsis > Amycolatopsis sp. 3B14. The sequence goes on from NZ_JBHZEN010000083.1 coordinate 36,700, forward strand.
TGTTGACCCCGACCGGATCGGCCGCGACCTCCGCCAACGTCGGGTGCCCCGGCGTCACCGGCAGCAGCAGCGCGTCCGCGCCGGTGAAGGCCCGCTCCGCGAGCCGACGCAACCGGGCCAGCTCGTGCAGGCCCGCGAAGGCGTCCGCGCCCGAGTACCGGTCCGCGCCCCGCACGATGCTCCGCACCGTCGGGTCCACGCCCGGCCCGTCGAGCAGGTGCCCGAACGCCGCCAGCCGCTCAGCGACGAACGCCGCCTCGTAGAGCAGCCGCGCGGCCGCCAGGAACGGCGTGACGTCCACCCGCACCACGTGCGCGACCCGCGCCGCGTGTGCGAGCGCCGCCTGCCACGCCGCTTCGTGCTCCGGATCGAGGTCGAGCGGGCCGTCCGGCACCGCGATCACCCGCATCCGGCGCGCGACGCCCGGCGGCAGCAGCGCGGGCGCCGGCCGCGACCACGGATCGGCCTCGTCGAACGCCACCAGCGCGTCCAGCACCGGCCGCGCCTCGGCGACCGTCCTGGTCAGCGTGGTGATGCAGTCCAGCGACGGGCACGCCGGCAGCAACCCGCGCGTGGACACCAGTCCGCGGGTCGGCTTCACCCCGACCAGGCCGTTGAACGCCGCGGGGACCCGGCCGCTGCCCGCGGTGTCCGTGCCCAGGGCGAACGGCACCACCCCGAGCGCGACCGCCACCGCGCTGCCCGAGCTGCTCCCGCCGCTGACATGCGCGGGCGAGAAGACGCTGTGGCACGCGCCGTAGGGGGAGCGGGTGCCGACCAGGCCGGTGGCGAACTGGTCGAGGTTGGTCTTGCCGATCGGCACCGCGCCGCGGTCCAGCAGCCGTTGCACGGCGAACGCGGTCTCGGTCGCCGGGGTGTCCCGCGCCGGGCACCCGCCGGTGGTCGGCACCCCGGCGATGTCGATGTTGTCCTTGACCGCGAACGGGATTCCGGCCAGCGGACCATCCGAGGTGGACTGAACCCGGTCCTCGTCCAGCAGCGAGATGAACGCCGGCTGGTCCACGTCCCGCGCCGCCTTCAGCGCGACCAGCGGAGTCATCGAGCCCACCTCTCCCGTTCGGCGTCGAACGCCGCCTGCCTGCGTTTGCGGAACAACGCGATCTCCTCGCGGTGCCTCGACTCCAGCTCGTCCACTTCGGACAACGAGAACTGGGCCGGTCGGGTGTCCAACCCGGATCGCCCGGCCTTGACGTCCGCCCGCAGATCGCCCAGCTCCTCCGCGGTGACCGGGGTGAACCGCAGGCGGTCGAACTGGCGCAGCAACCACGGCGGCTCGTCCGAGCCCGGCACGTGCCGCCACACCGGGACCGTCCGCCCGACCAGCTGGTAGCCACCGGGGCCTTCCATCCCGTACACGCACAGGTACGCCCCGCCGATGCCGACGGCGTTCTGCGGCGTCCACGTCCGCGCCGGGTTGTACTTCGTGGTCACCAGCCGGTGCCGCGGATCGATCGGCAACGCCACTGGGGCGCCCAGGTACACGTCGCCCAGTCCGATCACCAGGTACGTGGCCTCACGCAGGATCCGGAACACGTCGTCCCGCGCGGGCAGGTCGTTGATGCGCCGGATGAACTCGACGTTGTCCGGGCACCACGGCGCGTCCGGCCGCACCGAACGCGTGTAGCGCGCCATCGCCTCGTGCGCGGCCGGGTGGTCGAACGCGATCGGCAGCGTCACCTCCCGCACGTCGAGCGTCACCCCGGCCGGATCGGGCACCGCACCGGCCAGCTCGTCGAGCAGCCCGGCCAGCCGTTCCAGCGGCAGCCGGCCCGGATCCACCTGGACCAGCAGCGAGCGCACGCCCTCCACGATCTCGGTGACCCCGTCCGTCGCCGTCGCCCGCAGCGCCTCGGCGAGCAGGTGCACCCACACCCGCACGTGCAGGTCCAGCACGGCGGGCCCGGCCTCGACGAGCAGGTGGTGGTCACCGGCCCGGCGCAGCACCACCGCCGGATCCGCCCGCTCCCGCAGGAAACCGTGCTCCCGCAACAGTTCCGGTCGCGGCGCGGGCATCGCAGGGGCCGGAGCGGGCGTGCCGGCGAACTCGGCCGCGACGGCCGCCCGCGGATCGGCCAGCAGTGCGGCCCGCTCCGCGTTGATGACCTCGGCTTCCGCCGGGGACACCAAGGCGAGCCGCACCGGGTCGCCCGGCCGGGCCTGCGCGAGCATCCACCGGTCCGCGCGGATCACGGTGAACGGCACCACGAACCCGCCGAGGCTCGGCCCGTCCGGCCCGACCACGACCGGCGTGTCGCCGGACAGCATGATCCCGCCGACCGGGTAGGCGCTGTCGTGGATGTTCGACGGGTGCAGGCCCGCCTCACCGCCGTCGCGCCGCGACCACTTCGGCGGGGGACCGGTCAGCCGCACCCCCGTGCGGTCGGCGCGGTGGTCGACCGTCCACAGTGTCTCCAGCAGCGAATACGCGCCCTCTTCGGTGAGGTACTCGGGAGCGCCGTGTGGTCCGGCCAGCACCCGGACCGTCCACTCGGTTCCGATGTGGGGCAGGACCGGCGCCACGTCCAGCGGCGCGGTGAGGTTCTCGGTGCGGCCGACGGTCAGCTGGTCCCCGGCGGCGAGCGCCCGCCCGTCGAGGCCGCCGAACCCGCCGAGCAGGAACGTCGCGCGGCTGCCGAACACCTCCGGGACGCGGATCCCGCCCGCGACCGCCAGGTACGCGCGCATCCCGGGTCCGTCGCACGGGCCGATGTCGAGCACCGACCCCGCCGCCACCGGCGTGACGATCCCCGGCCGCAGCGGACGGCCGTCCACCGTGGCCCGGTGCGCCGCGCCGGCCAGGCACACCGTGGTGCGCCGGTCGAAGCGCAGCACCGGCCCGGTGACCACCGCCTCCAGGCCGGCCGCGTCCGGCGGGTTGCCCACCGCGGCGTTGGCCAGCGCGAAGGACAGGTCGTCCCACGCGCCCGAGGGCGGCACCCCGACGTCCCACATGCCGCCTCTGCCGGACAGGTCCTGCACCGCCGTCTGCGTTCCTGGTGTCAGTACCTCCACGGTCACCACCAGCCCAGCAGCCGCACCGGCGTCGGGTTCCAGCCGTTGCACGGGTTGTTCAGCTGCGGGCAGTTGCTGATCAGCACGTACAGGTCGCGTTCGGCGCGCACCTCGACGTACTTGCCCGGCGCGGACAGGCCGTCCTCGAACGTCAGGCCGCCCTCGGCGGTCAGCGGCACGTTCATGAAGAAGTTGATGTTGTGCCCGAGCTGCCGCGCGCCGATGCCCACCTGCGCGCCGTAGCGCAGGAACGTCTCCCGGCAGGCGTGCTGGTGGCGCGTGTGCTCGCCGTAACGGACCACATTGGACTCCTGCGCACACGCCCCGCCCAGGGTGTCGTGGCGGCCGCAGGTGTCGGCGGTGATCGTGGCCAGCACGTCCAGGCTCACCGACAGCAGACGCGACCCGGCGGTGAGGTAGGCGCTGCCCTGCTCCCGCACGGTGTCCATCGCGCTGTAGCGGTTGTCGAGGTCGGCGGCGTCGTAGAACAGCGTGTCCACGGCCTGGTTGCCGTGCAGGTCGACGATGCGGAACGTGCCGCCTGCCGGGATCGTGCCGAGGAAGCCGTCACCGTCGGCGACGGTCGTGTCGAGGGCGGCCTCGGTGATCGTGCCGGTCATGCCAGCACCTCCCGGGCGGCTCGCAGGGCGCGGGCGCTTTCGTCGCGGAACGTCCACGACGGATCGTCCTCGCCGGGTTCGGGCGCGGGCCGGACCTCGGCCAGCACGCCGCCTGGATTCCACTGTGGATCGAGCGGGTGCGGCGACGTGGACAGGACGACCAGCACGTCCATCTCCGCCCGCAGGGTCACCCAGTCACCGGCCGACGCGTGGCCGGGCGCGAAGGTCAGCAGGCCGTCGCCGGAGATCGCGACCTTGCTGAAGAAGTTGACGCACGCGTGCAGGTCCGCCGGCCCGCGTCCGTGCTTGCGCAGCTCGCTCAGGAAACCGTCGCGAGCGGACCGGCGCCACGCGTTGCGATCGGCCGAATAGGACGACGGGCCGTACTTCGCCACGTCGACGGAATGGCCGCTCAGCGCGTCGTGCCAGTCCAGGGACGACCCGGTGACCGAGCACAACGCGGTGCCACGGTCGGACATCAGCACCATCGGCGCGTGGATGCGGGCGCTCATCTGGGCTTTCAACGTGTCCGGAACGTTGAGCCGGTCGACCGGGTGGTGCGCGGCGAACAGCAGCGTCGAGCAGTTCGCCCCGTCTCCGGTGGCGGTCAGTTTCAGCTCCCGGCCGCCGCGGACCAGGACCGACCACGCGGCGCCGCCGGGGATCTCGTGGGACAGCAGGACCTCGCTCACGCGGCACCCTCCAGCACCGGCGCCAGCGCGGGGCGGCGGGCCTGCACGAAGTAGGCCAGCGCGCCCACGAGCAGGGCGCCGGCCAGGAACAGGGGAGCGAACCACTGCAGGTACGGGTGCCCGCCTTCGGGGTCGAACACCTCCGCGCGCGGCCAGCCCAGGTTGACCGCCATCGCCGCGCCCCACGCCACCGCGAGCACGTTGACGACCACACCCCAGCGGCCGAGCCCGAAGTAACCCGGCGCGGCAGGCAGCTCACCCCGCAGGCGGCGGACCAGCAGCGGCAACGTCACCATCAGGTAGGCCAAGTAGAGCAGCATGATGCAGACGCTCGCGACAGTGGTGAACAGCGCCGGGTTGCCGATGTTGATCAGCAGCACCGCGGCCGCGACCACCGCGACCACCACGGAGGCGCGGACGGGGGTGCCGGTGCGCGGGTTGACCTTCGCCAGGCCGTCGGCGAAGGGCAGGACGCGGTCGCGGGCCATCGAGAACACCATGCGGGTGGCGGCGGTCTGGATCGCCAGCGTGCACACCGTCACCGCGATCGCGACGTCCACCAGGAAGACGCGGCCGAGCGTGTCGCCGAGCCGGCTCATCAGCACCCCGGGCAGGCCAAGGGCAGGGTCGCCGAGGCTGCCGTCGGTGACGCTACCCGCGGCCATCAGGGTGGCCAGCAGCATGAGCGCGCCGCCGAGACCGGAGATCAGCACCGCGCGCAGGATGGTGCGCGGCGTGGTGCGGCGCGGGTTGTGCGTCTCCTCGGACAGCTCGCCCGCGCTGTCGAAGCCGACCAGCACGTAGGCGGCCATCAACCCGGACACCGCGAACGCCCACAGGTAGCTGTGGCCCTCGACGCCCTGCGTCTGCAGCACCACACCGGGGCCGCGCTCGGCGCGGGAGAACAACGCGACGCACAACAGCGCGACGCCCACCAGCTCGCAGGTGACGCCGACACTGTTGACGACCGACATCAGGCGCACGCCGATCGCGTTGACCGCCGTGGTGACGGCCAGCAGCAGCACGCCAAGCAGGACCGCGTTGGCCGCGCCGGTCGGGGAGGTCAGCGCGGAGTCGCCGGGGATCAGCTGGAAGCCGGACCAGACCGGCGGCAGTACGACCTGCAGGGCGATCGCGGCGCCGGCGAGGGTGACCGTCTGCGCGACGATCATCAGCCAGCCCGCGGTCCAGCCCCACAACCGCCCGCCGAGCCGGCTCGACCACTGGTAGATGACGCCCGAGATCGGGTAGCGGGCCGCCAGCTCGGCGAAACACAGCGCGACGAGCAGCTGCCCCGCCAGCACGATCGGCCAGGTCCAGAAGAACGCCGGGCCGGCGAAGGAGAAGCCGAAGAAGAACAGCTGGAAGACGGTCGTGAGGATGGAGACGAAGGAGAACCCCGCGGCGAACGACCCGTAGGCCCCGATCTTGCGTTTCAGCTGCTGGCCGTAGCCGAAGCCGGAGAGGTCCCCGGCGTCGGCGTCTGGCGTGGTTGGGGGATGCGTGACGGACATACCCACCTCCGGATCAGTCCCCGGACCACGCACGCAGCCCGGGGCCGTGATGGCCTCCCGGGCTTTTCTCCCGCCGTGGAACGGTTCCGCATCCGGCGCGGACCGCCTGCGTCTCTCGGACCAGACCCACCCGGCGGTGGCGGAACCCTAGACGCGCCCCGCAACTGGTGCGGGTCGTGGAACAGTGCACCCGGCAGCGGTGTCACCGCCGCTTCGCCGGCGTTAACGTGGTGTATCGGTGATCGTTTCGCGGAGGCGGATCAGGTCATGCGGGGTTAACTTTGCGCGGTCGGGCTATGCGGCGTATCCGCCGTCGATCCGCAGCACCGCGCCGGTGACGTAGGAGGCCTGCGGGCTGGCGAGGAAGACGACGCCCGCGGCGATCTCCTCCGGCCTGCCGTACCGCCCCATCGCCGCGGTCGGGAGGAATGTGGATGCGGCCGGGCCGTCGGCCGGGTTTCCTTCCGTGTCGACGAACCCGGGCTGGATGACGTTGACCGTGATGCCCCGGTGCGCCAGATCGCGGGCCGCGCCCCGGCTGAAACCCTCGAGGGCCGACTTCGTGCCTGTGTAGTACGCCATCCCCGGGAAACCCGCCCGGGTGGCCACACCTGAGCTGATGCTGACGATCCGCCCGTCATCGGGCAGCAACGGCACCGCCGCCTGGATCGCGGCCACCACGCTGGTGTAGTTGACGGCGAGCTGCCGCTCGATGGCGGCGTGGTCGACGAGCTCGCTGCCGACGAGGCCGCCACCGCTCACGGCCGCGTTGTTGACCAGGATGTCCAGCCTTCCGAACTGCTCGGCCACGTGGTGGATCAAGCCCGCCGCCTGCGTCGCGTCCGACTGGTCGGCCTGGAAAGCCGCCGCCCGCACCCCCTTCGCCTCCAGGTCGGCGACCACGGCCTTGGCCTGATCCGCCGAGGACGAGTAGCTGATCGCGACGTCGGCGCCCTCGTCTGCCAGCGCCAGCGCCGAGGCCGCCCCGATGCCCCGCGACCCACCGGTCACGATCGCCACCTTGCCGTCCAGCTTTCCCATGTGTTTCCCACTTCCTCGGGTGTCACGGAGTTCTTGACCGTGCGGTCC
>NZ_JBHZEN010000084.1:0-65900 GCF_050958625.1 Amycolatopsis sp. 3B14
GACCGGCGGCAGGGCCTTCGACCTCGGCGTTCTCGCCGTGGCCGCGCAGCTGCTCGGCGCCGGGCAATGGCTGCTGGACGCCTCGGTCGCCTACGCCAAGCAACGCAGCCAATACGGCAGGCTGATCGGCGAATACCAGGCGATCAAACACCTGCTCGCCGACGTCGCCACCCACCTCGAACTCACCCGGCCCCTCGTGCACGGCGCCGCCGTCACCGGCAGCCCACAGGACATCTCCGCCGCCAAAGTCAAAGCCGGCGACGCCGCCTACCTCGCCGCCCGCACCGCCCTGCAGGTCCACGGCGCCATCGGCTACACCGCCGAACACGACCTCGGCCTCCGACTGACCAAAGTCCGGGCACTGGCCGGCGCCTGGGGCGCCGGGGCGTTCCACCGCGAGCGCATCCTTCGGACGATGGCGGGGCGGCGATGAACGGAACGGATCCGAGGGAAACCGACGAAGCCCGCGCGTTGCGAGAGGTCGTTCGCGCGTTGCTGGCGAAGAGGTCGGGGCCGGCCGAGGTCCGGTCCGCGATGGAGTCGCCACTCGGCTACGACGACAAGCTGTGGTCCACCCTGTGCGAGGACATCGGAGTGGCCGGCCTCGGCATCCCCGAGGAGCACGGCGGCCTGGGAGCCGGGCTTGCCGAGGTCTGCGTGGTGCTCGAGGAACTGGGCCGGACCCTCACCCCGTCGCCCATGCTGGGCTCGGCCGTGCTGTCCGGTCAAGCCATCCTGGCCACCGGGAACGACGACGAGTGCCGGCGATTGTTGCCCGGCATCGCCGCAGGCAGCACGATCGCCGCCCTGGCGTGGTCCGGGGAGGACGGCTCGTGGGCGCCGGACCACCCGGCGTGCCGTGCCCGAGACGGCCGCGTCGACGGCCGGGCGCATTACGTCCTCGACGCCGCCCATGCGGACGTCCTGCTCGTGGTCGCTCGCACCCACGACGGCGTGGGTTTGTTCGAGGTTGCCGTCGATGGGGCGAGCCGGGCCGACGTCACCACGATGGATCCCACCCGTCGGCTGGGGACTGTGGAGATGAACGCGGCACCGGCCCGGCGTCTCGACCTGGGAGATTACGGGCCGGCGCTGAGCCGGGCGCGGGATCTGGTCACGGTCGCGCTGGCGGCCGAACAGGTGGGGGCCGCCGCGCGGGCGTTGGAGCTGACCGTGGAGTACAGCAAGCAGCGCCGCCAGTTCGGCAGGCCCATCGGCGGCTTCCAGGCGCTCAAACACCGGATGGCCGACGTCCATGTCCACGTGGAAGCCGCCCGGTCGGCGCTGTACGGCGCGCTGACCGGAGACGATCTGCCGGTGGACGCGGCGACCGCGAAGGCCGTCTGCTCGGAGGCGTTCGAACACGCGGCCGCGGAGATGATCCAGCTGCACGGCGGCATCGCGATCACCTGGGAGCACGACGCCCACCTGTACTTCAAACGCGCGCACGGCAGCGCACAGCTCTTCGGCCGGCCCGCTGGATTCCCTGACGCCACCAGCGGATAACCGGCCGGAGCGACCGCCGGGCGGCGGGCCTGGCCCGTGGGGACCAGATCCGCCGCCCCGGCGAGTTGCGTCAGCGGTCCTGGAAGGACGGTGGTCGCTTCTCGATGAAGGCGGCCATGCCTTCCTTCTGGTCCTGGGTGGCGAAGGTGGAGTGGAAGACGCGGCGTTCGAACAGGATTCCCTCGGACAGACTGGTCTCGAAGGACCGGTTGACCGCTTCCTTGGCCATCATGGCGGCGGGTTTGGACATGCCCGCGATGGTGCGGGCGACGGACAGCGCTTCATCGAGGAGGGTGTCCGCGGGGACGATGCGGGAGACGAGGCCGGCGCGTTCGGCTTCCTCGGCGTTCATGGTGCGTCCGGTGAGGCACAGGTCCATCGCCTTGGCCTTGCCGGCGGCACGGGTGAGCCGCTGGGAACCGCCCATGCCGGGGATGATGCCGAGGGTGATCTCGGGCTGGCCGAACTTCGCGGTTTCGGCGGCGAGCAGGATGTCGCAGATCATGGCGAGTTCACAGCCGCCGCCGAGGGCGTAGCCGGCGACGGCCGCGATCAGCGGGGTGCGGACCCGGGTCAGGGCGTCCCAGCCGGCGAACCAGTCGGTGGCGTAGACGTGGCTGAAGCTGTGCGGCTGCATCTCCTTGATGTCGGCGCCGGCGGCGAACGCGCGCTCGGAGCCGGTGAGCACGATCGCCCCGATGGTGGGATCGCGGTCGAGTTCGGCTGCGGCGGTGGTGAGTTCGGTCATCATGGCGAGGTTCAGCGCGTTGAGCGCGTGGGGGCGGTCGAGGGTGATGAGGGCGACGCCGTCGTCGCCGCGGTCGACCCGGATGGTGTCGGTCATCGGTTTCCTTGCGTGAGTAGGGAGAGGTCGCCGTGTGCCGGCGGGGCGAAGAACCTGTCGACCAGGGCCGGGGTGACCTCGCCGAGTGTGGCGGGTGACCAGCGCGGGTCGCGGTCCTTGTCGATGATCTGCGCCCGGATGCCCTCGGCCAGGTCCGGCGCGGTCAGGCTCGCGCAGGCGATGCGGTACTCCTGGGTGAGCGCGGCCTCCAGGCTGGGCAGCGCTCGGGCCGTCCGCAGGGCGCGGAGCGTGACCTTGAGCGCGGTCGGGGATTTGGCGCCGATCTCCTTGGCGACGGCGCTGCACCCTGCCTCGTGCAGCCGGTCGAGGATCTCCTCGACCGTGTCGGCGGAGTAGCAGGCGTCGATCCATGCCGCATCGGCGGCCAGGCCGCTGTCCGGGGGTGCCTGCGCGAACATGCGCACGGCTTCGCGCGGCTCCCGCACGGCGAGGGCGGCACGCAGGTCCGCCAACCGGTCGCTGGGCACGAAGAAGTCGGCGAGTCCGCAGTGGATCGCGTCGGCGCCGGACAGGTGGGCGGCGGTGAGCGCGGCGTGCGTGCCCAGCTCGCCGGGGGCGCGGGAGAGGAGGTAGGTGCCGCCGACGTCAGGGGTGAGCCCGATGCCGGTTTCGGGCATGCCGACCCGGGAGCGCTCGGTGACCACCCGCAGGGATCCGTGGGCGGAGACGCCGACCCCGCCGCCCAGCACCAGCCCGTCCATCAGCGCCACGTAGGTTTTGGGGTAGCGGGCGATGTGCGCGTTGAGCCGGTACTCGTCGGCCCAGAAGCCGGGTGATGCGGTGCCGCCGGTGCGGGCGTCGTCGTGGATCGAGCGGATGTCGCCGCCGGCGCACAACCCGCGCTCGCCGGCGCCGTCGATCACGACGGCCCGCACGGTGTCGTCGTACTCCCACCGGGTGAGGGCGGCGTCGATCGCCCGGACCATGGCGTGGGTGAGGGCGTTGAGCGCGCGAGGCCGGTTGAGCGTGATCCAGCCGACGCCGTCCCGGGTCGTGATGAGGACTTCCGGTGTCATCGTGCCAGCAGGGCCCGCGCCATCACGATGCGCTGGATCTGGTTGGTGCCCTCGTAGATCTGCGTGATCTTCGCGTCGCGCATCATGCGTTCCACCGGGAAGTCGCGGGTGTAGCCGGCGCCGCCGAAGAGCTGGACCGCGTCGGTGGTCACCGACATCGCCACGTCGGATGCGTAGGACTTCGCCGCCGAGGCCATGAACCCGGCACGCGCGTCGCCGCGCTCGGTGGCTGCCGCGGAGGCGTACACGAGGTGCCGGGCGGCCTCGATCTTCGTGCCCATGTCCGCCAGCATGAACTGCACGCCCTGGAACTCACCGATCGCGCGACCGAACTGCTTGCGCTCCTTCACATACGCCACCGCCGCGTCCAGCGCGCCCTGCGCGATGCCCAGCGCCTGCGCCCCGATCGTCGGCCGGGTGTGGTCCAGCGTGCGCAGCGCCGTCTTCAGCCCGGTGCCGGGCTCGCCGATGATCCGGTCCGCCGGGATCGTGCAGTTCTCGAAGTAGATCTCCCGCGTCGGCGAACCCTTGATGCCCAGCTTCTTCTCCTTCGGGCCGACCGAGAAGCCCGGGTCGTCCTTGTGCACCACGAACGCCGAAATCCCGTTCGACTTCTTCGGCGCGTCCGGGTCGGTCACCGCCATCNNAGCACCAGCTTCTTCAGCTCGTCCGACGCCGACAGGATGATCGGCTGCGTGCCCAGCTTGTTGACCGCCGGGATCAGCGACGCCGACGCGTCGACCCGCGCGACCTCCTCGATCACGATGCACGCCGCGATCGCGTCCGCACCCTGCCCCTCGTACTCGTCGGGGATGTGCACCGCGTTGAAGCCGGCAGAGTTGAGCGCCTTCAGGGCTTCGTACGGGAAACGCTCGTTCTCATCCACGTCGGCAGCGTGCGGGGCGATCTCCTTCTCCGCCAGCGCACGCACGGCAGCACGCAGCTCCTCGTGCTCCTCGGCCAGCCGGTACATCAGGCGCCCTTCCCGTAGTCGTAGAAGCCACGGCCGGATTTCTTCCCGTACAGGCCCGCGTCGACCATGCGCAGCAGCAGCGGTGGCGCGGCGTAGAGCGGCTCCTTGAACTCCTCATAGAGGGAGTCGGCCACTGCCTTGAGCGTCTCCAGCCCGATCAGGTCGGCCAGACGCAGCGGGCCCATCGGGTGAGCGCAGCCGTGGACCATGCCGTTGTCGATGTCCTCGGCGGCGGCGAACCCGGACTCCAGCATGCGGATGGCGGACAGCAGGTAGGGGACCAGCAGGGCGTTGACCACGAAGCCGGCCCGGTCCTGTGCGCGCACGACCGTCTTGCCCAACGCGCCGGTGGCGAAGGCCGCGGCGCGTTCCGTTGTCTGGTCCGCGGTGAGCAGGGACGGGATCAGCTCGGCCAGCGGCAGTACCGGCACCGGGTTGAAGAAGTGGATGCCGATGACCTGCTCCGGCCGGCTCGTCGCCATGCCCAGTTTCATGATCGGGATCGACGAAGTGTTGGAGGCGAGAACGGCGTCCGGCCGGGTGACGACCTTGTCCAGCCTGGCGAACAGTCCGGTCTTGATGGTCTCGTCCTCGGCGACCGCCTCGATGACGAGGTCCCGGTCGGCGAACTCGTCCAGGTCGATCGTGTAGGACAGGCGAGCACTCGCCGAAGCGCTGTCGGCCGCCGACAGCTTCCCGGCCCGCACCGCGCGGTCCAGCGACTTGCCGATGCGCTCCCGCGCCGCGGCCAGAGCCGCTTCACCGACCTCCGCGACGACCACGTCGAGTCCAGCCCGCGCACACACCTCGGCGATGCCCGACCCCATCAGGCCACCGCCGACCACACCCACCTTCGAGATGTCCATGACCTGGAGATTAGTAGGGCATCAAACTGTTGGACATAGGAGTATCTGCGATCCGTCTCACAGACGGCGCGCCGTCCTCGAAGCGGCGAATGCGGACCTGCGCTGCGGAGTTCAGCTGCCAGGCGGCGTTGGACATCGAGGTCGACCTGGCCTTGTCGCACCCAAGGCTGCCGCGACCGATGGCTGGGGGTGCCGTGCTCCGAGGGCTGGTTCGGACGTCTACTACCGCTGCCTGGCACGCACGCTGACGCCTGGTTCCGAGGCGCTGGCTGAGCACCCCCGGACCGTCAACTTGCCGGAAGGCGACGTGGTTGCTGCGCTCAACACCTGGATCGGCGAGCTGTTCCGGCGGGAGAACGTCGACCGAACCGAAGCGGCGCTCCTGGCCTCGCAGGCGGGGGAGCGGGGGTCGGCGGACCACGAGGTGCTGAAGAAACGAGCGGCGGATGCGGAGACGGTGTTGAAGCGTAACCAGGCCGCGGTGGCCGTGACCGATGCTGAGATACACGCCATGATCGACTCGCTCGGTGACGTGGGAGCGAAGCTGACGGAAGCCGACCTGGGAGCGCTCAATCAGTTGTACGGCGAACTCGGCGTAGGGCTCCTCGACGAACCAAAGGGGCGCACCGTGATTGCTACGGTGTCGCCCCGTGTGGTTAGCGCGTGTCCGAGGGGAACTCGAGCACGGGTTCGTGGCATCCGTGCGTGGGATGCGTGTTCATGCTACGGACCGTAGCCGTATTCGGCGGTGTGGCGCCAGCGGGTTTGGTCCATTTCCTGAACGTATTATCAGGCGCGCGGAAGTTTTGACTTCTTTGCTGCGGGGAATCTGGATCTTTCGGCCTGTCGGGGCATAGCAGAATCGACAAGGCGGATACTAGCAGTCGCTCATAAATATCGCCGAAGAGAGGAACTTGTGTGCCTTAACGGCCGTAGCAATGCTTGAATCTCAGTCCGGTGGAGGGCGTGCAGATGTAGGCATGGTTACGAGCAGGTGGCGCGACTTTCAGTTCCGCTCCGACGCCGAGGAGGTGTCCAGTTTCGAGGCCAGATGCGCGGCATGCTCGTAGTCGCCGGTGGTATCCGCCCACGTCGAAATCCGGGCGTACACATTGCCTCTGGTGTGGAGACAATGCACCTGTTCACTGCGTGAGCCTGAATTTTCAGCGAGAGTTACCGCCTGGTGGGCCGCGTGCGTTGCTTCCGGCCATAGTGCACGATGTGAATACAAGGTCGCGAGGAAGTGGAAAGCTGAAGCACGGACTTGTGCAGTCGCGGCGCCCGCAGGAGCCTCGGGGACTGAATAGAGAATCTGCACGGCCTCCTGCGCTCGCCTTGTTGGATCAGTGCCTCTCCAAGACGTGTGCGCGCGTCCGACAGTAACGGGGAGCCTCCGGTTCTCTCGAGCAGCGCGACGAACGACGCACAGGGAGATGGCCTCGTCCACTTTGCCGACACGGCGGAGGATCTTCACCAGCTGTTGCTGAAGCTCCAGATCGGCTATTGCGTTCCTGCTCTCCCCGGTGACCTCGACAGCCACCCGATCACCACAGCGCCACGCCGAAGAGCCGCTTGGCCAATCGACCGGTCCTTGTGAAGGGCGGCGTTCCGCACATCACGGGGAACCGGTCGACTCACCACGGCCGACTCGCTCGGACCGGACCTGACTCGTGCCAGCTCCAGCCGTGACGTGGACGTGGCCTTGGACGACCGTTCTGAGACATCGGCCAATTCCACAATGGTACGCGACAGAGGCGCTCGCTATTAGTCAGGCCGGCGGCGATGAGCGGAGTTTCGGCCCGCAAACGGTCACCCAAGTGCAAGGTACCTGCTCGTCGGCCTCCGGCGTGTGGGCTGACTCACCCGCTCCTTTGACCAGTTGTCACAGCGTCACCTCGGCGGAAACCGTCTTAACGCAGCAGCTTCAGCTGGCTCCGGTGCCACCGCATGAGTTCGTGCAGTGACACCGGGGGCGCTCCGACACCACACTCTGTTAAATTCGTTGGCTCCAGCATCGCCGGAGAACCGGCTCCGGCAGGTGCAGGCCATCATCACCGACTGCGAAGACCTGCAGCAGCACGAGGCAGTCGACCAACGCAGCCGTGTCTTCCGGCACAACCATCTCGGCCGCCGCAACAACCTCCGGCAGCAGTAGCCCGCGGGGGCCTGCCAGGTCTGAGATAGCGTCGTACGCCTGCCCCAGTGCTGGATCGGCCAGAAGGCCCGATTTCTCGACGAAGTCCGCCGCACCCGCCGGTGCCGCGAGTCTGCTCTCGATCGCCTTGATGGCCCGGCTCTCGCTGTTGCCCTTTCGGACTAGGGCGGCGGCCTCCTCGACCAGTACCGGCCAGCCACCGGTGACCGTGAGTAGGAGCTCTTGGCGCTCGTCTCTCGTGAACATCTCGCCGTCAAGCGCCCACACGCGCAGAGATGCTCTGCTGAAGCGGCGCAGCGACACCATCCCCACGGAGGTGTCATGCTCCGACGTTGCCTGGGCCTCCAGCCATAGAGGCAGCTGCGCCGGCCCAGCGACGATCACCGCCGAACGGGTGACCCCGCCCTTTTCCGGCCACCGGTTCCTCGCGTCGGTCAATGCCTCAGAACAAGCGTCCGCCCGTGGCTCAAGGGTGAAGAGATCCGTCATGACCACTCGTCGGGTTCCTGGTACCCCCTCGACGAGCTGGTCGTGGAACTGCGAACGACGTGTGATGACGGGAACTGTGAACTGTCCGGTGGCGCCGGTCGCCGCCCGGATCGCTTTGGCGACGGCGTCGATACCGGTTGCCATCGAGCCGAGCACGACCCTGACCTGGTTCGTGCGATCGCCGACGATGTCGTCCACCTGGCCGGCCGTCAACGGCGAACGCCGCCCGTCCGGCAGGGCGAGACGGGTCTCGAGAGCGATGAACTCTTCGGGGATCGACAGGGTGTCCGCCCCGGCCAGCTGCGTTTCGACGTCATCTTGGGTGCCGATCATCCTGAGCACGTTCGGGCTGCGGAGGTGCCAGCCCCGAGCGTCGTTGTTCGGCGCCAGCACTCCCAGGCCGACCATTTCGTGCAGGTAAGCGCGGAAACCTTCCACGTCGAGCTTGCGGAAGCCGGCAGCCCACCAATCGAGGCACTCGTCGCGCAGCTGCCGATCCGAGAGACGTGAATCAAGACCGTGCTCGTGAGCGTGCTGAGCGAGGACGTTGGCGATCACGTTGTAGCGCGGGTCGAGGTGCAATGTGTCGTGGAACGCGTCGCGGATGTCCGCTTTGAGATCGGCGTGCTGCTCCACCACCTCGACGTCGTTCTGCGTGATGACGTACGGCAGGCCGCCCTCGCCACGCCGCTGCTGCATGGTCTCCACCAGCCTGTTGCCGAACATCTGGAGCAGGAATGGCTGGTAGGAGCAGAATCCGAGGACACGGTTGACGAGGTCCACGTCGGCGAATGCGAACCCGAGCGCGCCGAGGGGCCGCGTCAGCAGGTCCGAAGCGAACTGAGGACGCAGCGGCCCGATGACCGTGGGCCGCTGGGCGAGGTGGCTGAACGGCCCGTTTCGGGCGCTCTTCGCCCAGCGCTGCACCGAATGCAGGCCGGCGAACACCACCTTCACCGCGCTTTCGCTTGCTTGGCCGAGGTCCTTCAGCCTGGTGGTCTGGATGAACGTCGGCGCGTCGGCCTCGAAGAAGCGATCGGCTTCATCGAGCAGGATCAAGACCCTTCTCTGCGGGTTCTCCTGGACCCAGCGCAGTAAGTTGGCGCGGACCACCTCGTGGGTGTCCGTACGCTGCGACCCCCGGCTGGAGATTACGCCGCGGTCGACGAGCTCACGCTTAAGGTGTCCCCATACGAGGTCGGCGCCGATCCCGGCGTTCCCGGTGATGCCGAGCGTGTCGAGGCTCAGGTAGATCGAAACGTGCTCCCCGGACGTCCGCTGGCGTTCGAACTTCGCTCCCGCGGCGCGGAGCAACGCGCTCTTGCCCAGCCCCCGGCCACCGTAGACGAGCTGGGTCCCGTCCGGGTCGAGCAAGCTGTCGAGCTCGGTGTTGCGCCCGTAGAACATCTCCTGCGCGACCAATCCTCGCTTGTGACGGAGGTACGGGTTCACCGAGGAGAACGGCAGCAGGACGCTCATGGTGGCATCCATCTGTCGGTTGCCGTGCGCGGCGAGATAAGTGAGCGCGGCGTCGTCGAGCACCACGATCGCTGCCTTCCGGCCGACTGTTCGCACGGCTAGTTCTCGACGGGTTTTCGCGCTCATCGTGCCGAAGTGCGCGATGAGCAGACTGCCCTGTGCGGGATCCTGGTCGGCGTGGCTCAGCAGGAGCTCCGCTCCCGGTTGGCCCCAAGCGAGCAGCACGCGCAAGCGACGGTTGAGCTTGGTGCCGAAAGCGGGCACCAGTGCCTTGCCCACCACGTCGACTTCGGTGATGTCGATGAACCGGCGATCGCGCCACGGCTTGAGGTCGGGTAGTTTGTCGATGCGCCGCGCCTCGATACCCGCCAAGCGCAGCGCCGGGAGGAGCTGCTCGCGTTCGCTGATGTTCCCGCGTTCGCGGGAGCGTGTGATGTCCCGCCACCCGGCGAGCGCCTGGGCGACGACCTCCGGCTCGACGATCCTGGAGAAGTCGAGCACCGGCGTCGAGCTCAAGCTGCCGCGATTGCGCACCACCCCCAGCAGCTTCTCCGTGATGCCGTCGGGAAGAGCTTCGGGGACGGCGGGGAAGAACTGGGTCAAGTCATCGCGCTGCTCGACGTGCGGCGGGGGTTCCCCGATCTCCAGGAAGTAGATGAGTTCTTCGGCGGTGGAGAGCTGCCCGTCCCGGATGAGGCGGGTGACGCGATCCACGGTCTCGCCGTCCGCGGTACCGATCCTGGCGAGGCGGTCCTCGAGCCGCCGTCCCGATTCCGACCGGTAGCGCGGCAGCAGCTCCGCCACCTCCTCGAGGGTGCGGCGCACGGCCAGCAGGTCCCGACCGCCGAGCCGGTTGGACGCGTCTGCGAGGCGGCTGGTCAGCTCGCCGTCCTGCTCGTCGGTGACTTCCCCGTTGAGCCGCGCACGACGCAGCTCCGTGGTCAGCTGACCGTGGAGTTCACCGAACGATTCCCGGCTGACGTGCTCCGCGTTGTGCACGGCAACCGCGTCGCCGGACAGGTCCACTCGCGATCCGTCGAACTCCACGAGGAACCCGTCCTCGGCAGCCTCGATGGCGAAGCGCGCAGCGTCGAAGTTCTGGGCTTTGGTGAGGTCCGTTATCGCCGCACTCCAGCTTCGTCGCGACGCGACGACCAGGTCCTCGATCCCAACGGTGTCCGGGACACTGACCTTCCCCAGAATGTGGTTGACCGACGCCTCGGGCACCTTCAGCAGGTCGACGGACAACGCCAGCGCAGGAGAGGGTTCCCGCGCCGACAACGGGAGTCCTCGCTCCAAGAGGTCGAACGTGGCAGCCATCACCCGGGCGCCACCTCGTGCCGCGGCCGCGACCATCGGGTCGTCGTGCTCGCCGCGTTCGGCGAATGCGGCGAGCACGGCGTCCCGGCGGGCCAGCATCACGGCGCGCATGTCGGAGACCTCGCCGGCACTCCACTCGTCCGGCCGGCTGGTTCGCCCCACGGACACAACGGACTCCGCCCAGCCCGTCAGCGCCTGGAGCGCCTCGCTGGCCAGGTTCTCCAAGTCGCGGAGACCTGCTCCCTCGATCGATCTCCCGCTGTTCCCCTTGAGCTTGCGGTCGAGGACAGCGATCTGTTCCTTGACGAACGTCGGGTCTCCGAGCTTCCGCGCCAAGTCCAGGACCGTGTCGACGGCTTCACGGTCGTCCTTCGCCGCAGTGGTCAGCGGCTTGCCGATCAGGCCGTCCGGCGCCAGCCAACGCTTCGCGATGTCCGTGGCACGCTTGAACCGGAGGGTCCGCGGCCGCAGCACTCCCTTGGCGGTTTCCGCCCGGGCGGAAAGCAGGCGTTCGACCTCGGTGACGTCGTTGAACACCTCCAGCGCTGCCGAACCGGCGAGCACTCCGCGCAGGGCACGCTTGCCGACCTCGGCCGCGACCTCCGAGAGGTTCGGCTCCACTCGAGCGGCCACCTCGGCCAGCAACGCACCCGCCAACGGTGCCCCGGTCACCAACGCGGTGCGAACGAGTGCCGGTACCGCGACGAGGAGGGACGCGGTCTCGGTGAGCGCGACGCCGGCGTCTAGTGCGTCGAGCTCCGAGCGCAACGCGACCGCGCATGCACCGTTCTCACTGCGCACCACGTAAGCCAGGGCAGCGACGCGGAGCACCGGCAACGGGGTGACCGCCGGCTGTGCGGAGCGCTCGATCAGTTCCGCGGCCATTCCGAACCGGGACGCGGAAATGAGGTCGGCGATCGCCTGAGCGGTCCGGAAGTCTTCCGTGTCCGGCGAGCCGGTCCGGCCGTCCAGCACCACGTCGGCCTCCGCCGACGTGGTCACTTCCACGGGCGCCACGAGCGGGGCCGGTTCTACTGGATCGGCCCCGGTGAAGGATTCGGAAGCAGGAACGGCGGGTGCCGCGTCGAATGGGTTGTCCTTTTCCTGCTCGGCCGACGGACGCTCGTCGCCGACCGGCTCCGCCTGCGCCTTGGGTTCCTCCTGGGTTCCGGCTGCCTCGGGGCCCGGTGGCTCCGCGACCACGAGCGCTTGTGCCTGGAGAGCAAGCAGCGCCAGCTCCGGACGGGCCGACGTCAGTTCGTGCACCAGCGCGAGACGCCGCGTGTCGTCGACATCGGAACCCGCCAGCTCGTTCAAGTGGACGAGTACACCGGCGCTGGCTCGGCTCCCGTCGCTCCAGGGCTTCTCCGCCAGCAGATCGGAGATGCTCGTCCGAGCCTGGCGCAGCAGGCTCGCGAGAGCGGGTGACTGCTCCGGGGCCCGCAGCCGCAAAACGGCCAGCAAATCGTCTCGGAGAGACTGATCGCCTGCGTCGGAAGTAGACCGCTTGATGGCTTCGTCGACGGACACAAGGCTTGCGTCGTCCGCGTGTACACCTGCCGTGGCCAGCGCCGCGAGCACGGCTTCGAATGACTGAGCGGCGTGGGTGACGGTGGCGATGTCCTCGGGATTGGGCAGGCGGTGTTCGTGCAACGCGGAGACGAGCCGTTGCGCAGCGGCTAGGGCGTTTCGCAGGTCGACTTCGAGGTCGTCGCGCATGTTGCTTAGCTCTTCGAGCGAGAGCGGTGTGCCGTCTCCAGTGCCTTCGGCGGTGTCACCGGCTTCGTGGCCTGGGGGCTCGGCGGAATCCCCGTGGTCGGCCACGATCACTTTCCTCCCGCCGATCTGGTAGTCGGGTGACATGTCCACTACGTCCTGCGCGGCATGTGCGATGGCGGCGACTTGTTCGTCAGTGACTCCCTCAGGGGAGAACCAGGGTTGCCGAGCACTCCAGAGCCAGCTTCGGGCATCCCGGACGGAGGCGACTCCGTCGGCCCACACAGCGGCTCGGGCGAGCCCTGGCCTCGCTTTCGCGATGGCTTCGCCCGCGGCTTCGGGCTCAGTTCCGAAAGCAGCGCCCAGCAGGTGTTTCCGGATCCCCGCAGTCAGTTGGACGATCGCGTGGCGCTGCGTGTGGCCTTGGTGCCGCCGGAGCAAGGTGGCCACGTCCTGGGACAGCGCGGGCGTGATCTTCCTCGGACGCAACTTGAGGCCGAGCAGGTGCAGCACTTGCTCGCGGTCGTCGAGCGAGATGTCGTTGAGTGCCCAGCCGACCTCGTCGCCGGTCAGCTGCGACACCACGGCCGCCAGTGGATCACCGCAAGCGCTCAGTGCGTCGGAGAGCCGCTGCAGCGCGACGTCCAGAGCTTCATCCTGCCCGGACCGGTAGCCAGGGGGATACCGCACGGGATATGGATCTCGATCATCACCGTGGTGGCAGGAATGCCGATGACGTCGGGTGACCATGGTACCTCCGAATGCGAGAAGAACGGCGGGGTGCAAGCGCGCGGTGCTTCGTCGGGCACCTCAGTGCTTCTTGGGCCGTGCGTAGGTGAAGTGCTCCGGGAGTTCCGCGGGACCGTCGTACCCTCCCGCCGCCCAGTCCTCCCGGTAGGCCTGTCGTGCCTGTTCCGAGGCACGCCTGCCGCTCTTGCGCAGGTCACGCAAGTGCGGTGTGATCGGGCTTCTCCGCACCCACTTCTGATCCAGCCCGGCACGCGTGGAAGGCTTCGACCGCCGCGGCTGGCCTTCCCGCACCGCCGGCTCGTAGCGGACCACCGGGATCACGTAGTCGCCCGGCACCGGTGGGTAAGCCAGATTCCCAGCGGCGTCGACACTACCGTCGGCGGCGCACAGCCGACCCGATGCGACCAGGTCGTCGACGACATCGGCGAGTTCCTGCGGCATCTCCAGGCCTGCTTCGCCCTCGCCGTGCACGAGGGTAGGCAACGCACTGCAGGCGACCACGGCGCATCCGCGCTCATCCAGCAGACCGCGAGTCCGGATGGCGAAAACCACTCGCTGCGCCAAGGTGAGCCGGGCGGATCGGCGTGCTTCCTCGGACCACTGCTCCGGCCCGATAAGCCGGGCCTCCTGCGGCGCGGCGGAAGCTCGGACCGGCTTGGGCTCGATGGGGATGATGTCCCTTGTGAGAGCCCGCAGGTCATAACGGTGATCGATGGTGAAGCCGTCCACCTCAACCGGTTTTTCGAGCAGGGTCGTGTTCACCTGCACCTTGCTGCTGCCGTGAGCCCACCGGCAGGAGAGCAGAAGCCCGGGGAAGAACTCCCAGACTGGCCAGGTCACCTCGCGCAGCCGGGGTGTCGCGAGCAGCTCGACTTCCACGTGCTGCCGCTCGTGGGTGGCGTCGAGGTCCCGGCCGTCGTGATCGAGGATGAGCCGTACCCGGACCCCGGTGTCGATACCAGCCGATCGCATCCGAACGGCCACGCGCTCGGGCACCGGCAACCAGCCTTGTTCCAGGTGCTTGGCCCGCAGCGCGAGCTCCCAGCTGCTCTGGCTGTCGGTGACCACGGGGTCAGCATTGAAATCATCGAAGCTTTCGGGGATCTTCGGCGCCGCATCCGGTGCCGGCTCCTCCTCCGCGCTCGCGTCCGGCCCTTCGGCCGGCCCGAGAACCTGCACGCTACCTCGCCAACCGAGCCCAAGCGCGTCGTCGGGATCGATCCGCGCGAAATCACTGCCCGGGTGCTCGGCGCGCCAGACCCCGCCCCCTTGCCAACGGTCGTCGAGTCGGAGGTGGACCCCGTCTCGCAGCAGTCCGGTTGCCTCGTCGCCGTCCCTCGCCACGTACTGCGTGACAATGGTGTTGAAGTGGCACACCGCGGCCGGGTACTTCAGTTCGTTGAGCCGGTCGCCCGCGTCTTCGATCTCCTCCAACAGCCGGCCGACCGTGGTGTAGCTGACAGTGCGTCCCGAAGCCCAGCGCCCCCGCCGGGACGGCAGCGGGCTGCGGTGCAGCTGGGCTAGCAGCGCATGCATGTCCTCCCCGCCCAGTGGTCCGCGATCGTCGAACCGTGCGGAGTAGGCGCGACGGCTGAAGGCGTAGTCGCCCCACATGTGGAGCAAGGGTTCTCGGGCCGGGTCACTGAGGCCCACCAAAGCGGCGCGAATCGTCCGCATGATCCCGAACAGTGCTGCTTGGCGTTCCTTTGAGCCCGCGCCGTCGCCCAGGAGATTGCCGAACTGCATCGGCAGCGCGGCGCTCATCAGCTGGCTACGACCGCAGGTGAGCAGGTACCGCACGTACAGCGCGCAGTCGTCGAGGTCTGCTTGCGCTCGTGATTCGTACTGGGCTTCGACGATCAGGTGACCTTGGTGGTTCAGGACACGCTGTTGCCGACGCAGCCGCGCGAGTTGCTCCCTGGTACGCGACAATCCGCTGCCGAACGCGTTGAAGTCGACCACCAGACGCTCTCGTAGCACGGGCGGTGACAGTTCGTCGATCTCGCCAGGCCCCACCGCGCCCGCCGGAGCGCCGGACAGCCAATCGGGGAGGGCGCCACCGGGCCCCAGCTCCGGGTGAGCACCTTCCTTGTAGACCACTTCGGCGAACAGCGGGTCCGCACCGGCCACGATGTTCACCATCGCGCCGACGGGAAGTGCGTCGGTTGTGGATCCGACCTTGATCCTCGGGAACCCGAACAGTTCGACCTGGCCGCCGACGTACCCGCCAGCACCCAGGTCGAACCCGAAGTAGGCGGCGTTGAAGGCTACGTTCACGTGCACCGGCGTCGCGCGTGCCTCGACCAACGCCGCCAAGTATCGCTGGAGACGCCCGAAATCGGCGGCGGGTGTCCTTTCGGGACCCAAGATCATCTGCGGCGTGATCAGCGGCTCGTGGACGTACGGTTCCCACGGACCGGTTTCGTCGTCCCGGTCGAGCAGCGGAGCATCGTGCTGATCTGCCGGGCCGGGGGGCGTGTTCGCAATCGTCATACCGGTATGCCTTCGTCCCTCACTGGGTTCACCGGCCGCCATCGACCCTGGTCTTGAACAACACGTCCGATTTCCGCCAGGCGAGCAAGCGCGGCCTCCACTTGCGTCAAGGTGACCAGCGGGTCGACACCGAAGTGGCGCGACGAGGTCAGTGCCGCCGGTAGCCGGACCTGTGTTCGCGTTCGTGGGTTGAAGAACGTGTTCTCACCACGCAACGCGCGGTGGATGTTCCGAGGGTGCACACCCTGTGGTGCCGCGGTCAGCATCCGGAACACTTGCTCCTCGAGGCGACGGCGTCGGTACGCTACGTCCGCGGCACCGTCGCGTCGCTTCCAGGGATCCGAGTTGAGCGCTTCTCCTGTGCGGGGCTCGGTCTCGGTCAAGGGTATTTCCGCGAGTTTCCAGCATGCGGAGCAGCGGTTGCCCGCGTGCGTACAGCAGTCGGCGGGAACTTCGGCGCCGAAGTAGTCGGCCAGCAGCTCGTTGGCGCAGACGGTGTCCTGTTCGAAGAAGCTGTGCAGCAGTTGTACCTCTTCGAGTGCGCGCTCACGGCCTCCGGAGACGACCGCCTCAAACCCGCCTGGGACCGACGACAAGCCGATCACCCGGATTCCTGTGACCAGCCTCCGGCTCGGCGCCGCCGAGACGTCTAGCAGGCCACGGTCGTGGAAGTCGGAAAGCAGCTGCCAGGTCGCTGCAGCGTCCTCGGCCAGCTGCCGGTACCCCGCCACGTGACTGGCTAGCATCGCGTCGAGCCCGATGACGGACAGCTTGCCGCGCCAAAGTGAGTCGACTCCGCTTCTCCGAGCCGGAAGAGCGAGGACAGCCTTGACGACCGCCACCTCCAACGCGTCAGTGTCGGCTGGGACCGTCGGAGTGAAGACCAGCTCGCCGACCTTCACTGCGCAATAGGGCGGGAAATCCCCGAGGTCCTCAACCGCGCCGAGCGTGACGAGAGCGTTCAATGCCCGCAGGACGCCGGCGCGGTAAGACTCACCGGTGTGGCGTCGGCGAGCGTCCGCTTCGCTCAACCTCCCTGCGGCGACGTCCTCTGCGAGAAAACTGTCGGCGAGGAGTGCCGCGTCCACTACTCCACTACTTCTGAGCACAGCCGCCGCCATTCGGCGTAGCAGGGGTGGGGGAAGGTCGGCGCCAGCCATGAACCGGGCTGTCCGAAGCCCACGACTGGTCAAGAGCGCGAGACCGACGTTGGCAGCCACGGGCTCTTCCCCGCTGACGGCGGGCTTGCTCGGACGTCCGGCGGCGTCGCGCCCGGCTCGCCCGATCTGCTGGTATAACGCAGCGATGTCAGTGGGCGCCGAAGTGCAGAAGACGGTTCGCACGTCGTCACGGTCGACACCGAGGCCGAACGCCGACGTCGCAACGATCACCAGCGGCGCGAATCCCTCTTGTCCCTTGCGAGGCGCCTCACTGAACTGCGTCATCACCGAAGCCTTCTCCGCCTCCGTGAGACGACCGTGGAAGCGCAGCACGCGGCCTCCGGCCTCGCCGAGGTAGTCGCGGAGGTGGGCGTGCATTCCCGTAACTTCGCGCACGGTCAAGCAGTAGAAGATGGCATGGCCGTCCAACCGGTCGACCACTTCTTCGGCGAGCAGCGCGGGCCAGGCGGGCTGGGCCCGGTCGATACGGCGCCGGAAAATGGCTAGTTCGGGCCGTATGGGGTTGTCACGAACCGTGACCAGCGCACCGGTCGCTGCCTCAGCGCTCTCATCCGCCGCGTCCGACCCCAACCCGAACACGCTCGTGCGAAGTTCCGCGTGAACGGCTCGGTTGGCCGTCGCCGTGAGCGCTGTGATGGGTAGGCCGTATTCGGTCCGCAGCTCGGCCAAGAGCCCAAGTGCCCGGGTCATCGCCGGGCGGAAGTCGTCCCATTGCACCACAGTGTGTGCTTCGTCGATCGCGACCCGCCTCACGATCCCGTTTTCGACCGCGCTCCGGACCAGCTCGCGGAACCGACGCTGGCACAGCCGTTCCGGAGATACGTAGACCATGCGGATACCGTGGTCGGCCCGGCCTTCGAGCTGTTCGGCCACCTCGGTCTTTCCCGTTCTCGAGCTGGACTCGCGCAAGGGTGCGACCAACGCGCGGACCGCTCCGCCAATGGTCCGGTTCAACGCGAGGGCCTGGTCGTGCATCAAGGCCACCAAAGGTGACACGACGATCGTGACGCCGGGAAGCACCAATGCGGGCAGCTGGAAGCAGAAGCTTTTGCCAGCCCCCGTGGGCAACAAGGCCAGGACGTTTCGCTCGGCCGCCACCGCGCCGATCACCTGTCGTTGGGCTCGGCGGAGCTCGGCCGGCTCTTCGGACAACTTCAGCAGGCCACCGATCATTTCCGCGCGGCTGAGCACCTCGGCCTCCAAGGTGCCCGCGTTCCGGTGCTGCGTGACTTCCTCCGGTTTCATGGCCAGGTCACGAATACGCAGGGTGTACGGCAGGACGGTGTGCAGGGACAGTTCCGCCTCGGTACACAATTCATCGGCACGCTCGGCCGTCAGGAGCCCGTGGTCGGCGAAGAAGCGCCAGATCCGGGACCAGCCGTTGGCCATCGTGGTGACGTTGCCACCGCCGCGTTCCCCGGTCCTGGGATCGTCGCGGAGCAGCTCGTCCCCCAGCGAGCCGAGGAAGGTCCGCCGGTACGCGCGGCGGATCGCTGTAGCACCGGCCAGTTTGCGGTCGCTGATGACGACCACTCCGCGATGTCGCTCGGAGCGGATCAGCCGCCCGACCGCCTGTCTGACCTGCAACGCGGCGAGGGGCAGGTAGTACCGCTCGGTCGCGACCGCTTCCGGGTCCTCGAGACGCCGGCTCTCGGCCCGCGCCGCGACTGCGGCGTGGCGCGCTTCGACCAGCGGTGCTCCGAACGGTGCGAACGGCAGCTTGTTGATCCACACCAATCGCAGGCGCTCTTCGTCGGCAATGTCCACGCCTTGCCAGAGGCCCTTCGTTCCCACCAGGAATCCGCCACCGGCCGCCGGGTCGGTGAACTTTTCGACACTGCGGGCGTTGCCGAGCACCAGTGATGAATGCACCGGCGTCTCGAGTGCGCTCCGGCGCAGGTTGGATGCGAGGTGTTCGGCGATGCCGCCCGCCGTCGACCGGGCAGTGGTCAGCACCAGACCTCCGCCGTCGAAGCCACCTCGGTGCGGATCCCCCGCCGCCGGGCGGATCATCTCACGCGAATACCCCGCAAGCTGATGGGCGACCGTGCGCATCGCCGCGTCCCCCTGTTCCGACCACGAGGGGAAATCCGAGAAGCAGACCAGCTCCACCTGCCGGCGGAGATCGAACGGCGTGCTCAGCTCTAGGGTCGGGAGTGTGGCGGGAAGACCGAGACGCGAACGCAGAAACGACCAATCACCGGCGACGGTCAGAGTGGCGCTGAGGTAGAAGGTACGCGCACACGCGCTGGTAAACTGCCGCCACGCCGGTTCCGCCGGAAGCTCGATCGGGCTCGTCGCAATCTTGAACCGGTAGTGCCGGAGTTCCCCCTGCAATTGGGCCAGTTCCTCGGCGTACACCAGCCGGTTCGACGTTCCCGGTGGCAGGGGCCCCAGCTCGCCCGCACCGGCCCGCAACGTCTCGTCGTCGAAGTCGTCGTCGACGACGTCGTCGGCCTCGAGCACATCGTCCACCGGCAGGTGCTCATCTGCGGCCTTGCCCGCCTCGGTTGCAGCCGTGACCTCGACGAACAGGAGATCGTCCAAGTCAGCGCAGACCTCGTTAAGTTTCTCCGTCAGGTCGGTGGCCCGGGTGAGCAACGCCTTGATCCGCTCGGCCTCGAAGAAGGCCAAACCCGGCTCGTCGACGTCCAGATACGACCGCACCGTCGAAACCACGTTCCCCAGGAGCTTGCGGAGTCTTCGCAGGAGGCTGGACACCTGACGGGCGGCCGCGACTCCGGCCTGTCCGGCGTATGCGCTGGCCAAAGTCACCGCCCGGGAACCGAGGAGGACACCGGCGCCGGTCCCACGGCTGTCGAACGCGCGCGAGACGACTCGCGGAAGTTGTTCGTGGTCCAGGAAAACCGATAGTGCATCGACGGCGGCCCGGACGCGACCGCCGTCGGCGCCGGCGACCGAGCGGCTCCAGACCACCAGCTCGCTGTGGACGTCTTCGACGGCCGCGTACTCGACGTCGCTGGCGAGGGCCGACGTCGCGGCGTCTTCGAGCTGATGGGCTTCGTCAAGGATCAGCATCAGATCGGCACCCGCAGTGCGGACGTGCGCGAGGTGAGCGAGCAGGAGGGCGTGATTGGCGATCACCAACCGATGCGACGACAGCGCTTCGGCAACCGTGTCGGTGTGCACGGCGAGCGTCGTGTTCGCGCCTGCCGCGTAGTCGCCGTTCGCCGCCTGGGATAGGGACCGCAGCCATCCAGGCACTGCCCCGTCGCCATAGGCTACGAAGAAAGTGGGAAGATCGACCGGGTCCACTGATCGTGCTGTCCACGAAGCTGGGGCCTGCGGTGACGAGACCAGCCTGAGCAGCAGGAAGACGAGCAGCTCCCGGTAGCGTTTCTTGGCTAGGAAACGGCTTCGAACCTGGTGGCCTTGCCCGCCGCCGGGACGGCCGACCGCGGTCGCCTCGGCGAGGGCCGAGACCAAGCCACGGAGCGACAGCCGGTTGGCCTGCCCTTTGACCACGTCCGTGCTTGCGACCAGGCCGGGCACCGTGTCTTCGAACCGCACGACGTCGTCGGCCAGCTGCCCCTGCAGCTGCTTGGTGTACGTCGCGATGATCGACGTCCGCTTCGAGCTGCCCGACAGCCAGTCGAGGGACGCTGACAGAACGGCGTAGCTCTTCCCGGTTCCTGTCGGGGCCTCGATGAGGGCACTCGTTCCGCAATCCGCCCAGCCGTGCAGAGCAATTGTCATCTCGTCCTGCGCCGGCCGACGGGCCGCGCCTCGGCCGTGGGACAGGGTCGCGAGGGCGTGCGCGTCGACCCGCCCCGAAGCATCGCGCAACTCGGGTCCCACTTCGAAGGCGGCACCGGTCCGTACCCCTGCGCGGCGCGGCCGGTGGTCGGCGAGCAGCCGGGACAAGGTCGCCGCTACTTCAGCGTGCCCGTGGCCTCGCGGGGCGGCCGTGCCTCCGCCTCGGCTTCGCGCAGCTAGCCGCCCCACGAGCGACCACGCGGGCGAGTCCGCGCACGCGGAAGCCACGAGACCCCGGAGATCATCGGGCCACCCCGCCACCGTGTCCGCGGCGTGCATGAGGACGCGAGCCAGGAGCGCGCAGTCATCACTCGCGTCATGCCAGCGCAGATCGCTGTGCGAGACACCGAGGTCGGTTGCCAGCGGGCCCAGGCGGTGCGTGCGGGCGTTCGGCCACAGCGCGAGGGCCAAGTAGTAGGCGTCCACCAAGGTGTATTCCGGTGGCTTGACATCGGCGCGCCGGAAGGCGTTCTCAAGGAGGACGAAATCCGACTCGGTGCCGTTATAGGCGACGAGCGAATCAGCTCCTTCGCAGAAGCCGGCGAACTCCTCAAGCACATCACCCTCGGGGAGCCTGTTCTCGGCGTGTCGCTTTGCGACCTCCGCTGACGTGAACTTCCAGGTGGCGTTCGGCAGTTCAACGTACCGGGAGAAAGAATCCCCTTGGGCCGCCCAGGCATCATCTGTGCCGATGCGGCGTGCCCCGATTTGGTAGATGCAC
The DNA here is from genome assembly GCF_050958625.1 of Amycolatopsis sp. 3B14. Taxonomy (NCBI): domain Bacteria; kingdom Bacillati; phylum Actinomycetota; class Actinomycetes; order Pseudonocardiales; family Pseudonocardiaceae; genus Amycolatopsis; species Amycolatopsis sp. 3B14. The sequence goes on from NZ_JBHZEN010000084.1 coordinate 21,308, forward strand.
GTCTCGGTGTACGGCTCGGCGGCGATCGGCCGAACCATCGACTCCACATCGACGACCACAGCCCGCAAGAGGCCGGCACCCGGGGCGGCCGGCTCCGCTGGTTCTTGCGGTTCCGCGGAATGACCGACGAGAATCCGGCCACCCGACTCCACGAGGGCGCCGGCCGCGAAGGCCCTCTGCAGGAGTTCGGAAAGGACGCGGGGCCGCATCCGGAACCGCCGCTGGACCAACATCTTGATACCGGCCCGGTCTAGCGGACCGTCTTGTCGAGCAAGCAGATCGACGAGCCTGCGGACATCAGGCGGGAGTGCGGTGCCGGTTGCTCCGGGCGCCTCCCGGTCGGCCCCCGCCGCCATCCGTTCCTCCTGCTGAACCACGCGATTCGACCCTGCTCCCTCGCTGGGGGCATTTCCGCCACCGTCCCGACGACATGTAGATCGCCACAACCGGTAGATCGTTTCAATCCGTCAATCACAGTTCAGTCACGCCCGAACCTGCGCCGCACCGTGTACCAGTGCCCCATGAACACGCGATGTTCTCGGCACCTCGGCACCTCGGCACCTCGGCGCGACGCGGTGAGAACTGCGACGTAGCGGTCCCGAGCAACGCTTGCCGTGGCGAACAGCTGAGCCGCCCCTTTCAGAAGCACTCGCGCCGACATAGTGGCCCAGAGCCGGTCAAGCTGGGGACTCGCTCGTACATGACATCTTTTTGTCTACTTCCGCGGAACTGGACGCATCGCTCATCCCGCATTCGCCGCAAGATCACCCCTTCGGCCGATCGCAACATCCCTACCAGCGGCAATACTGCGAACGCAGGACACGTACGCGCGGCGCACCGAGACTCGCGGGCGGCCCGCCCGGCGTGGGCTCGCAGTTCTTGTCGGTGGGCAGCCCCATACTGGCGCGCCGGTAGTTGCGGGAGTTGCCGCGACAGCTGTCCACGCAGGGAGGTCCTGTGACCAAATCGAGGGCCCCACCAGACCCGTCACAGCACTGGTGGCGGCAGGTCATCGCGAGCGATTGGGCAGCTTTTTCGCAGCACAACGACCTGGTTCGTGAGAGGTATTCCGCGTTGCTCGCCGCGCTCGAGGAGCTGAGCGCTCGCGGCCCCCACTCGACGCTCGGGACATCGGGGAACGGCTGCGCGCGGTTGGGTTTCAAGATCCGCTGACCGAGTCGAACTGCGCGATCTGCTGGACCAGCTCGCCCGGTGGGAGTTCGCGAAGCCGTTCCGTGACTTTGCTGCTCCGCTGCGGAACTATCACGGTGTCATCAGCCGGCAGGCGGCCTGGGCGCTGACCCGCCGCGGCCGTGCGATCGTCGCGGCCGTGCGCGCTGCGGTGCTATCCGCCGATCGCGCGCTCTAGCTGCCGAGCCGGCTGGTCGACAGCGTCGAAGACACGATACGCACGGGCTGCTCGACGCTGACCTTGCCAACGTCGAAACGCGCATCGCGGAACTTCAGCGCGTCACAGCCGACTTCTATGACGCCCTCGGCCAGCTCGGCCAGTCGGACGTGACGAAGGACGACGTCTTCGACGGCAACCGCGATCGGGTCGTAGAAGCGCTGCGGCAATTCGCCCGCGAGTACGGTCGAGCGTTCGTGCGCGTCGGTTCCGCCCTCGAGGCGCTGCGGCAAGTCGGCCACCAGCGCGTCGTGCAATGCGCGGTCAAGCACGCCGGACTGCTCGATCCGGCCGCGCAGCAGCACTGGGTGACCGACCGCGTCGCTCTGCTCTCCGCGCTGGAGGCGTGGTTCGTGCCCGGCGCCAGTCTGCGCCGGCTGGTCGAATCGGCCTATAAGCGGTGAACACGCTGCTCAATGCGGTCGATAGGCGGTACAACGCGTGGTTGCGCGGCTCGGATCTCGCGGTGGACTTCCGACTGCTCGCCCAGTCCCTGCACCGGCAGCCGGACGATGATGCAGCCCGGCAGGTGTATGCGGCGGCTTTCGGGGATTGGCCCGCGTGGCACGTCGTATCCGGTCCGGCCGAGGAGGACGTCGAGCACGCCACCAGCGCTGCGGCCGGCCAGGCCTCGTTCGGCGTGGATCTGACCCTGCGCGAACATGAGCGGCACGGCCCGGCGGGTGGACGCCCGCGCAAGGTCGTGGATGCCAGCGCGCAGCGTGAAGCGGCCTTGGCGGAGGCCGCCGCCCGGGCCGAACATCGGCGGCGCTGTGCCGCGGCCCTGCTGACTCCGGGAGAGGTCGGGCTCGAGCACTTCGCGGGCCTCGACTGCGAGACGGCTGCCGCGCTCTTCGACGCGATCCAGCTCGCCTTGGACACGGTGGAGTCGGCGACAGGAGTCGGGCAGGCCGAAGCGGACGAGGCCGGGGTGCTGGTGAGCGTACGGCTGGCCGGCCGCGGCGAACAGGTCACCGTGCCGCTGGCCGAAGGCGACCTGACCGCGCCGCGGCTGCTCGTCACGGTGGTCCCGGCCGGGGCCACGATGTCGAGCCCGGAACCGCCGGCCACCGGCCGGCCCAGGAGGGGCGCATGAAGCAAGACACCCTACTCCACCCGGATCTCGCCGAGGGCGCACGGGTCCTGATCGCGTAGGGCAGGCTGCTTGCCGAGCGGGAGCCGGAACTGTACCGGAGCGCGAGCCGTGGCCGCGCCGAACTCGCCAGGTTCTTACACACCGAACTCGGCTGGACGTTGGAAGTGCTTGATGCCGCGGACCAGATCCGGCTGCACAAGCGCCGTGAGGACGTCCCAGGCGCGCGCGGCTTGCGGATCCGTCGCGAGGGACAGGACCCGCTGCCGGCGTCACAGCTGGTGCCGGTGCTGTCCGCCCTCGCCTGCGAACAGCTGTGGCGACGCCCCCGGATGACCTTGAACGACCTGCTGCAGTCGGTGGCGCAGGTCTGCGCGACCGACAGCGAGAGCAACCTGCTCCCGCGATTTCCCGTTGTGCCCGGCGATGGGGTGAGCAAGCAGGAGGCACAACGCAACCGACACAGTCTCGTCGATGCGCTGCGCCTGCTGCAGGCCGACGGGACCATCACCGTCGACCGGTCGCTCGACCAGGCGGCCGGTGACGATGGTGACGCCGTGGTGTCCGCCTTCCGGGATCGCTTAACCGCGAAATTCTCCTCGCTTTCGCCGTCGCCTGGCGTCACGTGGCCCGCGGTCGACGGGCCGGGTGACCGAGCGGAAGAAGCACCCCTATGCGCTCAAGGGCCTGCTGTTCCACGAGAGCTGTGGTCGCCGCATGCAGGGCAACTGGATCCGCGAGCGGGCCCACTACCGCTGCCGCTACCCGAACGAGTACGCCCTGGCCAACCGGCTCGACCATCCCCTGACGGTGCACCTGCGCGAGGATGTGCTGCTGGAGCCGCTCGACACCTGGCTGGCCCAGGTGTTCGCGCCCGGCAAAATCGAACAGTCGCTGACCGCGATTGAGGAGTCGCAGCCGGATCACGCTCCCGCTGCGCCGAGACGCGCCGGGCGCTGGCGGAGTGCGACCGGAAACTCGCCCGGCACCAGGCCGCGCTCGAAGCCGGCACAGATCCGGCGCTGGTGGCGAAGTGGACCAGGCAGGTGCAGCAGGAGAAGGCGGTGCTGGAGGCGCAGCTGGCCGCCTCGGACGCCCGGACGGGGGCGGACCGGAGAATGACCGCCGCGGAGATTCGTCAGCTGGTCGACGCGATGGGCGGGCTGCTCCAGGTGCTGCGCGACGCGGACCCGGGCGACCAGCTGGAGGTCTACCGACAGCTCGGCCTGAAACTGACCTACAACGAAACAACACGGATGGTGGTGGCTGAAACCCAGCCCCAACCATCCGTGTGCGCAGTGGTTGTGTCCGAGGGGGGACTTGAACCCCCACGCCCTTTACGGGCACTAGCACCTCAAGCTAGCGCGTCTGCCATTCCGCCACTCGGACCTGCTCTTCTCTTGTGCGCACAAGAGTAGCCCATCCGCGGACGCCGGTTCACGGGGGGTGGGTGACTGCGCGTGATCAACAGTGCGCTATAAGAGCGGCCGGTCACACAGGGTGAGGCGGGTAGGCTCCTTTGGGTTCTACTCGGAGGAGCGCAAAGTGCCTGGCTGGCTCACGGGCGTCCTGATCGCGGCTGGGGTCATGCTTGCGTCGTGGGTGCTGCTGATCTTCCTCGCGAAACTACTCCCACCGGGGCTGGCCAGGGATCTCGCGCGCTTCCTGCCGGACTGTGTGATCACCGTCAAGCGGCTCCGCAAGGATCCGCGCGTGCCGCTGCGGGCGAAGGTCGCGGTGGTGTTCGCGGGGCTTTGGGTGCTGTCGCCGGTCGACCTGATCCCCGAGTTCCTGCCGGTCATCGGGCCGCTCGACGACGTCGTCGTCGTGGCGCTGGCCTTGCGCTACGCGGCGCGGCGCGTGCCACGGGAGGTGCTCGACGAGGCGTGGCCCGGCAACCGTGACCTGCTGGACCGGCTCGTCGGGCGCCGTGGCGGAAAATCGCCGGACACCGAAACGTCCGGGGAATAGCGTCCGGGGCGTGGATCTCAGCATGGACCGCCGCGCGATGGTCGCGGCCCTCACCACCGTCGTGCTCTGGGCGTCGGCCTTCGTGGCCATCCGGGCGGCCGGTGAGCACTTCACCCCGGGCGCGCTGGCCCTCGGCAGGCTCGTCGCCGGCACGCTCACGCTCCTCGTCTTCCTGGTCATCCGGCGCGAAGGGCTGCCGAAACGCGAGGCGTGGCCGGGGATCGCGGCCGCGGGGGTGCTCTGGTTCGGCGCCTACATGGTCGTCCTGAACTGGGGCGAACAACTCGTCGACGCCGGCACGGCGGCCATGCTGGTCAACGTCGGCCCCATCCTGATCGCCCTGCTCGGCGGCTGGCTGCTGCGCGAGGGCTTCCCCGGACGGTTGCTCGCCGGGCTCGCCGTCTCCTTCGCCGGCGCCGTCGTCGTGGGACTGTCGATGTCCGGCCGCGGCCAGGCGCCCGTCCTCGGCGTGGTGCTCTGCCTGCTCGCGGCCATCACCTACGCGGGTGGCGTGGTCAGCCAGAAACCCGCCCTCAAGCACGCCTCGGCCCTCCAGGTCACCACCTTCGGCTGCCTGATCGGCGCCGTCGCGTGCCTGCCGTTCGCCGGGCCGCTCGTCGACGACCTCGCCACCGCGCCCGCCGAAGCCACCCTGAGCATGCTCTACCTCGGCGTGTTCCCGACCGCCCTCGCCTTCACGACCTGGGCGTACGCGCTCGCCCGCACGACCGCGGGGAAGATGGGCTCGACCACCTACGCCGTGCCGGCCGTGGTGGTGCTGATGTCGTGGGCCGTGCTCGGCGAGGTCCCGGGCTGGCTCTCGCTGGCCGGCGGCGTTCTCTGTCTGGCCGGGGTGGCGGTCTCGCGCACGAAACGTGCACCCGTGCTCACCCGGCAACGGTTGTGAAACGGTTCGGGGTGGGTATCCCGCCCGCATGACTGACGCGCGTCTCGACGACGAGAACCCCGAGGCCGACCGCTACGACCGTGCGACGGTCGAGGCGGTCGGCAAGCTCACCGAGGCCCTCGAGACCCTCGAGGTCGCGCGCGGGCACCTCTACCAGTTCCACCGCATGACCGGAACCACCGACTTCGCCGTCGGCGAGGCTGTCGAGCTGCTGCGCAAGGCCGGCCACGACGAGCTGGCCGACCGCATCGCCCGCGAGCTGGTCGGCCGCAACGTGCTGCCGGGGCGGTGGACGTTCCAGGTGGTCGAGGACTTCGACGACACCTACTACCAGCCGTTCCGCGCGTTCGAACGGCAGGCGCGCGAGCTGACCGGCGGGCGGCGGCACCTGTTCGAGGCGGAACTGAAACGGGAGCGCCGCTCGCCGGGCGTGGCCGGGCACGAGGCGACGCCGGACGAGCGGGTGGGCTGAATGCAGACGTTCCTGCCCTACCCGGGGTTCGCCGAAACCGCGCAGGTGCTGGACACGCGGCGCCTCGGCAAGCAGCGTGTCGAGACGCTGCAGGTGCTGCGGGCGCTGACGGTGCCGAACTACGGGTGGCGGCACCACCCGGCGGCGAAGATGTGGACCGGCTACGAGGAGGCGCTGACCCGCTACGGGCTGGAGGTGTGCCGGGTGTGGTGCGCGGCGGGGCACACCGACACGTGCGCGGTGAAGCTGACCGACGACCTGGCGCGCGCGGTCGGGCTGCCCCAGCCGCGGGACGAGCAGGCGCTGCGGGAGGCGGGGGAGATGCCGCCGTGGCTCGGCGACCCGGAGTTCCACCGCAGCCACCAGTCGGCGCTGCTGCACAAGGATCCCGGGCACTACAAGCGATTCTTCGACGGCGTGCCGGACGACCTGCCCTACGTCTGGCCGGCCTCGGACCGGCCGTCGCGGTTGGTCCACTCGTGAGGGTGCCGCTGGGGTGGGTGCTTCAACGGGTCGAAGGGGCGCTGCCGCGGGCTTGGGGGGCTCCGGGGGTCGCGGCTGGTCCATTGGTGGGGTGATGGCGACGGTGGGGTGGCTGTGCCGGGGACGCGGGAGGTTGGGGAGGTGCCGCTGGTGAGCGGGGCCGCTGGTTGGCCGTGGCGGCTGGTGTGGGGGCCGGCCGTGGGTGGTTCAACGGTTCAAGGGGGACGCGGGTTCGGGCGACTCCGGGCGTCGCGGCTGGTCCATTGGTGAGGGTGACGGCGGCGGTGGTGGTGGATTGGCCGGTGGGGTGCTTCAACGGTTCCAAGGAGGCGCCCACGGGCTTGGGCGGCTCCGGGCGTCGCGGCGGTCCGTTGGTGACGGTGGCGGTGGGCTGGCTGTGCCGGGGCGCGGGGGTCCGGGGGCTGCTGGTGAGCGGCGCCGCTGGTTGGCCGCGGCGGCTGGGTGCGGCGCCGGCCGGTGGGGCGTCGTGGAGGTGAGTCGTGGGCTGGCCTGTCGAGGGGAGCGGCGGCGGTGGACCTGTCCCTGGGCGGCCGCGTGGTGGCGACCTCGCTGCTGCCGCGGCGCCTAAGCTTTCCCCATGAGCGTGCCACCGACCGGCCTCGCCGCGACGCGGGCCTTCTTCGGGCCCCGCGCGGCGACCTGGGAGCTGAAGTTCCCCGACGACGGGCCCCGCTACCGGCGTGCCGTCGCGGATCTGGCTCCGCCGGCAGGCGGGGTCGTCGCCGACATCGCGTGCGGCACCGGGCGCGCCCTGCCGGAGCTGCGGGACGCCGTCGGCCCCGGGGGGACGGTCCTCGGCGTCGACGTGACCCCCGAGATGCTCGCCGAGGCGGCCGCCCGCGGTCGTCACCGCGTGGCGGCGCTCCTCCTCGGCGACGCCCTGCACCTGCCGCTGAAGACCGGCGCCCTGGACGCCGTCTTCGCCGCCGGGCTGGTTTCGCACCTGCCCGACCCGGTCGCCGGGCTGCGGGAACTCGCCCGCGTGTGCCGGCCCGGCGGGCGCCTCGCCTTGTTCCACCCCGTCGGGCGGGCGGCGCTGGCGCGGCGGCAGGGCCGGGAGCTGACCCCGGACGACCTCCGCGCCGAGCAGAACATCCGCGCCGCCCTCACCGCGGCCGGCTGGCGCCTGGACGACATCGACGACGGCGAGGACCGCTACCTCGTCCTCGCCACCGTCCACTGACGACAGTCAGCGGACGACCTCCAGGTCCAGCCCCATCACCGGCACCGTCTGCCGTCGGCGCAGCCAGCCGCGTCCGGACCCGCCCGGCAGCTCATCCAGGAAAGCCTTGCGCTGCCCCGGAGTCGCTGAGCGCCAGCGCAGCGACAGCACCGGGCGGACCGGCGCGATGAACGGGCGCACGCTTTCGTGGGCCTGGCTGAGCCGTTCGTGGTAGCCGGGATCGGGGCGGTAGGTGAGGTCGAGGTCGATCAGCGGCGCCGCGCCACCCGCGGCGTGGTGGCACCGCGCGAGCATCCGGGCCAGCTCCTCCAGCGCGAGCCGCACCGTCATGGGCATCCGGTCGCGCCAGCGGCCGGGCAGCGGCGCGGTCACGTCGTCGGCGAGCACGATCAGCGCGCGGATCCGCGTCCCGGCGAGTTCGACGAGGACCCGTTCTTCCTGTGTGTCAACGGAAAAACGGGCCTCCCGTCCGGCCAGGACCGTCGCCGTCCGCTCCGCGGCCCACTGCTCGACCTCACCGGGCGACACGAACGTGAACACCAGCTCGTCGCCGGTGAGGGTCATCGCCACCGGGAACAGGGAACCGAGGTCGTGCAGGAACGCCGAGCCGACGACGAGCGCGGCCTTCGAGCCGCCTGCGGTCATCGCCCCCTCCTCTGGTGCGAGTGCGGGCTAGACCTGCAGGTCGGACTCGATCTGCTTGAGGTAGTGCCGGGCCAGCGCCAGGTTCGCGCGCTCCCGGTCCAGCACCAGGTAGAGGAACATGGAGTTGCGCGATCCGGGCGAGTTCAGCAGCCGGATCAGGTGGTACTGGCGGTGCAGCGTGATCAGGATGTCCTCGATCGAGTCGTTGAGCCCCAGCGACGACATGACCCGCAGCTTCGCCCGCACTACCTCGGTGTTGCCCGCCGCAGCGATGTCCAGGTCGAGCCAGTCGTCGCCACCGCTGGTGCCGAGCGACATCCCGCTCTCGTAGTCGACCAGCGCGACGCCGAGGGCCCCGGTGATGCTCATGGCTTCCTTGAGCGCGGTGTCGATGTTCATCATGTCGGTTTCCTCCTGTGAACTGGGTTTTCCTGCCGGGCTAGGCGGTCAGGATCTTCGCGATCCGGTCGATGACGGGCCGGGTTTCGAACAGCAGGCGCCCGACGTTGAGCCCCTTGTCCCCGAGCACCACCAGCAACGCGATCCGGCCGATGGCGTAGACGGCCAGGTAGCCGTCACTGCTGAACACCACGGTCTGGTTGAGCGAGCCCTGGCCGGCCAGCTCGGAGGCCTGGCGCGCGATGCCCAGGTCGGCGGCGGCGAGCGCGGAGATCTTGGCGGGGTCGATGGATTCGTCCGCGTCGGCGAAGATGCAGATCCCGTCGACCGCCGCGACCACCGTGTCCGTCACCCCGGCGACACTGTCGCGGAGGCCGCGCAGTTCGGCGGCCAGTGCGTCGAAGTCCACCACTTGTCCGTCTTTCTCCGTCAGCAGGCACGAGGTCTCGGTGAACGCGTCTTCGCGTCCACGAAGTGTCAGAACATGGCGTGAAAAACGGGCGACCATGGAGCGTCATCCATTCGAGTGATCACCCGGCGCAGAACACTACATCACCACTACTCGTGGTCGGTGCAGGCGGGTTGATCTAACCGCGTACAAGACCTTCGAGTGAGATTGCTCTTGCGCTGTAACGCAAAACGTGACGACACCGTGCAGGACTCACGGTCCACGCGGCGCGGTGGTGTCTGATTTTCCTCAGTGGACATGACAGGCCACGACGGCGAAATCAGTCCGGAAAGGACAGTCGGCCGGCGAGGGATGCGCCGTCGGGTGACAGCGTTTTCGCTATCAACACCAGGAGCGCGGAAAGCGCATTCAGCGGTGCGCCTGCGCGGGCGGCACGCCGTAGCGGCGCCGGTAGGCGGCCGCGAACCGGCTGGCGCTGGAGAAGCCCCAGCGCGCCGCCACCTCGCTGACCGTGCTCCCGGAGGCGGCCAGGTCCGCGTCGGCCCGCTGCAGCCGGATCCCCAGCAGGTACTCGGTCGGGCTGCAGCCCACCCACTGCCGGAACCCCTCCTGCAGGCGCCGGACGCTGGTGCCCGCGACCTCGGCCATGTCGCCGGCCGTCCACGGGCGGCCCGGGTCGTCGTGCAGCTGGTCCAGCACCCGGTTGATCGCCCGCGGGCGCGGCGCCGGGCCCGCGCCGGCCTCCGGGCACCCGGCCAGCAGGAAACTCGCCGCGAGCGCGCCGGCCAGCTGGTCGCGCACGACGTCGCCAAGGAGGCCGGGCTCGTGCAGGTTCGCCGCCAGGCTGGCGACCAGCTGACGCCACGCGCGCCCCTGCCCGGCGGCCAGGTCGAGCTGGTCCGGCAGCTCGCCGCGCAGCGTGACCCGGTCGCCGCCGAGCACCCGCTCGGCCTCGCGGTCCAGCCACGCGCTGTCGAACTTCACGCCCAGCACCGTGCAGGTGGCGTCCCAGTGGCTGATCAGCGAGGGCGTGTCGGCCCGGAACACCGTCGCCTGCCCGGCCACCGACACCACCGGCCCGTGCCTGCCCCGGCTCTCCAGGTGCCCGGTCAGCGGCATGTTGATCTCGTAGGCGCCGGGGTAGTCGCACGCGACCCGCACGTCGGCGCCCCACCCGACGTGCCCCACCAGCACCGGCCCGAGGTCGAGCGTGCGCAGCGTCAGGCGCGGATCGCGGCCGCCGCCGAGCGGCTGCAGCTCGTGCGGGAAATACGCCTCCGCCACCTTCCGGGACGCCTGGTGCCAGTCCCGGGGCGGCGCACTACGCCGTGCGGGCATGCGCAGGAGGTTACCAGAGACACCCGTCGCGAACTGGCCGCGCGATCCGTGCCGGGACCGCGCGAAGCGTGTCGCGCCGCAGGTCAGGGCTGCCTAGCCTCCCGTGTCATCCCGGACAACGACGTGGGAGGACACCGCGATGACGACGACCGAACGGCCCGATCTCGCCTGGCTCGACGAGGTCACCATGACCCAGCTCGAGCGCAACCCGTACGAGGTGTACGAGCGGCTGCGCGCGGAGGCGCCGCTGGCCTTCGTGCCGGTTCTGGGGTCCTACGTCGCCTCGACCGCCGAGGTCTGCCGCGAGGTCGCGACCAGCCCGGACTTCGAGGCCGTCATCACCCCGGCCGGCGGCCGCACCTTCGGGCACCCGGCGATCATCGGCGTCAACGGCGACATCCACGCCGACCTGCGCTCCATGGTCGAGCCCGCCCTGCAGCCCGCCGAGGTGGACCGCTGGATCGACGACCTGGTGCGGCCCATCGCGCGCCGCTACCTGGAGCGGTTCGAGAACGACGGGCACGCCGAACTGGTGGCGCAGTACTGCGAGCCGGTCAGCGTCCGCTCGCTCGGCGACCTGCTCGGCCTGCAGGAGGTCGACTCGGACAAGCTGCGCGAGTGGTTCGCCAAGCTGAACCGCTCCTTCACCAACGCCGCCGTCGACGAGAACGGCGAGTTCGCCAACCCCGAGGGCTTCGCCGAGGGCGACCAGGCCAAGGCCGAGATCCGCGCCGTCGTCGACCCGCTGATCGACATGTGGATCGACCACCCCGACGACAGCGCCATCTCGCACTGGCTGCACGACGGCATGCCGCCCGGCCAGACCCGCGACCGCGAGTACATCTACCCGACGATCTACGTGTACCTGCTCGGCGCGATGCAGGAGCCCGGCCACGGCATGGCGTCCACCCTGGTCGGCCTGTTCAGCAGGCCCGAGCAGCTGGAAGAGGTCGTCGACGACCCCACGCTGATCCCGCGGGCGATCGCGGAGGGCCTGCGGTGGACCTCGCCGATCTGGTCGGCCACCGCCCGCATCTCCACCAAACCGGTGACCATCGCCGGTGTCGACCTCCCCGCCGGCACCCCGGTGATGCTGTCCTACGGCTCGGCCAACCACGACACCGGCAAGTACGAGGCGCCCTCGCAGTACGACCTGCACCGCCCGCCGCTGCCGCACCTCGCCTTCGGCGCGGGCAACCACGCGTGCGCGGGCATCTACTTCGCCAACCACGTCATGCGCATCGCGCTGGAGGAGCTGTTCGAGGCCATCCCGAACCTGGAGCGCGACACCCGCGAGGGCGTCGAGTTCTGGGGCTGGGGCTTCCGCGGCCCCACCTCGCTGCACGTCACCTGGGAGGTGTGAGGTGACGTTCGCGGTCAGCGTCGGGGGCAGGCGGGTCGACTGCGAGCCCGGCCAGACCCTGCTCGAGGCGTTCCTGCGCGGCGGGGTGTGGATGCCCAACTCGTGCAACCAGGGCACCTGCGGCACCTGCAAGCTCCAGGTGCTCTCCGGCGAGGTCGACCACGGCGCCGCGCCGGAGGACACCCTCAGCGCCGAGGAGCGCGCGGCCGGACTGGCGCTCGCCTGCCAGGCCCGGCCGCTCGCCGACACGGAGGTGCGCAGCACCGCCGACGCCGGGCGCGTCACGCACCCGCTGCGCGACCTGACGGCCACGGTGCTGGAGGTCGCCGACATCGCGCGGGACACCCGCCGGGTGCTGCTGGGCCTGGCCGAGCCGCTGGCGTTCGAGGCCGGGCAGTACGTGGAGCTGGTCGTGCCCGGCTCCGGCGCGCGCCGGCAGTACTCGCTGGCCAACACGGCCGACGAGGACAAGGTGCTGGAGCTGCACGTCCGGCGCGTGCCCGGCGGGATCGCCACCGACGGCTGGCTCTTCGACGGGCTCGCCGCCGGCGACCGGGTCGAGGCGTCCGGCCCGCTGGGCGACTTCCGCCTGCCGCCGCCGGAGGAGGACGACGGCGGCCCGATGGTGCTCATCGGCGGCGGCACCGGGCTGGCGCCGCTGGTCGGCATCGCCCGCACCGCGCTGGCCCGGCACCCCTCGCGCGAGGTGCTGCTGTACCACGGGGTGCGCGGCGCGGCGGACCTGTACGACCTCGGCCGGTTCGCCGAGATCGCGGAGCAGCACCCGGGCTTCCGGTTCGTGCCCGTGCTGTCGGACGAGCCGGATCCGGCGTACCGCAGCGGTTTCCCGACCGACGCGTTCGTCGAGGACGTTCCCAGTGGACGCGGCTGGTCCGGGTGGCTGTGCGGCCCGCCGGCGATGGTGGAGGCCGGGGTCAAGGCGTTCAAACGGCGCCGCATGTCGCCGCGGCGGATCCACCGGGAGAAGTTCACGCCGGCCTCGTGAGGACTTCGAGGGTGACGGCCGTGGTGTCGCCCGGGTGCAGGCCCTCGGCTTCCCGGACGGCGCGTTTGACCGGCAGCACGTAGCAGCCGCGCGCCTTGTCCGGGAAGGCCGAGGTCGTCCACGTGGTCGCGCCGACCCGGGCGCGCACCCGCACGGACCCGAAGCCCGGGGGGCTGCCCTCGGTGAGGTCGCTGATCTCGTCCGAGGCGTCGGCGGGCAGGCTCACGAACGTCCAGGTGTCGGCGCGCCGCGCGTCCCACACCCAGAGCTCCGCGTCGAAGACGATGTCCACCCGCGGAGCGTCTCACGTGGCACCGACAGTTTCGGGGCGTGCGGGTGGCGGTACCCGTCCCCGGTGATCACGCACCAGTTCACCGGGGCGGCCGGCACCCGGATCCACGCAGAGGTGACCGGGCCGGCGGGCGCGCCGGAGGTGGTGTGTGTGCACGGCCTGGGCTGCTCGCACCGGTACTTCCGGCCGCTGGCGCGCACGCTGGGGGAGCGCCTGCGGGTGAGCGCGCCGGACCTGCCGGGTTTCGGCCGCACGCCGGGGCGGCGCCAGGCCCTGGACGTGCGCGGGTTGTCGACGGCGCTGGCGGAGTGGTTGCGCGAGACCGGCCGGGGCGGCTCGGTGCTGGTGGCGAACTCGGCGGGGTGCCAGATCGTGGTGGACCTGGCCGTGCACGCGCCGGAGCTGCTCGGCCCGGTGGTGCTGATCGGCCCGAGCACCGACCGGACGGCGCCGTCGCTGGTGCGCCAGCTCGGCAGGCTCGTCGCCGACGCGCCGCGGGAACGGCCGTCGCTGCTGGTCGTGCTCGCGTGGGACTACCTGGTGTGCGGACCGCGGCGGCTGGTCGCCACCGCCCGGCATCTGCGTGACGACCCCGTCGAGGCGAAGCTGCCGCACGTGACCACCCCGGCGGTGGTCGTGCGCGGCAGCCGGGACCCGATCGCGTCCCGGGCGTGGGCGCGGAAGATGGCGGCGCGACTGCCCGCCGGCCGGTACGTGGAGGTCCCCGGCCACGCGCACGCGCTGAACCATTCGGCGCCGGTGGAGGTGGCGGCGCTGGTCGAGTCTCTGGTGGGAAGTGCGCCGGGGTGATTCAGTCCTTGGCGGGCAGCGCGGCCGCGTAGGACACGCCCCGCGTCACCCACTCGCGCAGCCGCGGCCCGGTGCCGACGACGGCGGCGTCCACCCGGAGCCATCCGCGCATCTCGCGGCCGCGCATCACCATCGGCTGGACGCCCTCGCCGAGGAGGCGCTCACCCTCGTCCGGCTCGACGCGCACCAGCAGGCCGCCTTCCGAACTGGCCGCGACGGCCATGTTGCCGTGGACGAGGAACGCCAGCCCGCCGAACATCCGCTTCTCCCGCACACCGTCCACACCGGACAGCAGCTCCCGGACGCGGTCGGCGAGTTCGTGGTCGTAGGCCATGTGCCAGTATCACCGCCGTTTGGGTCTGCCGCGCCTGGTGGGGCGGCGCGGCTGGTTCCGGCGCGGCGCCGGCTTGCGCTCCTCCGCCGGGCGCTTCGCCTTGGACTGCTTCGGCGCGGGCGGCCGTCCGCGGGTGCTGTTGACCGTGCGGCCGCGGACGATGCCGATGAACAGCTCCATCTCCTCAGTCGTCTCGTCCTCCGGCCAGGACAGCGCGACCCGCGACTGGGGGACGCCGGTGACCGGCCGGTACGTCAGGTCCCGCCGGTGGTGCAGCCGCGCGAGCGACTGGGGCACCACCAGCACCCCGACGCCGGCCGCGACGAGTTCGATCGCGTCGCCGGTGGTGGCGGGGCGCTCGAGGGCCGGCTTGCCGGGCGGGTGCGCCCAGTCCAGGGTGTCGTCGAGCGGGTGCAGCACCAGCTCGTCGGCGAGGTCGTCGGCGGTGATCTCGTCCGCGGCGGCCACCAGATGGTCCTTCGGCACGACCACGACCGTCGTCTCGGTGTAGAGGGGGATGGCGTGCAGGCCGTCGCGGTCGGTGGGCAGGCGCAGCAGCACCGCGTCGAGCTCGCGGTCGCGGACCCGTCCGGCCGCCTCCGCGGCGGTGACCTGCACCAGCTCCAGCGGGACGCCGGGGCTGCGCTCCGCCCAGATCCGCACCCACTTGCCGGGCGTCACCCCGGGCACGTACCCGAGCGTGAAGGACTCTGCCACCCGGCCAGGCTACCGGGCGTGACCGGCGTCGTTACGCGGGACGGCCGAACCGGGGGATCCGGCGGAACGGTTGACGCAACTGCTTGGTTGCCATAGTGTGGCAACCAAGCAGTTGCGACACAGGAGGCGTCATGGCGTTCCCGGACCGGATCGAGCGCGTCGTCGAGCTCGGCCACCCGCCGTCGAAGGTGTGGGCCGCGCTCACCACCGCCGAGGGGCTCGGCAACTGGTTCGGCCAGGAGGCGTCGATCGACCTGCGGCCCGGTGGCGCGGGGGAGCTGAAGTGGGACAACGGTTTCCGCCAGTACCTGCGCGTCGAGCGGGTCGAGGAGCCGCGTGTCTTCGGCTTCACCTGGCGGATCTACGGCCTGCCCGACGACGACCCGCGCCGGACCTACGTGGAGTTCACCCTCGAACCGGACGGCGAAGGCACGCGGCTCACCGTCGTGGAGACCGGGTTCGCCCAGCTGCCGGACGACACGCACCGTGAGGCGTTCGGCGGCAACACCGGGGGCTGGGCGCGGGAACTGGACGAACTGGCCGGCTACCTCGATGCAGCGTGATGCCGAGGCCGTCGCCGAGCAGGTCTTCGCCGCGCTGGCCGATCCGACGCGGCGGGCGATCCTGGCCGAGCTGGCCGCGCAGGGCCCGGCCACGGCCACCGACCTCGCCGGCCGCCTGCCGATCACCCGGCAGGGTGTCGCCAAGCACCTCGCCCTGCTCGCCGAGGCCGGGCTCGTCACGGCCGAGCCGGGCGAGCGGCGGCGGGTCCGCTACCGCCTCCGGACGGCTCCGATGCAGGTGGCGCAACAGTTCCTGGCCGCGCTCGCCCGAGACTGGGACAACCCGCTCGCGAAACTGCGCGACCACCTCGGCGGCACAGCGTGATCATCCGAAGTGGAAGGTGGAGAACCCGATGAGGACACCCCCGATCGTCTCGCGACAGGAGTGGCAGGCCGCGTGGGAGGAGCTCCTGGTCAAGGAGAAGGAGCTGACCCGCGCCAAGGACGCGATGGCCGCCGCGCGCCGTCGCATGCCGTGGACCGAAGTGGACCGGGACTACCGGTTCGACGGCCCGGACGGGCCGGTGGACCTGCTCGGCCTGTTCGACGGGCGCCGCCAGCTGATCGTCTACCGGGCGTTCCTCGAACCCGGCGTGCACGGCTGGCCCGACCACGCCTGCGTCGGCTGCTCGATGGTGGCCGACCAGGTCGCGCACCTCGCCCACCTGAACGCCCGCGACACCACGCTGGTGTTCGCCTCGCGCGCGCCGCAGCCGGACATCGCGCGGGTCAAGGCGCGGATGGGCTGGACGATGCCCTGGTACACGATCCTGGACGACTTCGACGCCGACTTCGGGGTGGCCGAATACCACGGCACCAACGCCTTCATCCGCGACGGCGACCGCGTGTTCCGCACCTACTTCGTCAACAACCGCGGCGACGAGGCGATGGGCGGCACCTGGAGCTACCTCGACATCACGGCGCTGGGCAGGCAGGAGACGTGGGAGGACTCGCCGGAGGACTATCCGCAGACGCCGCCCTACGAGTGGTGGCACTGGCACGACGACTACCCGGCCCGCCAGCCGTCCGCGTGAGGCGTTTGTCGCGCCGGACCGGGGATCGCGCGCCGCACGCGGCCGGGTGCGGGAAACGGGTCGCCGTGCCTCGCGCACCTACGTGCGGATGAGGGCGAACCGCTGCGCGAAACCCGGCATGCGGTCCCGGCGCGTCGAACTGCACGCCGACATCCCCGCCGCGCGATCCGGAAGCCGGCCAGAGGATCCCGGCGTGGACGGGATCCGGATGCGGCCGAGGTCGCGCGGGCCGATGTGGTGGTCGCCGCGGCGCGCCGGCACGAGGCTCAGCGGTAGCGGAACCGGGCCAGCTGCGGCGGGACGAACAACAGCAGCAGCGAGTAGTAGCCGGCGGCGGGCACCAGCGCGGACAGCGCGAACGCCAGGACCAGGGCGACGGAGGCGCCCACCGAGCCGAACACCCAGCGCCCGTCGATCACCGAGGCGTCGTGGGCCAGGCCGCGGGTGCGCCGGACGTACAGCGTCATCGCCGTGAGGCACAGCGTGTTGGCCAGCACCGTGCCGATGTAGAACAACACCGCGAACCGGTCCGCGCCGTAGGCGCCGGTCAGTTCGGTCGGGAACGGCAGCACCGCGACGGTCAGCAGCCACGCGATGTTCAGCCACATCAGAACCACGTCGACGTACCGGATCTGCTCGAACAGGTGGTGGTGGCTCAGCCACTGGCGGGCGATCACCACGAAGGTGAGCAGGAAGCTGGTGATCTCCCAGCCGTTCTCGCTGATCGCCGCGGCCGCGGGCCGTCCGTCGTCCAGCAATCCGGGCACCGAGTCGACGAGGGGAAGCACCAGGAGCGTCATCGCGATCGCGACCACGGCGTCGGAGAAGAAGACGAGCCGCTCGGCTGGTCGCGGCCGGCCGCTCACAGCCCCGCCGACCGCAGCGCCGCCTGCCGGGCCACCTGCCGCAGCCAGCGGTGCGCCTCGTCGTGTTCCTTGCGCTCGTCCCACCACATGATCTCCACGATGGGCGGCGGGTCGCCGGGGCACTCCAGGATCCGCAGGTCCGACCGGCCTGCCAGGTAGCGCGTCAGCCGCCGCTGCATGACCGCGATGCGGTCGGTCCCGGCGATGAAGTACGGCGTCGCCTGGTAGCTGTCCACCCGCACCGCCACCCGCGGGCGCGTGGACAGCCTCGCCATCAGCGGCCCCAACGGCGACGTCGCCGGATAACCGCCGTCCGGGTGGTGCGGCACCACCCACGGCAGCCGCTCCAGGTCGGACAGCTCCAGCCGGTCGCCGACCGGGTTGTCGGCCGACACCACGCACACCCAGCGGTCCCGGAACAGCTCCAGCGAGTTGATCCCGGGCGCGTGCAGCTCGGGCTTGGCGGCGCAGATCATCGCGTCGATGACCCGAAGCGCCTCCGGGATGTCGGCGGGCAGCCGCTCCCGCACCACCCGCACGTGCATCCGGATGTGAGGCCCCGCGGCGTACATCGCCGCCGACAGCTGCTCCCCGTAGGCGGCGAGCACGTAGTCCGGCATCAGCAGGGTGAACTCGCGCTCCGAGGACTCCGGGTCGAACCCCGGCGTGGTGGCGAACAACCGCTCCAGGCTGGCGCACAACGGCTCAACCTGGCCGGCCAGCTGCGCCGCAAGCGGGGACAGCACGTACGAGCCGCGGGAC
Source organism: Amycolatopsis sp. 3B14 (assembly GCF_050958625.1). Classification (NCBI taxonomy): domain Bacteria; kingdom Bacillati; phylum Actinomycetota; class Actinomycetes; order Pseudonocardiales; family Pseudonocardiaceae; genus Amycolatopsis; species Amycolatopsis sp. 3B14. The sequence continues at coordinate 39,384 of NZ_JBHZEN010000084.1, forward strand.
CGGATCAGCAGCTGGTCGTCGAAGTGGCGGCGCAGCCGGGACAGCGCCGCACTGGCCGTCGGCTGGCTCACGCCCACCCGCTCGGCCGCGCGGGTCACGTTGCGCTCGCGCAGCAGTTCACGCAGGAACACCAGGAGGTTCAGGTCCAGATTCGCCAACGACAACGGGCGTCGTGTCACCTTGCGGACGGCCGAACCCATGGATCCATTAGCAGCCGGGCGAGATCGGGTGTCAAGGATCTTGTCGTGTGGCGGAAAGGAACTCCCGCAACGCCCCGGCGGTCTCGGCGGGACGCTCCTCGGCGAGGTAGTGGCCGCAGTCCAGCGCCAGCCCGGTGAGCCGCGGGGCCCACGGCCGCCACACGGCGAGCACGTCATCGGTCCTCCCGAGTGGTCCGGCCCCGCCCCACAGCACCAGCGTGGGGCAGGCGATCCGCCGACGGCCCCGGTCGGCTTCGTCGTCGGCCCGGTCCACCGTGGCGCCCGCGCGGTAGTCCTGGCACATCGCGTGCACGACCGACGGCCGCCGGTAGGCCGCCCGGTAGGCGCGCAGCGCGGCCTCGCCGAAGATCCCGTCCGCGCCGCGCAGGAAGAACGCGTCCGGGTCCGCGGTGATCAGCCGCTCCGGCAGGTCACCCGGCTGGGCGAGGAAGAACCAGTGCCACGCCGACCTGGCGAACTCGGCGTCCACCGTGGCCAGCACGTCGGCCGTGGGCAGGATGTCCAGCACGGCCAGCGCGGTCACCGCGTCCGGGTGGTCGAGCGCGAGCCGGTAGGCGCAGCGCCCTCCCCGGTCGTGCCCGGCGACGGCGAAGCGGCGGAACCCGAGCCGGCCCATCACCGAGACCAGCTCGCGCGCCATCGCCCGCTTGCCGAACGCCGCCACCTCGTCGCCCGGCGCCACGCTGTCCCCGTAACCGGGCAGGTCCGCGGCGATCACCGTGTGGTCCCGGGCCAGCTCGGGCGCGACCAGGTGCCACATGGCCGACGTCTGCGGGTAGCCGTGCAGCAACAGCACCGGCGGGCCGCTGCCGCCGACGCGCACCCGGACGCGCCCGCCCGCGGGCGTCGCCACGTCCTGGCAGGTGAACCCGTCGAACACGGTCAGATCCCGTACCAGGCCGCGGCGTTGCCGGCGAGCACCGACTCCGCCTCGGCCGGGGTCAGCACGTCGAGCAGCCGCTGCCCGCTGCCGCCGTGGTCGTGCGGGTGGTCGCTGGCGTGCATCAGCATCGAGCCGGCGCCGACCATGTCCAGCACCTCCCGCACCTGCGCGGGGTCCCGCGGCAGCTGCGCGGGCGCGGTGGTCAGCCGGACGTGCCGCGCCACTACCTCAGACGGTTTCGCGCCCAGCCACGGCACCTCGCGCCACACGCCCTTCCAGTCCTTGTCGAACCGCCACAGCAGCGCGGGCAGCCAGGAGAACCCGCACTCCAGCAGGGCGACCCGCAGTTCCGGCAGTTCCGCGAAGACACCTTCGGCGACCAGGCTGGTGAGCTGGGCCTGCACGAGCATCTGCGAGTTGCCCACGTAGTCCTCGAGGTAGGTGTGGGTCAGGCCGGTGCTGGTGGGCGCGTTTCCGATCCGGCCCCACGCGTGCAGGCCGACCACCAGGCCGCGTGCGGCGGCGGCCCGCAGGATCGGCCGGTGCCGCTTGTTGCCCCACGGCGCGTCCGTGCGCACCGGCAGCAGCACCTGCACGATCCCGGGGTGGTCGCCGATCCGTTCGATCTCGGCGACGGCGGCTTCGGCGTCCAGCGTCGGCACCACCATGCTGGCGCGCAGGCGGTCGTCGGTGCTCAGCCACTCCTCGATCAGCCAGTCGTTGACAGCGCGGGTGAGCGCCGCCTCGTAGTAGGGGTTGCGGTTGCAGTGGAACGACGTCGTGCACACCAGGATCGCCGCCCGCAGCCCGTCGAGCAGGCCGGCCCGCGCCGCCGCCGCGTCGTGGGCGGGGGTCAGGCCCGCGGCCCGCGCGGCCGGGGTGGCGCTGGTGGGCGCCGCCGGGGGATAGGCGCCGCCCTGGTGCGGGGACAGCATCAGCCCGCCCTCCAGCACGTAGCCGCGCCAGTAGGGTTCCAGGTAGGGCACCAGGTCGTTCAGCGACGACGGTCCACAGTGGATCTCGGCGTCGATGCGGGTGGTGCCGACCGCGGCGGTCATGAGGCCTCCGGCAGACCGTAGAGCCGGCACGCGTTTACGCCCATGACGCCTTCGCGCAGCGCGGCGGGGAACAGGCGCGGCGCGTGCCGCGGGGAGTCGAAGTCCCAGTGCGGGTAGTCGGAGGCGAACATGATCCGCTCGTCCATCGAAAGGTGGGCCAGCGCCTTGTCGAGGTCGCGCGGGTCGTCGGGCTCCTCGATCGGCTGCGTGGTGAACCAGAACCGCTCGCGGATGTACTCCGACGGCGGCTTGACCAGGTGCGGCACGTCGCCGCGCAGCTGCTCCCACGCGTCGTCCAGCGCCCACATCAGCGGCGCGGCCCAGGCGATGCCGCCCTCCACACAGATCACCTTCAGGTCCGGCAGCCGGTCCAGGACGCCTTCGCAGAGCATCCCGGTAACGAACGCGGCCATCAGGTTGCCGTTCCAAACGTGCTCTTCGAGGTAGAACGACGGCCAGCCGGCGCCGCGGTGCATCTCCAGCCCGCCGGTGTGCGCGGCGACCGGCAGCCCGGCCTCGGCCGCGGCCTCGTAGATCGGCCAGTACCGGCGCCGCCCGAACCCGAGCTCCCCGCCGGTGGACAGCAGCACCTGCACGAACCGCGGGTCGCCGGCGTGCCGCCGGATCTCCTCGGCCGCGAGGTCCGGCGCCTCGATCGGGATGGCGATCGACCCGCGCAGCCGCGGTTCCGGGTCGAGCAGCGTGTCGATCTGCCACTCGTTGAGCGCCCGGCACAGCGCGGCCGCGTACTCCGGTTCCTCGGCGCCCCAGCTGTGGCTCTGCAGCGGGATCAGGATGCCGTGGGTGACGCCGAACTCGTCGAGCAGCTGGTCCCGGATCATCCCCAGATCGCTGCCCGGCGGCCCGTCCGCGGGCCAGGAGTCCAGCCGGAAACCCGCGTTGCGGACCCGCGGGTAGATCTCCGGCGGACCCGGCACGCGGCTGCCGAACAGGTCCCACCGCGCGCGGTGCTTCTCCGGCAGCCGCTCCCGGATGGCGGCGGCCGGGGCCGCCGGATGGATGTCGGTGTCGACGATGGTGTAGCCGGTGCGGCCCGGCGCGCTGCCGGGCCGCCCGGCGACGGCTGTGCTGGTCACCGGTCACCTCCCTTGTCGCCAGGGCGTGCTCCGCCGCTGGTGTCCACGACCACGTAGGCGTCCTCCACGTGCACCGGGTACGTCTCGGCGACGTACGGGCCGGGGATGCGCCCGTTCTTGCCGCGCTCGACCGAGACGTCGTAGGTGCGGGCGGGCGGTTCGTCCGGCCCGAGGAACGACTGCCCGGTTTCGAGGTCGTACTCCCAGCCGTGCCACGGGCAGGCGACGAGCGAGTCGCCGTCGTCCTGCCGGACCTCACCGGGCGCGGCGGAGGTCAGCCACGGCTGGGTGGCCCCGAGGCAGAGCGGGCCGCCCTGGTGCGGGCAGTGGTTGTTCAGTGCGTAGAAACGGTCTCCGACCCGGAAAACCCCGATCGACCGCCGGCCGGCCTGCACGATCCGGCGCTCTCCCGGCGGGAAGTCGTCGAGCCGGGACACCACGATCCTCATGGTGTGCCACGGTAGAGATCGCCGCGGGCCGCGCGGAAAGTGAAAGTTTCGATGAAGAGCATCGGCGAGCCCGATAGTGGCGCATGTGGACCCGCGTCGACCTGCCGTGATTTCCCTTGTCCAGCAGGGGAAACTCTGCTCCGCCGGTGAACCGGGGCCGGACCCTCGCCTGCGGCGGCGGGAAACCGGGGACCTTGACGGGGGCGATCGGCTCGGGTCAACCTCTTCCCCAGCCGGTCACAGGGTGGTGGCCGGCAGGAGGAACGAGGAGAACCATCGTGTCCACTCCATCGCCGAGTCCATCGTTGCCCCGGCGGGCATTCCTGAGGCGTTCCGCGCTGACCGCGGCGGCCGTGGCCGCCGGGCCTGCCGTGTTGTCCGCGTGCGGCGCCGGCCCGGCGGCAGGCGGGGGCGGCAGCGGAACGGCGACCTTCCTGAGCATCCTGCCGCTGGAAACCCTGTCCATGTCGCCGGAGCTGCTCGCCGTCGCAGGCGGCCACTTCGCGCGGCACGGGCTGGACGTCACGCTGCAGGAGGTCAAGGGGTCGCCGCAGGCCACGCAGACCCTGATCGCCGGTGTCGGCGTGGTCGCGCGGCTCGGGCAGATCGACCTGATGACCGCGGTCGCCGAGTCGAACCAGCCGCTGGTGAACATCGGCACGCTGTGCCGCGGTTCCGCGGTGCGCGTCGTCTACAGCAAGCAGGCGCCGCTGGAGAAGCCGCAGGACTTCGTCGGCAAGACCATCGGGGTCAGCTCCGAGGGCGGCACCAGCAGCAAGATCGTGTCACTGGTGCTGGCCAACTCCGGGCTGGACCCCAAGAGCACGCCGCGCCAGGTCACCGGGCTCACCCCGGGCACGTTCAACCTGGTGCAGCAGGGCCGGATCGCCGGGTACGTGGTCAGCATCGACACCGCGAACATCGTGCAGTCGCAGCACGCGGACGCGGGCGTGTTCGACCCGGGCACCGTGGTGAAGTCCGACTCGCAGATCTACGTCACCACGGCCGACGTGATCGCCAAGCACCCCGACACGTTGCGCGCGTTCATGGCCGGGATCCGCGACGCGGTCGCGGAGTACGTGGCCGACCAGGACTTCGGCAAGACGATCGGGACGCTGCGCGGCAAGTACTCCTTCGCCACGCTCGACGACGACGCGATCGCGCGCAAGAGCCTCGGCATGATGCGCGACCTGTGGACGGGCAAGGACCCGTCGCGGCCCCTGCTGGTCACCGACCCGGCCGCGTGGACCGCCGGCTACGACGAGCTGACCAGGGCGGGCCAGGCCAAGCCGGGCGGCGACGCCGCCAAGTGGTTCGACAACAGCTTCCTGCCTGCCACCACCACCTGATCGCGAGGAGACGCATGTCCGCGCACCACGCCGAGACGCTCACCGCGGCCCCGCGGCAGGCCGCACCGCCGAAGCTGGAGCTCGCCGGTGTCGGCAAGGAGTTCCGGTCCAAACGCGCCACCACCCGCGCACTGCACGACATCACGCTGACGATCAGCGACGGCGAGTTCGTGTCCGTGATCGGCCGCTCCGGCTGCGGCAAGACGACCCTGCTGCGCACGCTCGCCGGGCTGCAGAGCCCGTCCGAAGGGCAGATCCTCGTGGAGGGCCGGTCGCTGTGGAACGGGTCCAGAGTGGACTCCTCCGTGGTGTCCGAACTCGGCGTGGTCTTCCAGGACGCCAACCTGTTCCCGTGGTACTCGGTCGCCGACAACATCGCGCTGCCCCTGAAGCTGCGTGGCGCGGGCAAGCGTGAACGCCGGGAACGGGCCCACGAGCTGGCGAAGCTGGTGGGGCTGGCCGGATTCGAGAAGTCCTACCCGCGCGAGCTGTCCGGCGGGATGCGGCAGCGCGTGGCGATCGCGCGGGCGCTGTCCACGCGGCCGAAGCTGCTGCTGATGGACGAGCCGTTCGGCGCGCTGGACGCGCTGACCCGGGAGCGGATGAACGCCGAGCTGCAACGGATCGCGCTCGCCACCAAGGCGACCGTCGTGTTCGTCACCCACGACATCACCGAGGCGGTGTTCCTCGGCGACCGGGTGGTGCAGCTGAGCCCGCGACCGGGCCGCATCAGCGAGATCCGCACGGTGGACTTCCCCAAGCCGCGTGATTTCGACGTCCAGACCGAGCCGGAGTTCGGCCGGATCGTGCGCGAGCTGCGGCACGCCCTCGACAGGCAGGAGTGACCCCGGTGAACAGGGAACGTTTCGGCAGGTGGCTGCCGTGGGTGAGCACGCCGCTCATCCTGGTCGTGTTCTTCCTGCTGTGGGACGTGTTCGTGCGCGTCAACGGCATGTCGGAGCTGGTGCTGCCGCGGCCGGGCACCGTGTTCGCGAGCCTCGGCGAGCTGGTCACCACCGGCGACACCTGGTACCACGCTCGGGTCACCGCGATCGAGACGATCAGCGGGTTCGCGATCGCGCTGGTCGCCGGGGTCGCGGCCGGTGTGGTGCTGGGCAAGGTCCGGTGGATGGAGCGCAGCCTGCGGCCGCTGATCGTGGCCTCGCAGGTGGTGCCGAAGGTGGCGCTGATCCCGCTGTTCGTGATCTGGTTCGGCTTCGGCATCACCTCGAAGGTGATCATGGCCGCGATGCTGGCGTTCTTCCCGATCATGCTCAACGTGCAGCTGGGCGTCCGCTCGGTCGAGGCGGGGCAGCGGGACGTGATGCGCAGCCTCAACGCGAACCGGTGGCAGACGTTCAACCACCTGGAGTTCAAGAGCACGCTGCCGTACGTGTTCGCCGGCATGGAGGTCGGGATCGTGCTGGCCATCATCGGCACGATCGTGGGGGAGTACCTGGGCGGCAGCGAGGGGCTGGGCTACCTGGTGGTGCGCACGCTCAACGCGCTCGACGCGCCCGCGTTGTTCGCGGTGATCATCCTGTTGTCGGTGCTGGGGTTGCTGCTGTACTTCGTGGTCAACGGCCTGAAACGGTTCTTCATCCCGTGGCACGAGTCCGTCTACAGCATGCAGGAGACCAATGCCTGAGCCGGTGTTCGAGGCGGACGTGGCGGTCGTGGCTCGCCGGGTGGAGTCCGACGGGGTGGTGTCGCTGGAGCTGGGCGGCGCGGACCTGCCCGCGTGGGATCCGGGCGCGCACGTCGACGTCGTGCTGCCCGGTGGCCTGGTGCGGCAGTACTCGCTGTGCGGTGAGGACGGCCGCTGGCGCATCGCGGTGCTGCGCGAACCGGACAGCCGCGGCGGGTCGGCGTGGATCCACGACCACGCGCACCCGGGCACGACCCTGCGGATCCGGGGGCCGCGCAACAACTTCCCGCTGCTGAGCGCGCCCCGGTACCTGTTCGTCGCGGGCGGGGTCGGCATCACGCCGATCCTGCCGATGGTGGCCGCGGCGGAGGCCGCCGGGGCGGACTGGACCTTGCACTACGGGGGCCGCAGCCGGACCTCGATGGCGTTCGTCAAGGACCTGGAGTCCTACGGCGAGCGGGTCGCGGTGACACCCGAGGACGAGGCGGGGATGCTCGACCTGGACGTGATCCTCGCCCCGCCACGGGAGTCCACAGTGGTCTATTGCTGTGGCCCGGCCGGGCTGATCGACGCGGTCGAGACCCGCTGCCAGGCCTGGCCGCCCGGCTCGCTGCACGTCGAACGGTTCACCGCGGCCGAGCACGGCGGTGAGGCGCACGAGTTCGAGGTCGAACTGCGGGCCAGCGGGATGACGGTCGCCGTGCCCGCGGAGCTGTCGATCCTGGAAGCGGTGGAGAACGCCGGGGTGCGGGTGATCTCCTCGTGCACCGAGGGGATCTGCGGGTCGTGCGAGACGACCGTGCTGGACGGCGAGATCGACCACCGCGACTCGGTCCTCGACGACGACGAACGCGACGCCGGTGACGTGATGATGATCTGCGTGTCACGGGCGAAGGGCGCCCGCCTGGTCCTCGACCTCTGACTCGTCGGGCACCCACTCCAGCAGGTCGCCGGGCTGGCAGCCCAGCACCCGGCACATCGCCTCCAGAGTGGAGAAGCGCACCGCCTTCGCGCGGCCGTTCTTCAGCACCGCCACATTGGCCGGGGTGATCCCGACGCGCTCGGCGAACTCGCCGACGCTCATCTTGCGCTTGGCGAGCTGGACGTCGATGCGCACGACGATCGGCACTCAGATCACCGCTTCCATGTCGGTGCGCAGCGTGGTGGCCTGCCGCAGCAGCGCGCGCATCACGACCATCAGCAGGCCGACCACGGCGACCCCGACCACCAGCAGGAACAGCACCAGCGGGAGGCCGGGGTCGTCGGCGTTGACGCCGACGTAGAGGAAGACCGCGACGAGCACGGCCCATCCGGCGGCGATCGCGCCGACGATCACGTTCACCCAGCGCATCGAGGCTTCGCTGAAGATGCGGTCCTTGCGCACCATGGTGAGCAGCCGCCACATCGCGACGATCACCACCTGGACGCACAGCACCCAGAACACGGTGACGGCGGTGGCCGGCCACCGGAGGTAGGCCATCTCGGGGTCCTCCCGTGCCATGTGGGCGAACTGCCCCGGCAGGGACATCACCTGGAACAGCACCAGGATCCCGAACAACGCGACGAGGAAGATCCGGAGGAGGGGGACGACCCAGCGTTCGGCGAGCATGCGCCGAGTATCGCGCGGTATCTATCGAAAATCAATGGTTTCCTGTCGTTTCTCGGCTGCTTGGGATCGCCGATGATCAGTATTGACTCACATTGTGGGTCTGTGCTCATAATGTGGCGACAGTGCAACGAGGCACGAGCGACAGGACAACCGCATGTCAGACACCGCAATACTGATCAACACCGGGGTCACGGTCGCGGCCATCGTGGTGTTGATCGTCCGCTTCCGGCTCAACCCGGTGATCGCACTGGTGCTCGGCTCCTGCTATCTGGGGCTGTCCACCGGGCTCGGCGTGAGCAAGACGGTGGAGGAGATCACCGCGGGCTTCGGCGACGTGATGGCCGAGATCGGCCTGCTCATCGCGTTCGGCGTGCTCATCGGCGCGATCCTGCGTGATCTGCGGGCCATCGAACGCCTGGTGGACAAGCTGCTCAAGGTGTTCGGCGAACGCCGGATCCCCTACGCGATGGCGCTCACCATCGCCACCGTGCTGCAGTCGATCTTCCTCGACGTGCTGCTGGTGATCTCCGGGCCGCTGGCCAGGGGAATCGGCAAACGGCTCGGGCCACGCGGCGTCGCGCGCATGGCGACGGCGCTGGCGATCGCGCTGGAGTGCGGCATCGTGTTCACCGTGCCGGGCGTCGGCGCGCTGGCACTGGCCGGGCTGCTGCACGTACCGCTGGGCAAGTACCTGCTGTTCGGGCTCGTCGTGGTCATCCCGACGGTGACCGTCGCGATCGCGATCATGTCGGTGCTCTTCGCCCGCGGCTGGTGGAACCCGGCCAAGGACGAGATGGCCGACGAGATCGTCACCCCGGAAGCGCGGCCGCAGGGCGGCCCGGGCACCGTGGCCGCGGTCGACCTGCGCAAGCCACCCGCCCTGCCGGTGGTGTTCAGCCCACTGCTGGGCGCTCTGGTGCTGATCGCGACGGGCGCGGTGGCCGAGATGCTGGAGTGGTCCAACCCGGTGGTGGCGTTCCTGTCCAGCCCGGTGGTCGCGCTGCTGCTCGGCCTGGTCGGCACCTGTCTGATCGGACGGCGGTACATGGGGCAGCCCGCGGTCGAGTCGGCGCTCGGCTCGGGCCTGCGGGACAGCGGGCAGATTCTGCTGCTCAACGGCGTCGGCGGCTGTCTCGCCGCGGTGCTGGCCGCGGCCGGGCTCGGCGACATCCTCGGCAAGTACTTCTCCGCCAACACCTGGGCGCCGCTGCTGCTGGTGTGGCTGATGGCCGCGGTGCTGCACATCGCGGTCGGGTCGGTGACGATCTCCGCGATCACCTCGGCGGGCCTGCTCGCCCCGATCGCGCCGTCGCTGGGCCTGGACCCGGTGCTGATCGCGCTGTCCGCGGGCGCCGGATCGCTGTTCATGGTCCACCTGACCAGCAACACCTTCTGGCTGCTGCAGTCGCTGCTCGGCCAGACCACGCGTGGCGCGCTGAAGACCGTCTCGGTCGGCGTCTCGGTCGCCTCCGTGGTGGCGCTCGGCCCGATCCTCGCGCTCAACCTCGTCCTCTGAGAACGGGAAGGAACAGATGGACACCGAACACGCACACCTGCCGCTGCGCGGCGTCCGCGTGCTGGAACTCGGCAACTACATCGCCGGGCCCACCGCCGCGCGGCTGCTCGCCGACCTGGGCGCCGAGGTGATCAAGGTCGAGCGCCCCGGCCGCGGGGACGAGCTGCGCAACTGGCGGCTCTACGCGGGCACGGTGTCCATGCTGTTCCACACCGTCAACCGCAACAAGAAGTCCATCGCGGTCGACCTGCGCACCGGCGAGGGGCGGGACATCGTGCTCGACCTCGTCCGGCGCTGCGACGTGGTGATCGAGAACTTCCGGCCCGGCACGCTGGAGAAGTGGGGCCTGGGACCGGCGGAGCTGGAACGCGTCAACCCGGACGTGGTGCTCGCGCGGATCTCGGCGTTCGGGCAGACCGGGCCGCTGGCCGACCGGCCCGGCTTCGCCGCCGTGGCCGAGGCGATGGGCGGTATGCGCAACCTGGTGGGTGAGGCCGACCGGCCGCCGTCCCGGGTCGGGGTGTCCATCGGCGACTCGATCGCCGGGCTGTACGCCGCGTTCGGCGTGATGGTCGAGCTGTACGAGCGGGCCGTGGTGCCCAGCAGGCGGCCGCTGCGGGAACGGGTGGTCGACGTCGCGCTGCACGAGGCCGTGTTCTCCATGATGGAGTCGCTCGTGCCGGACCACCTCGCCTACGGCGTCGAGCGGCGGCGCGTCGGCGGGCGGATGGAGGGCATCGCGCCCAGCAACGCCTACGAGTGCGGCGACGGCGCGAGCGTGGTGATCGCGGGCAACGGCGACTCGATCTTCCGCCGGTACATGCTCGCGATCGGCCGCCCCGACCTGGCCGACGACCCCGGGCTGGCGGACAACGCGGGCCGCTGGGCGCGACGTGACGAACTGGACGAGGCGATCGGGGAGTGGACGCGTGGCCTGGACCGCGACGAGGTGTTGAAGATTCTCGACGAGGCCGGGGTGCCTGCCGGCCCGATCTACACGGCGGCCGACATCTGCGCCGACGAGCAGTACCGGGCGCGGGCGATGATCCAGCCGCTGCCGGTCGACCCGGGCACCGGCGAGGAGGTGCCGATCGGGTTCCCCGGGGTGGTGCCGGTGATCGGCACCGAGTCGCTGCCGCTGCGGACGCCCGCGCCGAAGCTCGGCGAGCACACCGACGAGATCCTGCACCTGCTCGGCCGGAAGGACACCGGAAATGACTGACCTGCGGGACGTGACGTTGCGGGACGGCCTGCAGCTCACCGGGAAACCGCTGCCGACCGCGCGCAAGGTCGCGGTCGTCCGGGAACTCCTGGCCGCCGGGGTGCCGAGCGTCGAGATCGGCTCGATGGCGCGGCCGGACCTGGTGCCGCCGCTGGCCGACACCCTCGACGTGATCCGCGCGCTGGACCCGGACGAGCTGGCGCGCTGCTGGGTCTGGGTGGCCACGCCCCGGCACGTCGAGCGCGCGGCGGAGGCCGGGGCGGTCAACTTCCAGTACTGCCTGTCCGCCTCGGATGCGCACAACAAGGCCAACATCGGCCGCTCCACAGAGGACAGCCTGGCGGCGATGCCCCGGGCGGTGGCGGCCGCTTCGGCTGCGGGTGGCCGGATCCAGCTGTGCATCGCGACGTCGTTCACCTGCCCGTTCGAGGGGGCGGTGCCCGAGGAGCGGGTGCTGGCGATCGCGCGGGACCCGCGCGCCGAGGGTGCCGGGGACATCGTGCTGTGCGACACGCTCGGGCAGGCCGTGCCCGCGCAGGTGACCAGCCTGGTCGCCCGGGTGGCCGCCGAGACGCCGCCCCGCCGCATCGTCTACCACGGACACGACACGTGGGGCCTGGGGGTGGCGAACACCCTCGCCGCCATCGCCGCCGGAGCGTCCGAAGTGGATGGTGCGCTCGGGGGGCTCGGCGGGTGCCCGTTCGCCCCCGGCGCCAGCGGCAACGCGTCCACCGAGGACCTGTTGTTCGCGCTGCGGCCGTCGTGGCTCACGCCGTCGTCGTTCGCGCGGATCGTGCGGTTGTCCGGTGCGCTGCTGGACGAGCTGGGCGAACCGAACCGGTCGCGGGCGGCGCAGGGGGCGCGCACCAGCGCGACGGCTTTCCCATGGGCGCTCGGCGAAGAGGTGAGCTGCCGGTGAGGTTCTTCGTCACCACGCCGCTGCCGGAACCGGGGATGACGCTGCTGCGCGAGGCCGGCACGGTGGTGGTGCCGGAGCGCTCGCCGGATCTGGCCGCGGTGTGCGCGTCGGGGGAGTACGACGTGGTCGTGGCGCAGCTGACGGACGTGTTCGACGCGGCCGTGCTGGCGGGGGCGCGGCTGCGCGGCATCTCCAACTACGCGGTCGGCTACGACAACATCGACGTGGCCGCCGCGACCCGGCGCGGGATCCGGGTGTGCAACACGCCGAGCGTGCTCACCGACGCGACCGCCGACGTGGCGATGCTGCTGATCCTGGCGACCGCGCGGCGGTGTGTGGAGGCCGACGCGTTCGTGCGCGCCGGGCGGTTCACCGGGTGGGAGCCGTCGCTGCTGCTGGGCGGCGACGTCAGCGGCGCGGCGCTGGGGCTGGCCGGGTTCGGCCGCATCGCGCGGGCGGTGGCGCGGCGGGCGCTCGCGTTCGGGATGACGGTGCGGTGCACCAGCCGTCGGCCGGTCGACGAGCCGGGTGTCGAGCGGGTGGACTGGGACGAACTGGTGGCGCGGTCGGATTTCCTGTCGCTGCACGTGCCGCTGACCGCGGAGACCCGGCACCTGGTCGACGCTTCCGTGCTGCGGCGGATGAAGCGCTCGGCGATCCTGATCAACACCGCGCGCGGCCCGATCGTGGACGAGCGTGCCCTGGTGGAGGCGTTGCGGAGCGGGGAGATCGCGGGCGCCGGGCTGGACGTCTACGAGGACGAGCCCCGGCCGGCTCCCGGCCTGGCGGACCTGCCGAACACGACGTTGCTGCCGCACGTGGGCAGCGCGACGCGGTCGGTGCGGGCGAAGATGGCGGAGTCATGCGCACGCAACGCGATCGCGCTTGCCTCGGGTGAGGCGGTGCGGGTGGTGAACCCGGAGGCCGCGGCGTGAGGGTGTGGTCGTGACGGCGCGTTGATGCGCGGGCGGTCGCCGCGTGGCGGGCGGGGCGGCCACCAGTGACGGCGCGCGGGCGGGGCGGCCGCCAGTGACGGCGAAGTCGGCGCGGTGCGGGCGAGGATGGTGGAGTCGTGCGCACGCAACGCGATCGCGTTCGCTGCGGGTGGGCGGTGCGGGTGGTGAACCCGGAGGCCGCGGCGTGAGGGTGTGGTCGTGACGGCGCGCTGATGCGCGGGAGGTCGCCGCCGCGCGGGCGGGGCGGCCGCCAGTGACGGCGCGCGGGTGGGGCGGCCACCAGTGACGGCGCGCGGGCGGGGCGGCCACCAGCGACGCCGCGCGGGCGCCGCGGGGCGGGTGATGCCGGGCGGCTCAGGCCGGGTAGCGGCCGCCCAGTGCGCGTGTGATCCGTTCGGCGTGCTCGACCAGTACGTCGACCCACTCGAGGCACTTCTCGTACGGCATGCGCATCGTCGGGCCGCTCACCATCAGCGCGCCCACCAGGTCCGCCGCCGAGTCGAACACCGGCGCCGCCAGGCCCGACGCGCCGTCGACGCGCTCGCCGACCGTGATCGCGTACCCGTCGGCCGCGGTCTGCTTGATCAGGCGCCGCAGCTCGTCCCGGTCGGTCACCGTGCTCTCGGTGAGCTGCGGCAGGTCCTCCCGCAGCACCTCGTCGGCCAGACCGGGCGACCAGGCGAGCAGCACGCGCCCGGACGAGCCGACCGTGATCGGCGCGATCTTGCCGACCGACATCTCCCGCCGCAGCGCGTGCCGCGTCTCCGCGACCGCGATGCACACCCGGTGGCGCCCCTCGGCGCGGAAGAAGCACGCCGTCTCGCCCGTGGCGTCCCGCAGGTCCTTCAGCACCGGGTTCACCACCGACAGCACGTCGAGGTCCTTGCCCGCCGCCGCGCCCCAGTACGCCATCCGCACCCCGAGCCGGAACCCGTCCCCGGCGCGGTCGAGGAAACCGTGCGCCACCAGGTTCGTCACCAGCCGCTGGACCGTCGACTGCGGCAGCCCCGTCTTGTGCTGCAGCTCCCGCAGCGTCAGCGACGGCTGGTGCAGCGTGAACGCGTCCAGGATGTCGACGATCTTGCCCAGCACGAGCAGCGGACGCTGACCGCCCTCACCGTCCGCCCTGCGCTCGTCCGCGGTGCTCATACCGAAAAGGTACGGCAACGGCCTCAGATCGGCGCGCAATCGGGCTTGTCGGTCCAGTTCGCGCCGCACAGGTACAGCGTGATGGGCGCGGTGTAGCCGTAGCGGGCGCCGAGCGCGTTGTACTCGGTGACGTCCACCCGCCCGGCCACGTAGTGGTCGGTGGCGGTGCCGACGGCGGTGTCGCTGTAGGTCGGCGTGCCGGGGCCGGAGCTGTCGTCGGCGATGCCCCAGAAGCGGCCCATGTAGTAGGCCGCGCAGATGTTCACGTCGAGCAGGTACGCGCCGGCCGTGCCGCACTGCGTGGTCCCGGTGCCCGGGTCGACCGGCTGGCCGTGCCCCATCCCGCTGATCTCGTAGTACTCGACCTTCCCGCCGTAGACCCGGTGCCGCTGCCCGGCGACGGTGTCGCTCACGTCCGGGGTCTGGTCGGTGCCCGCCACGTCGATCCACTGCTCGACCAGTTCGGTGGCGTTGCGCGGGGCGACGGTGGTGTCCGCGGTGCCGTGCCAGATCGACACCAGCGGGTGCGCGCCGGAATGGTCGGCGGCGGCGCGCACCTTGTCGCCCCACTGGGCGGGGGTCAGGTCGGTGCCCGGGTTCATGCAGCTGAAGGCAGTGACGGTGGAGGTCGCGCAGCCGTACGGCAGCCCGGCGACGATCCCGCCGCCCGCGAACACGTCCGGGTAGGCGGCGAGCATGACCGCGGTCATCGCACCACCGGCGGACAACCCGGTGACGTACGCCGACGACGAGCCCAGGTCGGCCTTGGTGCGGTCGACCATCTGCTTGACCGACAACGCCTCGCCCGAGCCGCGGCGGGTGTCGGCGGGTTCGAACCAGTTGAAGCAGCTGTTGGCGTTGTTGGCGGAGCTCTGCTGCGGGAACACCACCGCGACGCGCCACTGGTCGGCCAGCTTCATCCACCCGGTCCCGGTGGCGTAGCCCGTGGCGTTCTGGGTGCAGCCGTGCAGCGCCACCACGACCGGGCGCCCGGCGGGCAGGCCGTCCGGGGCGTAGCGGAACATGCGCAGGTTGCCCGGGTTGGAGCCGAAACCGGTCACCTCCTGCAGCCCGGCGGCCTGCGCCGGTGGGGAGAAGCCCATCAGGGCCAGCACGATCGCCAGCAGGACGGCACGTCGGAACATCGCGACACCTCCACGTCGAGGCCGGAACCGGTGCCGCTGATGGTAAGAACCAGTCACCGTGATGACCGCGTTGCCGGGCAACACAATCGCGGCGATGATCATGGTGCCCGTCACCATCGCGAATACCGCGGTTTCGGTGGCGCGACCGGGCCGTTCGTGCTCTGATACCGGATCATGGACCAGCGGTGGCGGGTGCCCGGCTACAGCGAGGTGGAGGTGCTCGGCGCCGGCGGCTTCGGCCAGGTCGTCCTGGCCAAGCACGAGGCCTCCGGTCAGCTCGTCGCGATCAAGTACCTGCACTCCGAGTTCCTGAGCGACCCGGGGATCCTCGACGGGTTCCGCCGCGAAGCCCACCTGTTGCACGGCGTGCGCAGCCCGCACGTCGCGCGGCTGCACGAGTTCGTCGAACGCCCCGAGGGCGCCGCGCTGGTCATGGAGGCCGTCCCCGGGGTCTCGTTGCGCGTGCTGCTGGCCGCCGAGAAGACCCTGGCGCCCGAATCGGCCCTGGCCATCCTCAAAGGCTCGCTGCTGGGGCTGGCGGCCGCGCACGCCGCCGGCGTGGTGCACCGCGACTACAAGCCGGGCAACGTCCTGGTGTCGCAGGCCGGGGAGTCCAAGCTCGTGGATTTCGGACTGGCCACACTGGACGGGCAGGCCGGCCTCGCCGCCGGGTCGCCCGCCTACATGGCGCCGGAACAGTGGGCGGGCCTGCCCGGGATGCCCGCCACCGACGTCTACGCCGCCACCTGCGTGTTCTTCCAGTGCATCACCGGTCACCGGCCGTTCGAGGCGGACACCACGGAGCGGTTGCGGGCCCTGCACCAGTCCGCGCCGGTGCCGCTCGCCGCCGTGCCCGAGCCGCTGCGGGCGCTCATCGCGCGCGGCATGGCCAAGGACCCCGGACAGCGCCCGGTCACCGCGGACGCGTTCGTGGCCGAACTCGAAGCCACCGCGCGCGCCGCTTACGGGGCGGACTGGGAAAGCCGCGGCTGGAAGCGGCTCGCCGCGCCCGTCGCCGCCCTGACGGCCCTCACCCCGCTCGCGCTGCTCGCGACCGCCGGCACCGCGGCCGCCCCGCTCGCCGCCGCCGCACCGGCCGGCGCGGGGATCGCGGCCACCAGCGTCGGGAAGGTCGTGATCGGGGTCCTGGTGACCGCGGTGCTCGCCGTCGGCGGATTCCTGGTCTACCAGCAGTTCGACGACCCGCCGCCACCGGTGCTGAGCGTCGCCATCGAGACCACCGCCGGCACCGACACCGCGCTGCCGATCACCTACGACCTGCAGTACCCGCGGGTGACCGGGCACGCCGACCCCGCTGTCGAGGAGCGGATCAACGCCGCGCTGCGGGCGCCGGTCGACGAGCGCCTGCGGTCGGTGCGGGAACAGCTGTCCGATCCGGACATCGCCGCCGACGTCCGGGGCCGGGGCGAGACCGTGGGCGTGCGCACCACGGCGGTCATCGCCCTGCGCACCGACCGGCTGATGTCCGTGCGCTTCGACCACGCGCTCGACTCGGACTTCCTGTCCCACGCCAGCTGGCGGTTCCCGGAGAGCGTCACCGTCGACCTCACCACCGGGCGGGTCCTCGGGCCGCGGGACGTCTTCCGCGACGACGTGCTGACCGCGCGGGGCATGGCCACCCTGACCGAACGGCTCACCGCGCACTCGGAGCACGGGTTCTGCCGCCGGGTCGGCGTCAGCGGGGCCGGGGCGCCCGCGTCGATCGACACCGCGGACACGCCTGGCGGCGGCGACCACGTGCCCGCCGCCGACGTCGTGTTCACGAACGCCGGTGTGGACTTCCTGGTGCTGTACTACGACCTCGGCTGCGACACCGCCTCCGGGCAGGAGACGATCACGATCCCGTACGCGGAGATCACCGATCTGCTCCGGCCGGAGCTGCCGGCGATGCTCGGCCGGGGCGCCGGTGTCCCGCCGTCGTCCGCGCCGTCCACCCCGCCTGCCGACGACGGCGCCTACACCAACGCGCGGTTCGGTTTCACGGCACTGGTGCCCGAGGGCTACCAGCGGCAGCCCTACAGCCCGCCGGGTGGCGACGGCATGGAGTTCACCGACCCGGCCCTCGGAGCGACGATGACGGTGTGGGGAGCCAACAACCCCGGTGGTCGCTCCACGGCGGACGTCCTGGCCGAAACTGCGGGCGGCATCCGCGCCGAGGGCGGGCAGGTGACGGTCCAGCGCGTCGAAGGCGAGCTGTACACGATCTCCGGCTACCGCGGCGACGGCCGCATCTTCTACGAGCGCGGTTTCGTCGGCCCCGGCTCGACGGCCACCCTGCGGTGGGTCTACCCGCGGGGGAACAAGGACGCGCTCGACGGGCCGGTGAGCCGCACGGTGAAGACCTTCCGGGCAGGCGACCTCAGCCGGCCGCACTGATCGGCCCGGGGCTGATCTTCTGGACAACCGGTCACTAAATCAGCACCATGGGTGACCTGATCGACGACTGGGGGTTGCCGTGGAAGTGACGCTCACCGTGGCGGCGGAACGCGCCGGGGACGAGGCGCGGTCCCTGCGGGAGTGGCTGCTGGGCCAGGACGAGCTGCGCGGGCGCGTCCGTCTCGTCGAGTCGCCGCCGGAGCCGGGGCGGCTCGGTTCCGTCGTGGAGACCCTGGCCGTCGCGCTCGGGCCGGGTGGCGTCGCGACCGCCACGGCGACCGTGGTGATCGCCTGGCTCCGCCGCCGCACGTCGGACGTGACGATCACCGTCAAGAAGCCGGACAGCGATTTCGAGCTGACCGCCACCAACGTGAAGGGCGTCGACGCCGGCGAACTCGCCGAACTCACCCGGCGGGTGTCGGCCGAGCTGGACGGCGGGGACGAGACCGCCGCATGAACCTGGGCTCGGCCGGAACCCGGGTCCTGCTCGTCGGCACGGGCACGCACGCCGAGGGTTCCCGGCTCCCGCCGGTCCCCGCGGTCGGGGCCACGCTCACCGCGCTGGAAACCGCTTTCCGCGACCACTGCGGAGTGCGGCCGGAGAGCCTGCCGGACCCGGTCCTGGACCCGGATCCGATCGAGTTCGGCAACGCCCTCACCAGGGCGGCGGCCGAGGCCGAGGACGTGTTCGTCCTCTACTACGTCGGCCACGGCCTGGTCAGCCCGGGCAACAAACTGCACCTGGCCACCCGCGAAACCGACGACCTGAGCACCGGCCTGGCGTTCAAGGCCCTGCCGTACTCCGCGGTCGAGGACGCCCTCACCCTGTGCCGGGCCCGCACGATCGTCGTCGTCCTCGATTGCTGCTTCGCGGGCCGCGCGCACGGCTCGTTCGGCACGTCGGCGAGCGACGCGTTCGAACTGGCCTCGCTGGGCGGCGCTTACGTGCTCGCGTCCGCGGCGTCCGACGAGCAGGCGCTGGCGCCGGAGGACGAGCGGCACACCGCGTTCAGCGGCGCGCTGCTGACCCTGCTGGCGGAGGGCGATCCCGCCGGGCTGCCCGACCTGACCGTGGAAGCCGCCTACCGGCACCTCCGGCGCGTCCTGCCGTCGCGGAACGTGCCTGCGCCGGTCCGCCACCTCAGCGGGCAGGCCGGCGACCTCGTCCTGGCCCCGAACCCCGCCGCCGCGCCGCCACGGCTCCCGGTTCCGCGCACCGACGGGCAGCCGCAGGCCGACCAGCCCTGCCCGTACCGCGGACTGGACCCGTTCACCGCCGACGACGCCCGGTTCTTCTTCGGGCGCGAACAGCTCACCCGGGAACTGCTCGACGACCTGGCCGCGTGGTCCGCCGAACCCGGCCCGGTCGCCGTGGTCGGCCTGTCCGGCGCGGGGAAGTCCTCGCTGCTGCGCGCCGGCCTGCTGCCCGCCGTCGAGCGCGGCGAACTGCGCGTGCCCGGCTCGCGCACCTGGCCGCACATGCTGCTCACCCCGGGCGAGGACCCGCTCGGCAACCTCGCCGCCCGGCTGGCCGCGCCGGCCGGCCTGACCCCCGAGGCGATCCGCGCGGACCTCACCGCCGATCCGGCGCGGCTGGCCGACCTCCTGCGCCGCGCGCTGCGACGCCAGGCCGGCGGACGCGACGTGCCCGGCGGGCGGCTGCTGCTCGTGGTCGACCAGTTCGAGGAACTGTTCACGACGTGCGCCGACGAGGACCAGCGGCGGGCCTTCGTCCGCGCGCTCACCGCGGCCGCCGAGGAGACCGCGCTGGTGGTGCTCGGCTTGCGGGCGGACTTCTACGCCCACTGCCTGGCCTATCCGGAACTGGCCGGGGTGCTCAAGGACCGCCAGCTGCCGGTCCCGGCGATGACCTCCGCCCAGCTGCGCGACGCCATCGAAAAACCTGCGACGGCCGCGGGCCTCCAGCTCGAACCTGGCCTGACCGAGCTGCTGCTGCGCGACGTGCGGGCCGGCGGTGACTTCGGCGCCGGCACCCTGCCGCTGCTGTCCTACGCCCTGCTCCTCACCTGGCGGTCGCGGCAGGGCCGGACGCTCACGCTCGCCGGCTACCAGGCCACCGGCGGGGTGTGGGACGCCATCACCCGCCAGGCCGAGACCATCTACAACGGACTCGACGCGGACGGACAGCGGGCCGCGCGGCTGATGCTGCTGCGGATGGTGAGCGTCGGCGACGGCACCGAGGACACCCGGCGGCGGGTCCGGCTGTCCGAACTGGACGCCGGGGCCGCGGCCGTGCGCGACCGGTTCGCGGCCGCGCGGCTGGTCACCGTCGACGGCGACACCGCCCAGATCTCCCACGAGGCCCTGCTGCGCGCCTGGCGGCGCCTGGGGGAGTGGATCGACACCGACCGGGCCGGTCTCGTCATCCACCAGCGGCTCGCCGAATCCGCCCGGCTGTGGGACCGGGACGGCCGGGACGGGAGCGCGCTCCACCGGGGCAACCAGCTGCAGCTGGCGCGGGACTGGGCGGCCGACCACCCGGAGCAGCTGGACGAGCTGAGCAGGCGGTTCCTCGACGTGAGCGTGCGCGCCGACCGGCGGCGGCGGCAGGTCCGCGCGGTAGTGGGCGGCGCGCTGGTCGTCCTCCTCGTCGCCGCGCTGGTCGCGGCCGTGCTCGCGGTGCAGGGCCGCAACGAAGCCAGGGCCCAGCAGCGGAGGGCGACCGCGCGCGCCCTGATCGACCGGGCCGAGAGCGCCCGCGACACCGCGCCGCAGCTCGCGCTCATGCTCGGCATCGCCGCCGACCGGCTCGACAGCACCGCCGACAGCACCGCGAGCCTGGTCACGGGTCTGCTGGACCCCTACGCGGGAACCCTGGAGGCGCACACCGCCCCGGTGTCGGCCGTGGTGTTCAGCGGCGACGGGCGCCGGCTCGCGACCAGCGGCATGGACAACCGGATCTTCCTGTGGGACACCGCCGATCCGGCGCGCCCGCTGGGCGAGATCACCGACACCACACCGTCGAACGGGTTCCTGTTCGGCCCGGACGGCCGCACGTTGTTCGTCGGCGAGTTCACCGGCCGCGTCAGCGTGTGGGACGTCGCCGCCGCGCCGGTGCGGGTGGGGGAAGTGCCGACGGGCGGCGGTTACATCACCGCGGCCGCGCTAGACCCCGGCGGCACGGTGTTCGCCACCGGCAGCGTCGACGGCGCGGTGCGGCTGTGGGACGTCGCGGACCGCACCCGGCCGCGCCTGCTGACCACGCTCACCGGCTACCCGGACCAGATCGGCGCGATGGCGTTCAGCCCGGACGGCGGCGTGCTGGCGGCGGGCGGCTACAACCCGGAGCAGCCGAAGGCCGCGGGCGTGGTCCTGTGGGACGTGCGGAACCCGGCGGCGCCGCGGGAGGCGGGCCGCCTCGCCGACCAGGACGGCGGGACCGGGGCGATGGCGTTCAGCCCGGACGGCCGGCTGCTGGCCGTCGGCGCCGCCGCGACGATCGGGCTGTGGGACGTCGCCGATCCCGCCCGGCCCGGCCGGCTCGGCGACCTGACCGGCCAAGTGAGCCCGGTCCGGACCATCCGGTTCGAGGGGCCGCGGCGGGTCGCGGCGGCGGGCTACGACCACTCCTGGACCGCCTGGGACATCACCGATCCGGCCAAGCCGGGCCCGTCGCGGAGCAGGCTCAGCGGCGGGCAGTCCAACTGGACCAACGCGGTCACCCTCAGCCCGGACGGCGAAATCCTCGCGGCGGCGAGCGCGGAGAACACCGTGCTGCTGTGGCGCCGGGACGCCGACGCCGGGATCGGCGCGCTCGACCACTACCTCAGCGTCCAGCAGGGCGCGGTGCGCGCGGTGCGGTTCAGCCCGGACGGCAGGCTCGCCGCGGTCGGCAGCGGGGACGGGACCGTGGGCCTGTGGGACGTCACCGACCGCGACCGGCCACGCGGGATCCGCCGGGTGTCGGGCCACACGAACTGGGTCGACGCGGTCGCCTTCGCCCCGGACAGCCGCACGCTCGCCAGCGCAGGCGAGGACGGCGTGGTGATCCTGTGGGACGTCAGCGATCCGGCGAACCCCCGGGAACGGGCCCGCGTCACCGAATCGATGGCGCCGGCGTCCACAGTGGAGTTCGATCCGAGCGGGCGCCTGCTCGCGGTGGGGACGGGGAACGGTTCGGTGAGCCTGTACGACGTCGCCGACCCCGGCCGCCCGGCACGGGTCGCGGTCGTGCCGGCGCACCGGGCGCTCGTGTCCGCCGTGGCGTTCGGCGACCAGGGACGCGTCCTGGCCACCGGCAGCTACGACGGAACCGGCTCGCTCTGGGACCTGTCGGACCCGGCCGCGCCCCGCGAGCTGTCGAAGTTCACCGCGCACACCGGCCGCTGGTACGCGCTGGCGTTCGACCCGGCGGGCCGGACCCTCGCCACCGCGAGCGAGGACACCACCGTCATCCTGTGGGACGTCCGCGATCCGGCCGCGCCACGGGTGCTGGGATCCCCGCTGGCGCGGCACACCGGCCGGGTCCGGTCCGTCGCGTTCAGCCCGGACGGCCGGATGCTCGCCACCGGCAGCGAGGACCAGACCACCCGGGTCTGGGACGTCACCGACCCGACGCGGCCGGTGTCGATGGTCCGGCTCAGCAGCCAGCAGGCGATGATCATCACGGTGGCGTTCAGTCCGGACGGGCGGACCCTGGCCACCGGCGACGGCGAAAACCGGGCGTACCTGTGGGACACCGGGGAGGTCGTCGACATCCGCGAGCACGCGGTGGAGCAGGCGTGCCGGCGCGCCGGGCGGGGCCTCAACCCGGACGAGTGGCGGCAGCAGGTGCCGGACCTGCCGTACCAGCAGACTTGCCCGTGACCGCCCGCAGGCAGCGTTCGCCCTGCCGCCGCAGGGCTTCGGCGAGTTCCGGTGGGCCGTCGGCGAGTGTGAAGGCCGCGTCGACCGAGGTGATCATCCACACCAGCGCGTGCAGGGTGTCGGCGCCGACGTGCAGCAGGCAGCTCGTGTCGTCGACCGGTTCGAGCGTGCCGGTTCCCGGCCAGACCCGGCCGGCCACGGCGGTCGCGGATTCGCGCAGCACGACCGTCGCCCGGCAGGGCCACATCCGCGACGACAACTGCCGCTCCAGGTACACCGCCACGTCGCCGCACGGCGGCTCCCGCGGCGTGAACCGGGCGCCACCGGGGGACTTCGGCGTCACGCGGTCCACGCGGAAGGTCCGCCAGCCGTCGCGGGCGACGTCCCAGGCGACCAGGTACCACCGCCGTCCCCAGCTGACCAGCGAGTGCGGCTCGACCTCACGGCGGGACGCGGCGCCGGTGTGGTCGGCGTAGTCGAACCGGAGCCGCTCGTGACGCCGGCACGCCTCGGCGATCGCCACCAGCGTCCCGGCCGGCACCTGCGGCCCGGGGGCGAGCCCGGCCCGCACCGTCGCCTGCTGGAGGGTGCGCACCCGGTGCCGCAGCCGCGACGGCAGCACCTGTTCCAGCTTCGCGAGCGCCCGCACCGCGGTCTCCCCGATGCCCGCGACCGAACCACCGGCCGCCGTGCCCAGGCTGACCGCCACCGCCACGGCCTCCTCGTCGTCGAGGAGCAGCGGCGGCAGCGCGGCGCCCGCGCCGAGCCGGTACCCGGCGGCGCCGCGCGTCGCGTGCACCGGATAACCCAGGTCGCGCAACCGGTCCACGTCCCGGCGCACCGTGCGCGTGCTGACGCCGAGGCGCGCGGCGAGTTCCGCGCCCGCCCAGTCGCGCCGGGTCTGCAGCAGGGACAGCAATTCGAGCAGCCGCGCCGAGGTCTTCAACACCCGGCCAGTGTGCCGGACAGTTAGGACCGGATCCGGCCTAATCGGTCCCTACCGTCGCCGCCATGACCGAGGTCCACCCCTTCCGCATCGACATCCCGCAGGCCCAGCTGGACGACCTGCACGCCAGGCTCGCCGCCACCCGGTGGCCGGACGAGCTGCCCGGTGTCGGCTGGAGCCGCGGCGTGCCGGTCGGTTACCTGCGTGAACTGGCCGGCTACTGGCGCACCTCCTTCGACTGGCGCAAGCAGGAGGCGGAGATCAACAGCCACCCCCAGTTCACCACCACGATCGACGGGCAGAACCTGCACTTCCTGCACGTCCGCGCGGCCGACCCGGACGCGCTGCCGCTGGTGCTGCTGCACGGCTGGCCGGGCGGCGTGACCGACTTCCTCGACGTCCTCGAACCGCTGTCGCGGGAGTTCCACCTCGTCGTCCCGTCGCTGCCCGGCTACGGCTTCTCCACCCCGCTGAACGGCCCGGGCATGCGGCCGTCGAAGATGGCCGGCCTGGTCGTGGAACTGATGACCCGCCTGGGGTACGACCGGTTCGGCGTGCAGGGTTACGACCTCGGGGCGTGGGTGGCGCCGTCGATCGGCAGGCAGGCGCCGGACCGGGTCGCCGGGATCCACGTCAACGCGCTGCTGACCTTCCCGGCGGGCGAGGAGGGCGAGTTCGATGGCCTGACGGACGCCGAGCGGGCACGGTGGGCGGCGATGCGAGACTTCAACGACGGCTACCTGCAGTGCAACTCGAAGCGCCCGCAGACGGTGACCTACGGCCTGCACGACTCGCCCGCCGGGCAGCTCGCGTGGATCGTGGAGAAGTTCAAGGAGCTGACCGACCCGCCCGAGGGCCTGCCGGAGGACAGCATCGACCGGGACCGCATCCTCACCGACGTGTCGCTGTACTGGTTCACGGGCACGGCGGGCCCGGCCGCGCAGGTCTACTACGAGGAGATCACCGCGGGGGAGTGGGAGCCGGTGGCGCGGGGCACGGTGCCGACCGCGGTGCTGGTGTCCCGGCACGACAAGACGATCCGCCCGTGGGCCGAGCGGGACCACAACGTGGTGCGGTGGACCGAAACCGGGCGGGGCGGGCATTTTCTCGCGATGGAGGAGCCGGAGCTGCTGGTGGCGGATGTGCGGGAGTTCTTCACGAAGCCGGCTTGAGTGGTTCGGGCCAGGATCGCGGCCGGTGCGTGGAAGCGCTTCCCGCGTTGAGCTATCCCGCGCCGGTGCGGGCGAGGATCGCTTGCGCGCGCAGGATGACCGGCCGGTCCACCATCTGTCCGTTGTGGACACCCACCGACCCGTCACCCACCGAGGCCAGCACCCCCTCCGCCCACTCGATCTCCGCGGCGGTGGGGGTGCAGGCCTCGTGCACGGGGCCGACCTGGCGGGGGTGGATGCAGAGTTTGCCGGTGAAGCCCAGCTCGATCGCGTGCGCGAGGTCGGCTTGGAGGACGGCCGGGTCGTCGAGGGTGGTGGTGACGCCGTCGATCGGGGCGGCGCGTCCGGTCGCGGCGGCGGCGAGTACCAGGGTGGAGCGGGCGTAGTGCAGGGCGGTGTGGGAGTGGTGGTCGACGCCGAGTTGGGTGGCGAGGTCGATGCTGCCGAACGCGGGCCGCACCACGCCCTCGGCGGCGCAGACCTCCACGGCCCGCACCACGCCGAGGGCGGTTTCGATCAGCGGGATCACCGGGGCGCCGATCGATGCCAGCACGGCGGGATCTTCGGCCTTGGGCACCATGATCGCGGTGGCCTGGTCGGTGATGGCGGCGAGGTCGGCGTCGAACCAGGAGGTGCCGGGGCCGTTGATCCGCACCACCGCCGGGTTTCCGGCGTCGAGCCAGGATCGCACGTGTTCCCGCGCCGTAGCCTTGTGCTCGGGGGCGACGGCGTCCTCCAAATCGAGCACGACCACGTCGGCGCCGGAGGCGGCGGCCTTGGTGAACCGGTCGGGGCGGTGGCCGGGCACGAACAGGAAACTCCGCGCCCCGGCGATCATGCGGCACCCCGCAGCAAGCCGGTGGCGGTCTGCCGCCCGTACCGGTCCCGCACCGCGGTGGCTACGCTGTCGGATTCCTTGGTCGCGGTGGTGATCAGGCCCTGGTGGTCGAACAGTGGCGCCACCAGCCGGTAGGAGAATTCGACCTCACCGCCGACACCGGTGGCGCGGGCGGCTTCGGCCATCGCCAGCGCCTGCAGCGGCCCGTGGGTCAGCAACCCGGGGTAGCCCTCCACGTCGCGGGCGTAGTCGCGGTCGTAATGAATCCGGTGCGCGTTGTAGGTCAGCGCGGAGAACCGGAACAACAACGTCGGTGTCACCTCGATCGCCCACTCACCCGGCCCGGCCGGCACCACCTCCCCACCCGAGACCGCGGGGAGGCTCCCGGCAGCTGGTCGGTAGACGATGTCTTGCCGCTCCTCGACCACCACCCGCCCGCCCTGGGAGATCAGGTGTTCCACGGTCACGAAGGTCAACGGCCCGGACCGGCCCTGCTTGTCGGCCCTCGAGGCCACCCGGGTGCGCCGCGTCGCCGGCTCCCCGCACCGCAACACCCCACGGGTGCGGACCCGGCCCCCGGCCCACATCCGCCGCCGCCCCGGCCCCGGCGGCGCCGGCACACAGTTACGCACCGGATGCCCGTCCGGTCCCAGATCCGTCTGCGCCGGGCGGTCCAGCAGATACAGCCAGTGCCACAACAACGGCAGCCCCTCGCGCGACAGATCGGGCACCGGCACGTCCAGCAACGCGCCCAGCGCCCGCGCCGGCTCCGGCGACACCACCTCGCTGCGTTCCACAACCTCCGACACGGCGTCAGATCCGGTTCCGGCTGATCAACTGCCGCGCGATCACACCACGCTGGATCTCGTTGGTGCCCTCACCCACGATCATCAACGGCGCGTCCCGGAAATACCGCTCCACATCGAACTCCGTCGAATACCCATACCCACCATGAATCCGCACCGCGTTCAACGCCACCTCCATCGCCGTCTCCGACGCGAACAACTTCGCCATCCCCGCCTCCATGTCACACCGCTGCCCCGAGTCATACCGACGCGCCGCCATCAACACCAACTGCCGCGCCGCCTCCAACTTCGTCGCCATATCCGCCAGATA
>NZ_JBHZEN010000085.1:0-37286 GCF_050958625.1 Amycolatopsis sp. 3B14
CGCGCCTGGCGCTGTCGCGCCCGGCGCTGCCCGCCCGCGCCCCCACATCACCGCGCCGCTTCGCCCCGCCGCCGCGCGCCGCCGCGCCCTGCCCTGCCGCGCTGCCGCCCCGCGCTGCCGCGCGCTGTCGCGCCCGGCGCTGCCGCGCCCGGCGCTGCCGCGCCCGGCGCTGCCGCGCCCGGCGCTGTCGCGCCCGCGCCCCCACATCACCGCGCCGCCCGCCTCCGCATCACCCGGGCCGCAGCGCCGCGCCCAATACGTCCCTGTTCAGGCGGCCGATCGTGTCCAGCGGGATCCCCTTCGGGCACACCGCCGTGCACTCGCCGCTGTTCGTGCAGCCTCCGAAGCCCTCCGCGTCCTGCGCGGCGACCATCGACACCGCTCGCGCCGGCCGCTCCGGCTCGCCCTGCGGGAGGACCCCCAGGTGCGTCGCCTTGGCGGCGGTGAACAGCATGGCCGAACCGTTCGGGCACGCAGCGACACATGCGCCGCAGCCGATGCAGGCCGCCGCTTCGAAAGCGACGTCCGCCGCCGGTTTCGGCACCGGCGTCGCGTGGGCTTCGGGCGCGCTGCCGGTCGGCGCCGTGATGTACCCGCCCGCTTCGATGATCCGGTCCAGCGCCCCACGATCGACCACCAAATCCTTGACCACCGGGAAAGCCCGCGCCCGCCACGGCTCCACCGTCACGGTCTGCCCGTCCGCGAAGTGCCGCAGGTGCAGCTGGCACGTGGTGGTCGCCGCCTGCGGGCCGTGCGCCGTGCCGTCGATCACGACCCCGCACGCCCCGCAAATCCCTTCCCGGCAGTCGTGGTCGAACGCCACCGGTTCGTCGCCCGCGGCGGTGAGGCGCTCGTTCAGCACATCGAGCACCTCCACGAACGACATGTCCGGCGACAGGCCGTCCACCTCGTACCGCACCAGCCCGCCGCGGTCCGCCGCGTCCTTCTGCCGCCAGATCTTCAACACGAGTTTCACGAGTAGCTCCGCTGACTGGGGGTGACATGGTCGAACGACAACGCCTCGCGGTGCAGCACCGGCGGCTGACCCACCCCGGTGAACTCCCACGCGGCCACGTACGAGAACGCCGCGTCGTCGCGCCGCGCCTCGCCGTCGGCGGTCTGGCTCTCCTCCCGGAAGTGCCCGCCGCAGGATTCGGTGCGGTGCAACGCATCCAGGCACATCAGCTCCGCCAGCTCCAGGAAGTCCGCGACCCGCCCGGCCTTCTCCAGCGACTGGTTCAGCGCAGTCCCCGAACCGGGCACCCGCAGCCGCGACCAGAACTCCTCGCGCAGCGCCGGGATCAGCTCCAGCGCCTTCCGCAGCCCGGTCTCGTTGCGGCTCATCCCGCAGTGCTCCCACAGCACCGCGCCCAGTTCGCGGTGGAAGTCCTCCGCGGACCGGTCCCCGTCCACGGACAGCAGCCGCGCGATCCGGTCCTCGACCTCCGCCTGCGCCCCGGACACGTCGCCGACCGCCGGGAACGGGCCGTCGGCCAGGTAGTCGCCGATCGTCGTGGGCAGCACGAAGTAGCCATCCGCGAGCCCCTGCATCAGCGCGCTCGCCCCGAGCCGGTTGGCGCCGTGGTCGGAGAAGTTCGCCTCGCCGATCACGAACAGGCCGGGGATGGTGCTGTGCAGGTCGTAGTCGACCCACAGCCCGCCCATCGTGTAGTGCACGGCCGGGTAGATGCGCATCGGCACCCGGTACGGATCGTCCCCGGTGATCCGCTCGTACATCGCGAACAGGTTGCCGTAGCGGGACTCCACACCGTCCCGGCCGAGCCGCTCCAGCGCGTCCGCGAAGTCCAGGTACACCCCGAGCCCGCCGGGCCCGACCCCGCGGCCCGCGTCGCACACGCTCTTCACCGCGCGGGAGGCGATGTCGCGCGGCACGAGGTTCCCGAACGCCGGGTACCGGCGCTCCAGGAAGTAGTCCCGCTCCGCCTCAGGAATCTGCGACGGCGGCCGCGTGTCGCCCGCCGCGACGGGCACCCACACCCGCCCGTCGTTGCGCAGCGACTCGCTCATCAACGTCAGCTTCGACTGGTGCCCGCCGCTGACCGGGATGCACGTCGGGTGGATCTGCGTGAAGCACGGGTTCGCGAACAGCGCGCCCCGCCGGTGCGCGCGCCAGATCGCGGTCGCGTTGCAGCCCTTGGCGTTCGTGGACAGGTGGAAGGCGTTGCCGTACCCGCCGGTGGCCAGCACCACCGCGTCCGCGACGTGGGTGGAGATCTCGCCGGTGACCAGGTTGCGCACCACGACCCCACGTGCGCGGCCGTCCACCACGACGAGATCGAGCATTTCGGTGCGCGGGTGCATCGCGATCCGTCCAAGGTGGATCTGCCGCGCCATCGCCTGGTAGGCGCCGAGCAGGAGTTGCTGCCCGGTCTGCCCCCGGGCGTAGAAGGTGCGGGACACCTGCGCGCCGCCGAACGACCGCGTGTCCAGCAACCCGCCGTACTCCCGCGCGAAGGGCACGCCCTGCGCGACGGCCTGGTCGATGATCCGCACGCTCAGCTCCGCCAGACGGTGCACATTGGACTCCCGAGCCCGGAAGTCGCCGCCCTTGACGGTGTCGTAGAAGAGGCGGTGGACGCTGTCGCCGTCGCCGCGGTAGTTCTTGGCCGCGTTGATCCCGCCCTGCGCGGCGATGCTGTGCGCGCGGCGCGGGCTGTCCTGGTAGCAGAACGAGCGGACCTGGTAGCCCAGTTCGGCCAGGGTGGCCGCGGCGGACGCGCCGGCCAGGCCGGTGCCGACGACGATGACCGAGAGCCGGCGCCGGTTGGCGGGGTTGACCAGGCGGGCGGTGAACCGCCGCCGCTCCCAGCGCTGTTCGAGCGGGACGTCCGGCGCGCGGGTGTCGGAGATCGGGGTTCCTTCGATGAACACAGTGCTCACCCGGCCAATCCGGTGACGACGGCGAACGGGACGGACAGGTACCCGGCGGTCACGGCGACCGCGACGCCGAGCGCGACGCCCTGCGCGGTGCGCCGCGCGGCGCCGGACGTGCCGAGGCTCTGCAGTGCGCTCCACAGCCCGTGCCGGATGTGGAACCCGAGCGCGACCACGGCCAGCGTGTAGACCAGCGTCACGTACCAGAGCCGGAAGTCGGCGACGACGTTGTCGTGCACGGCGCCCGGCACGCCGTTCGGGTTGAGGTGCCCGGTGGTCAGGTCGAGCACGTGGTAGACGACGAACAACGCGAGGATCACCCCGCCCCAGCGCATGGTGCGCGCCGCGTAGTCGCCTTGGACGCGCCCGCGGTGGGCGTACCGAACCGGCCGGGCGGCGCGAGCGCGGCGCGCCAGACGAGCCGCGGTGACGGCGTGCAGGACGACGCAGACGACCAGGCCGGCGCGGAGCACCCAGAGGAACCCGGAGTGCCCGAGGACGCTGTCCAGGATCGTGCGCAGCCAGGCCGCGTAGTGGTCGAAGCTCGCCGCGGACACGAAGAACTTCAGGTTGCCCAGCATGTGCGCGACGACGAAGAGCAGCAGGAGCAGGCCGGTCACGGCCATGATCGCCTTCTGCCCGACGGTCGAGGACCACAGCCGGCGTGGTGGTGCGGAACGTTCGAGAAGGGCCACGTGGGCAGCGTGCGGCCCGCGGCGACGAGTCGTCCAATATATCGAAGTGCTTGAGACGATAGCATCAAGCTATGACGCTGCAGCAGCTGCTGTACTTCCTGGCCGTGGCCGAGACGCGGCACTTCACGCGAGCCGCGGAGCGCACGTATGTGGCGCAGCCCTCACTGAGCAAGCAGGTCCGCGCGCTGGAGGACGAACTCGGCGCGCCGTTGTTCAGCCGGGCGCGGGGCAACGTCACGCTGACCCCGGCCGGCGAGGCGCTGCTGCCGATCGCGCGGCGCATCGTCGCCGACGTGGACACGGCGCGGCTGGAGGTCGCCGAGCTGGTCGGACTGCGCCGCGGCCGGGTCCGGGTGGGCGCGACGCCGAGCCTGTGCGTCACGGTGTTCGCCGACGTGCTGCACCGCTTCCACCGCGAGTACCCGGGCATCGAGCTGGTGGTTGAGGAGAGCGGTTCGAAGGATCTCGTGCGGGCGCTGACGCACGGCGAGCTGGACCTGGCGGTGCTGATCGCGGCGGGGGAGGAGGCGGCGCTGACGTCGGTGCCCCTGCTGCGCGAGCGGCTGGTGGTGGCCTCGCCCGCCGGGGTGGACCTGGGCGCGGAGGTCCGGCTGACGGAGCTGCGCGACCGGCCGCTGGTGATGTTCCGGGAGGGCTACGACCTGCGGGACACCACCCTGCAGGCCTGCCGCGCCGCCGGGTTCACGCCGGTGTTCGCGGCGCAGGGTGGGGAGATGGACGCCGTGCTGAGGTTCGTCGAGGTGGGGCTCGGGGTCGCGGTGGTGCCGAGCCTGGTGCTCGCCGGGCGGCCTGCGCTGCGCGGGACGCCGCTGACCGCGCCGGAGATCACCCGCACCATCGCGCTGGCCCAGCGGACGGACGTGGCGCCGACCAACGCGGCGCGCGCGTTCCGCGAGACGCTGCTCACGCACCTCGAGGAGCTGCACCGGGCCGGGACGCTGCCGGCCGGGGTGGAGCTGGCCGGGCGGTGAGGCGCCGGGCGGGGGAGGTGCCCCGGGGTGGGGCGGCGCTGGTGCGGTGAGAGGTCCGGAGGGTGTCGCGGGGTGCGGCGGTGCGCACGCGGAGCGCGGCCCGTGAGCTGGTCCAATGGGCCCCGCGCCCCGCGCCGCCACCCACATCAGTCTTGATCGGTTCACCAATCCCGTGGCCTGATGTAACGCCACGCCTGGCCGGACCCGATCTCACGGGATGTCACCACGTGCGCACCCCGGTGCGTCATGTCAGTGAGACCGTGTTCACACGGTTGCGGCAGCGGCCGGCACCTTCTCACCGCGTGATCAGTGACCCGGAACGCGCGGGGCGGCCGGAGGACTACGGTTCTCCGTAGACTGACTGGACGCGCCCTGGCGGGCAGGGCGAGGTATCTATGCGGGTGAGGTGGAAAGTGACGCTGCTGGAGTCCGTGCACGGACCGGCCGACCTGAAGCGCATGGGACACGGCCAGCTCGAGCACCTGGCG
Source organism: Amycolatopsis sp. 3B14 (assembly GCF_050958625.1). NCBI lineage: Bacteria > Bacillati > Actinomycetota > Actinomycetes > Pseudonocardiales > Pseudonocardiaceae > Amycolatopsis > Amycolatopsis sp. 3B14. The sequence continues at coordinate 5,071 of NZ_JBHZEN010000085.1, forward strand.
GGGGAGATCCGCGACTTCCTGGTCGACAAGGTCCGCCGCTCCGGCGGCCACCTCGGCCCCAACCTCGGCGTGGTCGAGCTGACCCTGGCGCTGCACCGGGTGTTCGACTCGCCGAAGGACGCGATCGTCTGGGACGTCGGTCACCAGTGCTACGTGCACAAGATCGTGACCGGCAGGCACACCGAGTTCGACCTGCTGCGCCAGCAGGGCGGGCCGTCGGGCTATCCGTCCCGTGAGGAGAGCGAGCACGACCTGGTGGAGAACAGCCACGCCTCCACCGCGTTGTCCTATGTGGACGGCCTGTCGAAGGCGTTCGAGCTCGCCGGCGGCGGGCGGCACGCGGTCGCGGTCGTCGGGGACGGCGCGCTGACCGGCGGCATGTGCTGGGAGGCGCTGAACAACATCGCCGCCGAGCCGGGCCGTCCCGTGGTGATCGTGGTCAACGACAACGGCCGGTCCTACTCGCCGACGATCGGCGGGTTCGCCGAGCACCTGGCCTCGCTGCGGCTGCAGCCGGGCTACGAGCGCATGCTCGACGGCGGGCGTGAGCTGCTGCTCAACACGCCGGTGGTGGGCAAGCCGATCTACGCGGCGCTGCACGCGGCGAAGGCCGGCATCAAGGACGCGCTGAGCCCGCAGGAGATGTTCTCCGACCTCAAGCTGAAGTACCTCGGCCCGGTCGACGGCCACGACATCGCGGCGCTGGAGAAGGCGTTCCAGGCGGCGAAGGCGTTCGGCGGGCCGGTCGTCGTGCACGCGGTCACCGAGAAGGGCCACGGTTACCCGCCCGCGGTGAACCACGAGGCCGACCAGATGCACCAGACCGACCCGATCGACCCGGAAACCGGCCTGCCCAAGCCGAAGGGCCTGAGCTGGACCGCGGTGTTCGGGGACGAGCTGGCGCGCATCGGCGAGGAGCGCGAGGACGTCGTGGCGATCACCGCCGCGATGCTGCGCTCGACGGGGCTGCACGAGTTCGCCGAGCGGCACCCGGACCGCTGGTTCGACGTGGGCATCGCCGAGCAGCACGCCCTGACCTCGGCCGCCGGCCTCGCGATGGGCGGGATGCACCCGGTGGTCGCGGTGTACTCGACGTTCCTCAACCGGGCGTTCGACCAGCTGCTGATGGACGTCGCGCTGCACCGCCAGCCGGTCACGCTGGTGCTGGACCGGGCCGGCATCACCGGGCCGGACGGGCCGAGCCACCACGGCATGTGGGACCTGTCGCTGCTGGGCATGGTGCCCGGCATCCGGGTCGCCGCGCCGCGCGACGCGCAGACGCTGCGTGAGGAGCTGCGTGAGGCGGTGGCGGTGTCCGACGGGCCGACCGCGCTGCGGTTTTCCAAGGGCAGTGTCACCGAGTCGGTGCCCGCGGTGGAGCGGATCGGCGTGATCGACGTGCTGCGGCGGCCGCGGGAAGGCGCGGGCGCCGACGTGCTGCTGGTCGCGGTGGGTGCGTTCGCGCCGCTCGGGCTGGCCGCCGCCGAACGGCTGGCCGACCAGGGCATCGGCGTCACCGTCGTCGACCCGCGATGGGTGCTGCCGGTGCCGCGCGAGCTGGTCGGCCTGGCGAGTGAGCACCGGCTGGTCGTGACGGTCGAGGACAGCGGCAGGCACGGCGGTTTCGGCAGCGCGCTGGCATCCGTGCTGCGGGACGCCGAGTGCGACGTGCCGCTGCGCGACCTGGCCGTGCCGCAGGAGTTCCTGCCGCACGCGTCGCGCGAAGAGGTGCTCGCCAGCGTGGGCCTGACGGCGCAAGACGTCGCGCGGCGCGTGACGGAGTGGGCGTCGAACCTGATCGGCGAGGCGCAGCCGGCCGCGGCGGAGGCCCCGACCGAGTGACACCGCGCGGGCCGCGATCCGGATGGGGCGCGGCCCGCAGCGGTGGATTCATCGGTGGAGGAGCACCGGCCTGGTGCCGGTGAGTGGCCCCGCGTAAGCGCGGCTTGGTGGCCCCGCGTGAGCGCGGCCACCAAATGGGGCCACGGCTGTTTCCAGGGCGCAGGCCCGGTAGGCCGCTTCCGGCTGCGCCGCTGCGCGGCGGCGGCGCCCCACTGGCCTGGATCAGCGACAGCGCTGGCTCCGTGCGCCCCGCCCAGCCGCGCATGGACTTGGCCAGGCAAGGCAGTGTCCGGTGGCCGTGCTCAGCCGCCGCCACCAAGCGGAGCGCGGCCGTTCCCCGGCACTGGCCGGTCCCGGCTGCGCGGCGGGCGGCACCCCACTCGCCTAGACCAGCGCCGCACGAGAGCCCGCGCCCGCTCAGTGGGAGCGGACCACGCGGAACCCGACGTCGTCGCTGCGGTAGGACGGGTGGCTGCGGCGCCGGACGGAGGCGCGGCAGCTCCAGTGCTCGTCGAACCAGCCGCCGCCGCGCAGGACGCGGTACGGGCCGTACACGTGGGCGTCGTAGACGTCCCAGCACCAGTCCCACGCGTTGCCGATCATGTCGTGCAACCCCCACGCGTTCGGGCGTTTCCCGCCGACCTCGTGGATCCGCTCGCCGGAATTGCCGCGGTGCCAAGCGATCTCGTCGAGGTCGCCGTAACGCGGGCCGTCCGTTCCGGCGCGGCAGGCGTGCTCCCACTCCGCCTCGGTGGGCAGGCGGTAGCCGTCCGCGGCCCGGTCCCACTCCACGGCGGCCCCGAACGAGTACACCGGGGACAGTCCCTCGTGGACGGACAACGCGTTGCAGAACCGCGTCGCTTCCGCCCACGTCACGCTCTCCACCGGCAGTTCCGGCCCCCGGGAAGCGCTGGGACTGGAACCGGCCACGGCCGCGTACTGCGCCTGCGTCACGTGGTGCGCCGCCATCCGGAAGGGCGCGACCTCGACGGACCAGCTCCGCTGCGTCCGCCGGTCGGACACCCTCACGCTCCCGCCCGGAACGGCGATCATCTTCACCCGGCGGATGCTACTGCCGGCCGCAGAACCTCCTCGCACCACTGGCGGAACGTCGTCGGCGTGGTGGCTTCCGGCGTGCGTGGTTCCGCGTTGTCCAGGCCCGCGTTCTTGGCGGCCGCCATGTCGATCATGGCCTGTGCCATCGCCTCCGACCAGCCCCGCTGCCGCAGGCTCGCCTTCAGTGCCTCGGCCGAGAGCTGCTCGAACCGCACCGGCCTGCCCAGCACGTCCGACATGATCTCCGCCACCTCCAGGTAAGTGAGGTCCTCCGGCCCGAGCACCGGAACCTCGCCATGCCCGCTCCACGAATCGTCGAGCAGCAGCCGGGCGGCGGCGTCGGCGATGTCCTTCGTCGCGCACAGCGGCCGCCGGTGGTCCGGGACGGCCATCTCGGCGAAAACCCCGTCCCGCGCGATCGACGGCACCTGCCAGAGGAGGTTGTCCATGAAGGTCGGCATCGTCAGCGCGCGGTACCGGACGCCGGTGCTCGCGATCAGGTCGTCCATCGCCAGCGACGCCGACACGTGCCCGGCGTTGACCGCCACGCCACGGCCGACGGCCGACACCCCGACCACACGCAGGTCCCGGCCGCGGAACACCTCGCACGCGGGCCGGGTGAAGTCCAGGAACGCCGCGTCGAGGCTGTCGGCGGAGTGGTTGGGCGGGAGGAGCCAGAAGACCGCGTCGGCGTCCGCGAACGCCTTGCCGACGACCTCGGGGTCGCCGTGCGACCCGGTGACGACCTCGGCCTTCTCGCGGACCGCCGCGGTGAGCCGGGACGGGTCGCGCACGATGACGCGGACCGGCGCGTCCGCGGCGAGCAGGGATTCGGTGAGCTGCCGGCCGATCCGGCCGGTGGGTGCGGTTACCACGATCATGTGGTCCACCCTCCGCCCCGCGCACGCCGATCGTCCAATACCTCTTCGCGGACATTGATACCCTTCCGGTATGGATCTGGACCTGCGCAAGCTGCGGTACTTCACCGCCGTCGCCGAGCACGGGCACTTCGGCCGCGCGGCCGAGCGGCTGCACATCGCGCAGCCGGTGCTGAGCAGGCAGATCCGCGCCCTGGAACGGGAACTGGGCTGCGAGCTGCTGGAGCGCACCACGCGTTCGGTGCGGCTGACGGCGGCCGGTGAGCAGCTGTACGCGGACGCGCCCGGTGTGCTGGCGGCGGCGGTGGCCGCGACGCGCCGGGCGTACGGCGCGGCGCGGGGCGCGCGGCGGCTGGTGCTCGGGTTCGCGCCGGGGCTGACCGTCTCGCCCGCGGTCCGGGCGTTCGCGCAGGCGCACCCGGACGTCGAGGTCGAACTGCTGCACCTCAACTGGTTCGAGCAGGCCGAAGCGATGCGTGACGGCCGTGCCGACGTCGGGTACCTGCGGCAGCCGTTCGACCCCGCCGGTCTGAAGACCCTCCGCGTCGGCAGCGAGCCGAAGGTCGTGTGCCTGCCCGCCGCGCACCCGCTGGCCGCGCGGCGACGCGTGCGGCACGCCGACCTGGACGGCGAGCACGTCATCGACGCGCAGACCAGGCGGATCAGCACGATCGAGGAGAAGCTGGAACTCGTCGCGGCCGGTCTCGGCATCACGATGATCCCGCGCAGCGTGGCGCGCTACTACTCTCGGCCGGACGTGATCCACCGGACCATCAGCGACGCCGAGGAGTTCGAGATCTGTCTCGCCGTCGCCGACGGGCACCGGCGCCCGCACCTGGAAGACTTCGTCACGATCGCGGCGCGCGTGCTGTCCGGATAGCTAGGCGGGGAGCACGTGCGTGCCCGTGCGGTCGGTGCTCAGGCACAGCGAGCAGATCGTGCCGCCGGCCGCGCTCGCCGTCATGTCCGGGCGCTCGTAGGGCTCGCCGCACACCACGCAGTCGTAGCGGGTGCCGCTCGGGTTGCCGTCGGCGTCCAGCAGCGGCTCGGTGATGCCGTCGTCGGTGCGGCGCAGGTAGTACCGGCCGCGGGTCAGGATCGCCACCAGCGGGGTCAGCACCACCGCGATCACCACCGCCACCAGCGGCGAATACGGCTGTATCGCGTCCCCGAACAGTCCGAAGTAGACCGCGATGGACAGGACTGACGAGGCCAGGAAGGACACCACCCCGACCGGGTTGACCGCGTAGAGCATGCCGCGCCGGAACTCCGGCTGCTTCGGCGACAGCTTGAGCAGGTACTTGTTGACCCCGATGTCGGTGGCGACCGTGACGACCCAGGCCATCGCGCAGTTGGAGTAGAAGCTGAGCACGTTGTTGAGGAAGCTGAACATGTTCGCCTCCATCAAGACCAGCGCGATCGCGAGGTTGACCAGCACGAAGACCAGGCGCCCCGGGTAGTGCTTGGTGACGCGGGTGAACGAGTTCGTCCACGCCAGCGACCCGGAGTAGGCGTTGGTGACGTTGATCTTCACCTGGCTGAGCACGACCAGCACGAGCGCCAGTGGGACGACCAGCCACGGCGGCATCATCTGCTTGAACACGCCGGTGAACTGCTCGATCGGCTCGACCGCGGCCGCCGCGCCGACGGCATCGAGGACGTAGACGGCCATGAACACGCCGATCGCCTGCTTGACCGCGCCGAACAGCACCCAGCCGGGCCCCGCCAGCACGACCGACGTCCACCAGGCGCGCCGGTTCTCGGCCGTGCGCGGCGGCATGAAGCGCAGGTAGTCGATCTGCTCGCCGATCTGCCCCATCAGCGACAGGCACACGCCCGCGCCGAGCATCACCGCCGCCGTGCTCAGGCCGGAACCGCCGGTGCCTTCGTGGGACAGCCAGCGCGACACCGAATCCGGGTCCTGGACGATGAGGAACACCAGCGGCGCGACCATCAGCAGCAGCCACAGCGGGTTGGTCCAGCTCTGCAGCTTCGCAAGCGCTTTCATGCCGTAGATCACCAGCGGGATGATGACCAAAGTGGACGCCAGATACCCCAGCCATAGCGGCAGGCCCAGCGCGAAGCGGAGCCCCTGGGCCATGATCGAGCCCTCGGTGGCGAAGAAGATGAACGTGAAGCTGGCGAAGATGACGCTGGTGATGACCGAGCCGTAGTAGCCGAAGCCGGAGCCGCGGGTGATGAGGTCGAGGTCGATGTTGTAGCGCGCGCCGTAGTAGGCCAGCGGGAAGCCGGTGACGAAGATGACGACCGCGGCCACGCCGATCGCGAGCAGGGCGTTGCCGGTGCCGTGCGTCAGGCCGATGCCTGCGCCGATCGAGAAGTCGGCCATGTAGGCGATGCCGCCGAGCGCCGAGGCCCCGACGACCGCCGGCGTCCACCGGCGGTAGGTCCGCGGCGCGAAGCGAAGGGTGTAATCCTCCAGGGTTTCCTTGGTGGCCTGACGCTGAACCGGTGGAGCCGTCGTCGCATCCATGCCGGGCGACGCTAGGAAGCCGCTGTTGCCAACGGTTTGTCCCCCGGTGACGACCAGGTTTCCCTGTGTTACCCCGCGGTCGCGCGGGCGCTCGGTGGGACTCGCGCCGGGGAGTGCGGAACTCGCGGCCGCGAGCGTGGGACTTGCGGGTGCGGGTGTTGTGCCTCTGGAGGGGAGGGCCTCCGGCGCAGCCGGCGGAGCGCCGGAGACCCCCGCGCCGGCTAGCTGTAGTGCCTCGGGAGGTTGTTGGCGCGGGTGTTGGGTGGTTGTCCGGTGTGGGCGCGGTGGTGGTTGTAGTGGTGGAGGAAGTCGGGCAGTGCGGCGGTGCGCTGGTGTGAGTTGGTGAAGGGTTGGGCGTAGGCCCATTCTTCGGCGAGGGTGCGGTTGAAACGTTCGGCTTTGCCGTTGGTTTGGGGTCGGTAGGCCCGGGTGAAGCGCTGGTGGGCGCCGATCTCGGCGAACGCGGCGCGGAAGGCGTGCGAGCGGCGGTAGGCCAGGGCGTTGTCGGTCATGACTCGTTCGATGGTGGGAATGCCGTGGGCGGCGAACACGGCGGCGGCGCGGCGGAGGAAGTCAGCGCAGGTGGCGGGGTTTCGTCGGGGTGGATCTCGGCGTAGGCCAGCCGGGAGTGATCGTTGACGGCGCAGTGCACGGACTCAAACCCCACTCGGGGTGCGCGGCGGGCGGCGAATCTGCTCGCCCGTGGGACGGTCCAGCCAGGCCAACTTCGGCATTCGGTGACGCGCCAAGATGCGGTGCACGGTCGAGGGCCGGCACGTCCAGGAGCCCGGCGATCCGGGCGGGGCCGAGCCGGCGGTTCTGCCGCACGTGCAGGACCTTGTGCTCCACCTCCGCAGACGTTCGGGTCGGGGAGGTGCGCGGGCGACTCGGGCGGTCGGCCAACCCGGCCTGACCTTCCTTCCGAAACCGGCGCAACCACTTGTGCCCGGTCGCCCGCGACTCGCCCATCTCCACCGCCACATGGGCCACCGGCCGCCCCGCGACACGCTCAACCAGCAACCGCCGCCCATACTCGGTCAGTCGGGCGTTACGGTGAGACACGAAGGCTTCCGTTTGTGCGGGAAGGGCGTCAAGCACCTTCACCCCACACGGAAGTCTTCGCCTTGATCAACCCGACACACCGACCGCACCGTCCATGATCCCCACAGCTAGCCCACCGACAGCCATTCGGCCGGGGAGTCCGGCACTCGCTCGGCCTCGGCGGGTTCGGGCGCCGGAACCGTCGCCGGGGCAGGCAGCCGGCGGTGCAGTTCCGCGGTCCAGTGCAGCATCGCCCGCGGGCGGTCCCAGCCGGCGGCTCCGACGAGCTTCCCGCCGCGCACGAAACCCGTCACGCCCTGCGCGAGCTGCACCGTGTCGTCCGCCAGCGCGGGCATCCCGACCATCTGCAGCCGCGCGTCGTAGAGGCTCGACCACGCCCGCGGCATCGGCGTGAACGGCTGCGCGGCCCGCCGGCCCGCCATCAGGTTCTCCGCCGCCGCGCGACCGGATTCCACCGCGTTGAGCCAGTGCTCGACTCGCCGCGGCACCTCGTCGAACCGCAGGTTGGGCCAGCACGCGACGTCCCCGGCGACCACGACGTCGTCGGCGTCGACGGCGAACAGCGTCGACTCGCACAGCACGCCGTCGTCGATCACCAGCCCGGACCCGCGCAGCCAGTCGACCGCGGGCACGCTGCCGATCGCCAGGATCACGCAACTGGCCACGACCAGCTTGTTGTTGGTCAGGTGCAGCCCGAACGCGTCCTTCGTCTCGATCCAGTGCCGCACCTCCGACCGCATCGCCAGGCTCGCGCGGTGCTTGAGCTGGATGTCGGTGACCGCCTCGGCGATGCGCGTGCCGAACCGGTGCAGCGGCGCCCGCGCGTGCCCGACCAGCGTCACGTCGCGGCCCATCTGCCGCATGCTCGCGGCGAACTCGCACCCGATCAGCCCGCTGCCGATCACCACCGCCGGTTTGTTGCTGGCCGCCAGCGCCTTCCGCACCGCGGCCGCGTCCTCGACCGTGCGCAGCACCCGCACCCGCGGGTCGTGCCGCGGCGAACCGGGCAGGTGCCGCGGCACCACCCCGGTCGCGATGACCAGCCCGTCGTACCACAGCTCCTCGCCGCCGGGCAGGTGCACGACGCGTTGCAGCGTGTCCAGGTGCGTCGCGCGGGTGCCGAGCCGCCAGTGCGCGTCGAGGTCGGTGTAGGTCTGCAACGTCGCGTCGGACGGGCGGACCGTGCCCATCATCAGCTGCTTGGACACCATCGGCCGGTGGTAGGGCTTGCGCGCCTCGTCGCCGACGATCACCAGTTCGCCGTCGAAACCCAGTTCCCGCAACCGTTCCGCGGCACGCAGCCCGGCCACGCCCGCTCCCACGATCACGATCCGGTCGCCGTCACTCATCGGAGATCCCCTTGATTTGGATGGCCTGCATGGGGCAGCTGCGGGCGGCGGCGACCGCGGGCTCCCAGTCCTCTTCCGTCAGCCGGCTCCGGTACCGCAGCCGGCCGTTGCGCTCCAGTTCGAACAGTCCCGGCGCCTCCCACTGGCAGGTGCCGAACAACTCGCACCGCTCGTTGTTCACGCTCAGACGTGGTCCCTTGCGCAGCTTCACACCAGCTCCTCGACCAGCCCGATGCGCTCCAGGACCCGCGCAGGCAGAAACCGCAGCACGGCCAGCGTCACCGTCGGCACCAGCAGCGTGATCCCGCCGAGCCACAGCAGCGCGAGGTGCCCGTTGGCGATCGCGCCGAAGAACGAGTGCAGCGCGGTCAGCGCGACCGCCGGGTAGGCCAGCCGGTGCACCCACAGCCAGCGGCGGTAGGCGGTGTAGCGCTGCAGGCCCGTGGTGAGCGCGACTGCGAGCATCACCTCGATGCCGATGATGCCGAAGCTGTGCCGCGCCAGCCCGTTCAGCGGCACGGTCAGCTGCACCACGGTGAACGCGCCGCTGGTCAGGAACAGGAACGACAGGGCGTGGATCGCGCCGAAGGCCAGTGTCAGCGTGGCCAGCGCGATGTGCCCGCTGCGCAGCGCTTTCCGGCCGGTGATGTTGCGGACCCAGCCGGTCGCGGTCAGCACGCCCCAGCACAGGGTCAGGCACATGAACGCGTACGCCAGCCGCGCGGAGAAGGCCGCGACACCGCGCAAACCGGTGTCGGCCGTCTGCTGCGCGAGCGGCATCAGGGACTCGAGTGTCACGTCTTGTCTCCAGCTTTCAGTCGTCTGGCGGGGTGGCGGATCAGCCACAGCACGAGCACCGTCGCTCCGCACAGCAGCGCGGCCAGCACAACGGTGGTGATGACGTCGGTGGCCGCCAGGTCGAGGGCCGCGTCGGCGGAGGCGGACACCGTGCCGGACTGAGGCTGGGGCAGCTGCGTGTAGTCGACGAGGCCGGTGCTCTCCAGCAGCGTGATGTGCCGGAGCACCACCTGGTTCGCGGCGGCGGCGAACGCGCGGATCTCGTCGTCGCGGGTGTTCGCACGCACCTGCGCGATCACGCCGAACACCACGCCGTGCGCGGCGCGCAGGCGGTTGGCGAAGACCCGCTCGAAGTCGGCGGCCGTCGGCGCGTCGCGCATCTCCACCAGCCACCGCTGCTGGTCGGCCGTCGGCTGGTCGGGCAGGGTCACCCCGCGCCGCCGGGCCAGGTCGCGCACCTGCACGTCGAGCCGCCCGTGGTCGACCATCAGCGTCATGCCGACGTCCTTGACGTGCTCGTCGCGGGCGCGGGTGCGGGCCCAGTCGCCCGCGGGCATCTCCCACAGCCCGGCCTGCCGGACGCGGATCAGCAAATCGCGATCGGCGGCGCTCAATTCGGTCTGCGCGGTCACATTCCGTGGTACGGCCAATTGGACGAACAACAGGACCATCAGCATGGTCAGGAATCGTCTAGAGGCCGAACGCATCAGTTCGTCCCGGATCGCTCGCGGCCTGCACTTTGTTCCCGTCCGGGCTGACCGGGAACCACGCGTCGCCGGATCCCAGCCCGCCGGTTTCGCCGGGCATTTCGTCGGGACGGTAGCGGTACAGCGGGTGCCCGGCGAGCGTCACCTGGTCCGTGCCGTCGGCCCGGGTGAGGGACCCGACGAGCGCCGGGTCGATGCCGCGCAGCTGCTGCGCCGCGGTCGCGGGCACGGGCTGCCACGTCCGGGTGCACGCGCTGTCACACGCGGACCGCGGCGGGGCGGTGGTGTCCTTGTCGTAGCGGTACAAGGTGAATCCCGCGCCGTCGACCACGATGCGGCCGAGGTCGAAGGCGCGCACGGCGTTGAGCGCCGGCGCGGCCTCCGCCGCGGGAACGGACTGGGGCGGCAGCGGCGCGGGGGAGCCGGTGTCGCACGCGGTGATCACCGCGAGGACCACGCAACCGGTGGCCAGCGGTGTCAGCGCAGGGGATCGGGGCACGTCGGGACGCCTTCCTGGAATCCACAGTGGACGGAAAAGGTCCGGGTCGCGGGGGATCGGCCCGGGAACTGTCAGCGAGGTATACGACGGCGGCGCGGAAGCGGTTCAAAGAATTTTTCCGCGAATTTCGTACTGGACTCCGCGACCGGAATACCGCAAAGATGTCCGCCGTGGGACGCCACAGCCGAATTCTCCGCACCGTGGTCGAGCCGGTGCCCGACCCGGGCCAGGACGACGACCTGGCCACCGCCCTCTACCGGGAGTTCGGCCGCCCCCTGCTCGCGTTCGTGATCACCCTGACCGGGGGTGACCGCCTGTGGGCCGAGGACGTCGTGCAGGAGACCCTGATCAGGGCCTGGCGCAACGCCGACAAGCTCGACCGGGAGCCGGAGATGCTGCGGGCGTGGCTGCACACCGTGGCCCGCCGCATCGTCATCGACGGCTGGCGCAGCCGCCGCGCGCGGCCCCAGGAGGTCGAGGAGCCCGACGCGAACTCCGTCGGGGTGCCGGACGAATCGGACCGGACCCTGGCCGCGATGATGCTGTACGAAGCACTGCAGACCCTGTCCGCGGAGCACCGGGAGGCGGTCCTGCAGACCTACGTCCACGGCCGCACGGTCAACGAGGCGGCCGAGACGCTCGGGGTGCCGCCGGGGACCGTGAAGTCCCGGATCTACCACGCGGTGCGCGCGCTGCGCCGCTCGTTGCGGGAGCGGGGGTGAGCGGCGTGGGCAAGCCGGCGCACACCGACATTGCCGCGTACGTCCTCGGCGTGCTCGACGACGCCGACAACGCGGCGTTCGAGGCGCATCTGCTGGACTGCCCGAACTGCCAGCTCGACCTCCTGGAGATGCACGAGCTGCCGGACCTGCTCGACGAGATCCGCCGCTACTGGCCGGAACCGCCGGTTCCCGCGCCGCGGGTGCTGGCGCCGATGCTCGACGAGGTCGCCGCGATCCGCCGTCGCCGCACCCTGGTGCGCCGGGTGCTGGCCGTCGCGGCCATGCTGCTGATCATCGCCGGGCCGCTGGTGACGCTGGCCGTCGTCCCGTCGCGGGCCCCGGCGCCGGTCGCGGCCGTCACGCCGCCACCGCCGCCGGCACCGTCGTCGCCGGGCGCGAGCCGGTTCACCGGCAGCGAGACCGGCCAGGCGCTGCGCACCGAGGTGCTGGTGATGCCGACCAGTTGGGGCGCGGCGGTCCGGCTCGACCTCTCCGGGGTCGCCGGCCCGCTGCGCTGCCACCTCGTCGCCGTCGACTGGAGCGGGCACGAGGAGACCGTCGCGAGCTGGACGGTGCCCGCCGGCGCCGTGGACCCGCTGCTCATCTCCGGGGGCACCGCGTTCGGTCCAGGGGACATCGAGAAGTTCCAGATCCGCACCGAGTCCGGCGCGGTGCTCGCCAGCATCGAGCGCTGACCAGTAGTTATAACGACGAGATAACGCGCGGATCGCGTTTTGAACTCGGCGGGCGCGACGTACGTATCCCCCTGTGACGGGCTCGGGGGAGCCGTTTCGTCCCAATCCCACGCCACAACCCGGCGCGCGCGTGCGCCGCCGGGCTGATTCGAGGTGAGCACATCCATGGCTCGAAACGAAGGCCGGCACCGCGTCGCATGCCGGACCAAGATCGCGACCCTCGCGGTCGGACTAGCGCTCGCGGCCGCGGGCGTCACCGTCGCCACCACGACCGGCGACACCGGTCAGGCCGGCGCCGACGAGGTCGATCCGGCGTTCTTCGTCGACATCACCACGGTCGCGCCGAACGTGACCGAGGTGCGGCCGAACCGCCGCGCCTCCACCGGCACGTTCACGGTCGACTGCGGCCGCAACGAGAACGGCCACTACAACCCCGACAACTTCATCGCCCAGCCGGGCGTGCGCAACGGCGCCCAGCACCTGCACGACTACGTCGGAAACCTGTCCACCAACGCCGACTCCACCAACGAAAGCCTGCTGCGCGCCGGAACCACCTGCCGCAACGGGGACAAGTCCGCCTACTTCTGGCCGGTGGTGCGGATCGACCGCGAGGACGCCGAGGAGGCGAACCCGCCCGAGGACGAGGCCGAGCTCGACGCCCAGCGCGCCGAGGCCGAGCAGACCGAGGACGTCGCGCAGGTCGAGTGCCCGGACGTGGCCAGCCAGCTCGCCGAGGTCCCCGAGCAGGCCATGGCGACCGTGGACACCGAGCTGGACGCGCTGGACCAGCAGGAGGCGGCCGCCGACGAGCAGATCGCGGCCGACCCCGCCGCCGAGGCGGCGGTGCTGGAACCCCTGCGGCAACAGCGATCCGCGAGCCTGGACCGCATCAGCCAGGCGACCGGGCAGCCCGTCGACCCCGCGCAGGCCACCTGCGCGGTCGAGGACACCCAGCGGCAGGGGATCCCCAACGGCGACGAGAACAGTGACGGCGACGACGCGGAGCAACCGCCTGCCGACGACAACAGCGAGATCGGCGGCAATGACGGGGAGATCCAGCTGCCCGAGTCGGTGAACATCACCTTCCGCGGCAGCCCGGTCGGCCCGGTGCGGGCCATGCCGAAGTTCCTGCGCGTGCTCTACGGCGACGCCAAGCAGGGCACGAACGGCCCGCGCAACGCCCGCGCCAGCTGGACGTGCACCGGGTTCGAGGACCGGCTCACCGACAAGTACCCGATCTGCCCGGAAGGCAGCAAGGTCGAGCGCATCCACGACTTCCCGAGTTGCTGGGACGGCCGCAACATCGACAGCGCCAACCACCGCGACCACATCGTCTTCCCCGAGGCCAACGGCCGGTGCAAGCGCGGGTTCGTGGTCGTGCCGCAGCTGCGCATCACGCTGGTCTACGACATCCCGCGCGACGTCCAGGTCGCCGGACAGTACAAAGTGGACTCCTTCCCGGAGGAGAGCCACAACCCGCGGTCCGACCACGACGACTTCGCCAACGTGATGTCGCAGCGGATCATGAACCGCCTCGTGTGGTGCATCAACCGCGACCGCACCTGCGGCGAGTGAAAGAAGTCTGAACCGCGCGGCGGCGGCGGACGTGTGCATTGCGCCGGAAGCGAATTCCCCGAGAAGGAGACGACCATGACCGCGCGCAACGTCCTGCCCGCCGCCGCACTCGCCGGACTCGCCCTGCTCACCGCGTGCGGGCAGGGCGAGCGCGGCCCGGCCGCCGCCCCGGTCGTGATCCAGCAGGCGGCCGCCGCCCAGCCCGCCGTCGGGCTGGTCGCGTCCGACGTCGACGGGCTCGGCCCGGTCCTCATCGATTCCAACGGCATGACCCTCTACCGCTTCGACCGCGACACCGCGCGGCCGCCCAAGTCCGCGTGCGCGGGCGAATGCGCCACCACCTGGCCGCCGGTGGTGGCGACCGGGGCGGTGGACGTGCGCGGAGTCGACGCGAAGCTCGTCGGCACGGTCGCGCGCGCCGACGGCACCCAGCAGGTCACGGTCAACGGCTGGCCGGTCTACCGCTACGCCAAGGACACCGTGGCCGGCGACGCCAAGGGCCAGGGCGTGGGCGGCACCTGGGCGGCGATCACGCCGACCGGGGCGAAGGCCGCCACCCCGGAGACCGCGATCCGCACCACGAACATCCCCGGCCTGGACACCGTCCTCACCGACGGCGACGGCCGCACGATCTACCTGTTCACCAAGGACGGCAAGAACCCGCCGAAGCCCACGTGCGAGGGCCAGTGCGCCACCACCTGGCCGCCGGTCGTGGCGCGCGGGGAGACCCGCGTCGAGGGCGTCGACCCGAAGCTGGTCGGCACGGTCACCCGGCCGGACGGGACCGAGCAGGTCACCGTCGGCGGCTGGCCGGTCTACACCTACGCCCAGGACACCGCGCCCGGCCAGGCGAACGGCCACACCGTCGGCGGCACCTGGTTCGCCATCGAGACCAACGGCTGCAAGGTCGCCGCGGAGAAGAAGCCACTCGCGGCCGCGCCGAGCAGTTACTGATCCCCCAGCGAGGAGTGAGTGCGGATGCCGGTGCTACGCGCCGCGAAACGGACGGCGGTCGCCGACGAGGCCCTGATCCGGACGCTGTACGAGGAGCACGGGCGGGCGCTGCTCGCCTACGCCAACCGGCTCACCGGCGACCACGCCGCGGCCGAGGACGCCGTGCAGGAGACCCTGGTGCGGGCGTGGCGGCACCCGGACACGCTCGTCAACGGCAAGGGTTCGGTGCGCGGCTGGCTGCTGACGGTGGTGCGCAACATCGTCGCCGACCGGTTCCGCGCGAAGGCCGCCCGGCCCGCGGAGGTCGCGGAGGCGCCCGCGGCGCCGCCGGTCGCGGCCGACCACTCCGACGCCGTGGTGAACTCGATGGTCGTGCTCGACGCGATGGACCGGCTGTCGCCGGAGCACCGGGACGTGCTGACCGAGATCTACTTCCGCGGCCGCAGCGTCGCCGAAGCGGCGGAGACCCTCGGGGTCCCGCCGGGCACGGTGAAGTCGCGGTCGTACTACGCGCTCAGAGCGATGCGCCAGACGTTCGGCGGCCGCGGGGCCGCGGTCGGAGAGGTGGCCGGATGACGATCCACGATCCCGGAGCGCTCGCCGCCTACCTGCTCGAAGCGCTCGAGCACGAGGAGATGCGAGCGATGCAGCGGCACCTGAACTCCTGCCGTCGTTGCCAGGCCGAGGTGGCGTCCCTGCGGATGGCGCGCGCGGCGCTGGAGGTCGTCCCGCCGGAGGCGATGCTGGACGGGCCGCCCGACGGCGGGGACCTGCTGCTGCAGCGCACGCTCGGCCAGGTCCGCCGCGAACGCGACTCGCGGGTGCGGCGCAACCGGCTGGTGGCCGGGGCGGCGGCGGTCGCGGTCGCGATCGCGCTGGGCGCGGGCGGCATCGTGCTGGGCCGGACGACGGCGCCGCCCACGGTGACCGCGCAGGAGCCGGGCACGCGGACGGTGTCCGGGACGGACGCGGTGACCGGTGCGACGATGTCCGTGGCGGTGCGGCCCGCCGCCGGGTGGGTCCGGCTGACGGCGTCCGTGGGCGGCATCCCGGCAGGCCAGAAGTGCCGCCTGGTGGTCGTCGCCCGCGACGGTTCGCGCGTCGAGGCGGGCAGCTGGCTCGTATCCCCGGCAGGCGAACGGGACGGCACTGCCCTGGACGGTTTCGCGCTCGTGGCGCCCGCCGAGGTAACCGCGGTAGTGGTGGAAAACCTCGACGGACGGCGGTTCGTGGAGGTGCCGCTCTGAGGTGGCCGCCGTCCCGGGTGGAGGGCTCAGGAGACTCGCGTGTAGACCAGTTCGAAGTCCAGTTCCCAGTCCCCGTCCGGCATCCGCTTCTCCCACGCGCCGTCGATCCGGTCGCCGTCCGCGCTGAACACCCCGGTGAACCGCTGCGCGAAGTCCAGCGGCGTGAAGTCCGCGGTCTCCCGCCGCAGCGTCCACCGCGCGCCGTCGAAGGTCATGGCGTACAGGCGGCTCACCCCGCGCGAGTCGAAGTAGTGCTGGGTGTACCCGCCGTCCGCCGGGCCGACCAGCGACAGGCTGTCCGGCACCTCGGGCAGCGGCACCTCGGTGCGCTGCGCCAGATAGGCACCGTCCAGGATCCACTCGAACACCGACCGGGCGGGCGGCGCGCCGGGGAACCCGACCTCGACCGTCCACTCGCCGACGAAGATCTCCAGATCGCTCATCCGGGCCACCCCCAGCCAGTCGCGAACAGCCAGGGTACCGCCGCCCAGGTAACTCTCAGGAAACTGTGGCACGGTTGTCTGCGTGCGAATTCTGGTTGTCGAGGACGAGGCGCCGCTGGCGGACGCGATCGCGCGCGGGCTGCGCCGGGAAGGCATGGCGGTGGACGTCGCCCTCACCGGCGACGAGGGGCACGAGAAGGCGAGCATCACACGCTACGACGTGGTGCTGCTCGACCGCGACCTGCCCGGGATGTCGGGAGACGAGCTGTGCCGCCAGATCGTCTCCTCCGACGAGCTGACCCGCGTCCTCATGCTGACCGCCAGCGGCACGGTCTCCGACCGCGTCGAGGGCCTGTCCCTCGGCGCCGACGACTACCTGGCCAAGCCGTTCGCCTTCCCGGAGCTGGTCGCCCGCGTCCGCGCGCTCGGCCGCCGCGCCACCCCGGCCGCGCCGCCGCTGCTCACGGTCGGCGACGTCGAGCTCGACCCGGCCAAGCGCACCGTCCGCCGCGCCAGCGGCCCGGTCGACCTGACCCGCAAGGAGTTCGGCGTCCTGGAGGTCCTGATGTCCGCCAAGGGCGCGGTCGTCAGCAGCGAGGAGCTGCTGGAGCGGGTGTGGGACGAGAACGCCGACCCGTTCACCACGACCGTGCGGGTCACGGTGATGACCCTGCGCAAGAAGCTGGGCGAACCTGGAATCATCGAGACCGTGGTGGGATCCGGGTACCGG
The DNA here is from genome assembly GCF_050958625.1 of Amycolatopsis sp. 3B14. Taxonomy (NCBI): domain Bacteria; kingdom Bacillati; phylum Actinomycetota; class Actinomycetes; order Pseudonocardiales; family Pseudonocardiaceae; genus Amycolatopsis; species Amycolatopsis sp. 3B14. The sequence goes on from NZ_JBHZEN010000085.1 coordinate 22,122, forward strand.
GCACGCGACACCGGCCCCGCGAAGGGGTGAGTTCGCGCTCGACACGCACGCCGGTGCGCAGCCTGCGGGCGCGCATCACGCTGCTCGCGACCGGGCTGGCGGCCGGCGTGAGCCTCGTGCTGCTCTGGCTGGCCTGGACGCTGGTCGGCGACGCCGTGGCGGCGGTGCCGCAGATGCCGCCGGGCACGGTCGTGCGCGTCGACGGCGTGGACGTGGACGCCGCCGCGCTGGCCACGCACCTGCGCGACCACGCGCGGGACAAGATGCTGCTCGCCGGGACCATCGCGTTCTGCTGCGTGGTGCTGGCCACCGCGATCCTGGCCTGGACGTTCACCTCGCGCGTGCTGCGCCCGCTGCGGGACATCACCGGCACCGCGCGGCGGTTGTCGGTCGAGTCGCTGGGCGAGCGCATCGGCGAGGTCGACGCGCGCGGCGAGCTGGCCGAACTGGCACAGACCTTCGACGCGATGCTCGACCGGCTGCAGTCGGCGTTCGAGGCGCAGCGGCACTTCGTCGCCAACGCCAGCCACGAGCTGCGCACCCCGCTGTCGGTGATCCGCACCGAACTGGACGTCACGCTCGCCGACGACCAGGCCGACACCGCCGAGCTGCGGCGCATGGCCGGCGTGGTGCGGGACGCGACCGAGCGGGCCAACCAGCTCGTCGGGTCGCTGCTGCTGCTCGCCCGCACCGACGGCGCCGGGCTGGTGGTGACCGAGCCGGTCGACCTCGCCGCGCTGGTCGCGAGCGCGTGGCGGGCGGTGTCCGGGGAGGCCGACCAGCGCGGCCTCAAAACGACCTTCCACGTCGAGCCCGCCTGGACCACGGGCGATCCGGCGCTGCTGGAGCGCATCGCGGGCAACCTGCTGGAGAACGCGGTGCGGCACAACGTCGACGCCGGCTGGATCGAGGTCACCACCCAGGCCGGGGAGCAGTGGGCGACGCTGCGGGTGCGGTCCTCCGGCGGGCTGGTCGACCCGCAAGCGGTGGACGAGCTGTTCGAGCCGTTCCGCCGCGCGGGCGTGGCACGCACCGCCCGGCACGGCGCCGGCCTCGGGTTGTCGATCGTGCGCGCGGCGGTCGAGGCGCACGACGGGCTGGTCGCCGCGGAACCGGTGGTCGGCGGCGGGCTGTCCGTCACCGTCCGGCTGCCCGCGACCCGCTGAGTTACGGTGCTGGGCATGGTCCCTTCCATCCGGTTGAACAACGAGATCGAGCTGCCCGCACTCGGGTTCGGCGTGTACAAGCTGCCCGACGACGAGGTCGAGTCGGTGATGCACGTGGCGATGGAGGCCGGCTACCGCAGCTTCGACACAGCGACCCTTTACGGCAACGAGCGCGGCGTCGGCGCTGCGGTGCGGTCGTCCGGCCTGCCGCGCGAGGAGCTGTTCGTCACCACCAAGCTGTGGAACACCGAGCACGGCTACGACCGGGCGCTGAAGGCGTTCGACGGCAGCCTGGAGCTGCTCGGGCTCGACTACGTCGACCTGTACCTGATCCACTGGCCAGTGCCGGGGCAGGACCGCTACGTCGAGACGTGGCGTGCGCTGGAGAAGATCCTCGCCGACGGCAGGGCGCGCGCGATCGGCGTGTCCAACTTCCAGATCCCGCACCTGGAGCGGCTGATGGCCGAGACCGAGGTCGTGCCCGCGGTCAACCAGGTCGAGCTGCACCCGGGCCTGCAGCAGGCGGCGCTGCGCGGCTTCCACGAGGAGCACGGCATCGTGACCGAGGCGTGGAGCCCGCTCGCCCGCGGCAGGCAGCTGGACCACGAGGTGATCACCACGATCGCCCGCAAGCACGGCAAGACCCCGGCTCAGGTGGTGCTGCGCTGGCACATCGAGATGGGGCACATGGTCATTCCGAAGTCGGCCACCCCGAGCCGCATCCGGGAGAACATCGACATCTTCGACTTCGAGCTGGACTCGCACGACATCGCCGGGATGGCGACGCTGGAGGCCGGCGACCGCCACGGCCCCCACCCGGACGCGTGAGGTAATTCGCACCACGAACTGTTAGCCTGGTGGAATGCCCGCACAGGATGACGGCCGGATGGGGATCGTGACCGCGCTGGTGCGGTCCACGTTCCTGGTGAACGCGGTGTATTCCGAATCGGCCAGGGAGTACGGCATCACGATGCCGCAGGGGCAGCTGTTGTGCGTGCTGATGGCGCGGCCCTACGGCATGACCGAGCTGGGCGCGGTGCTGCGGCTGGCGAAGTCGAGCCTCACCGGGCTGGTCGACCGCACCGAACGCAACGGCCTGGTGCGCCGCGAGCCGGATCCGCGGGACACCAGGGCGGTCTTGGTCGCGTTGACGCCGGAGGGGAAGCGGCTGGCGGCGGAGTTCTACGCCGAGACCTGCCGCCGGATCGAACAGCTGCCCGCTGGGCTCGACGCCGCCGACCGCGACCGGCTCGCGGACCTGCTCGGCCGGGTCGTGACGGACAACGAGGTGCCCCCGGTCTTCCTGGACCACTGACCACTTGCAGTTCGTACTGCGAACCGTTATTGTTCGTAGTACGAACTGGAGGGATTCATATGACTGCACCTGACGTGGTTTTCGGGTTCGGCGCGCACACCGGCGTCGACGAGGTGCCGGAGCTGCTGCGCATGGCCCGGCGCGCGGACGCCGACGGGCTCGACCTGGTCTCGCTGTCCGACCACCCCTACTTCGGGAGCCGGCTGGACGCCTACGCGACCATCGGGTTCCTGCTCGGCAACACCGAGCGCATCGCGGGCTTCGCCAACGTCACCAACCTGCCGCTGCGGCCCCCGGCGATGCTGGCCAGGACGGTGACGACCCTGTCGGCGCTGTCCGGTGGCCGGGTCGTGCTCGGGATGGGCGCGGGCGGGCTGCCGGACCGGATCGCCGACATGGGCGGGCGGCGGTTCACCCCGGCCGAGGCGGTGGAGGCCTTCGAGGAGGCGATCCTGCTGGTCAAGAGCCTGGCCGGCGGCGGAGAGCCGGTGACCCACGAGGGGCGGCACTACCGGGTGCGCGACATCGAGCCCGCGCCGGTGGCCGCGCCGCCGGTGTGGACCGGGTCGGTGGGGCGGAAATCGCTCGCCGCGACCGGCCGCGTGGCCGACGGCTGGCTGCCGGGCCACGCGGCGGACTGGCTGAGCGAGCGGTACCGCACGTCGCGGCCGGTGATCGACGAGGCGGCGGCCGCGGCAGGCCGCGACCCGCGCGAGGTCCGCACGATCCTGAACTTCCCCGGCCGGATCACCGACGCGCCGCTGCCGAAGACGCGGGACGACGAGGGCCGCTGGATCGGCGGGTCCGTGGACCAGTGGGTCGAGGAGCTGACCTCGGGCGTCCTCGAACACCGGATGTCCGGCTTCATCCTGTTCCCACCGGGCCACGCCGCCCACGACGACGTGTCCCTCGGCCGCTGGGCCCGCGAGATCGTGCCGGCGGTTCGCGAGATCGTCGCCAAGGAGGCCTAGGCTACGGCGACCCCGACTGGCCTTGCCTGCGCTCCAACCGCGGGTGCCCAAGGCCGGCCGCCCACGACGCCAACAGTGCCAGGCCGTCCGCGGTCGCCGTGCCGGCGGGCGCGGTGTAGATGTTCATGAGCAGGCCGGGTTCGGCGGGCATCTCCATCGACTCGACGTCCAGGTCGAGCCGGCCCACTACCGGGTGGTGCAGACGCTTGCGTCCGGACCGGTGGAGCCGAACGTCCTGGGATGCCCACCGCTGCCGGAAGAGCTCACTGCGTGCCGACAATTCACCGACCAGGGCGATCAGCTCCTCGTCGTGCGGATCGCGGCCGGCTTCCATGCGCAGCTTCGCAGCCACGTCGCAGGCGATTCGGTCGTAGTCGACGAAGAACGTTCTCGCCGCGCCGGGATCCAGATACACGAACCGCGCGGTGTTCGCCGGCCGCCGCGGGCCGGCCAGCACCGGTGAATACAGCGCGCGGGCAAGGTGATTCACGGCCAGCACGTCATAACGTCCATCGCAAATCCAAGCCGGCGCATCGGTGATGGCGTCGAGCACCTGCTGAAGGGCCGGACGCACCGTCACGGCGCGTGGACCACCGGGCGCCCTGGGCTGCCGCGCGAGGTGGAACAGGTGATCGCGCTCGGCCTCGTCGAGTTGCAGGGCAGCGGCCAACGCGTCGAGCACCCCGTCGGAGGCGCCGGTGAGGCTGCCGCGCTCCAAGCGCACGTAGTAGTCGACCGACACCCCCGCCAGCAGAGCCACCTCTTCGCGACGCAGGCCTTCGACCCGGCGGTTGCCGCCGTAGGCGGGCAGGCCGGCCCGCTCCGGCGTGATCCGCGCGCGACGCGAACTCAGGAATTCCTTGATCTCGGTGCGCGGATCGATCTTGGCCACCACTTGACCGTAGGCCCTGTCCGCGGGCGAAGGGAGGTTCTGCTGGTACCCCCGTCGCCTCGCGCCGACGCCTAGGTACCCGTTGCGGTCGTGGCGATGCCGCCGTCGACCGGGACGATGGCGCCCGTCAGGTAGGACCCGGCCCGGCTGGCGAGGAACACGGCGACACCTGCCATGTCGTCGTCGCGGCCGAGCCGGCGCAGCGGGGCCTTCGCCGCGATCTTGTCGCCGATCGCATCGAGCGTGGACGCCATCATCTGCGACGGGAACGGTCCTGGGGCCACCGCGTTCACCGTGACGTGCTGGGGGCCCAGTTCCCTGGCGAGCACCCTGGTGAGTTGGTGGAGCGCGGCTTTGCTGCCGGCGTACGAGTAGTTGGGCGACTCGGCGACGTGGATGGCGGCGATACTGCCGATGTTGATGATCCGCGCGGGATCGTCGGCGGTGCCCGCCCGGCGAAGTGCGGGGAGCAGCGCCTGCACCAGCCAGAACGGCGACTTGAGGTTGAGGTCGATCACCGTGTCCCAGGCCTCGGCCGGGAATGTCTCCAGCGGCTCGCGCCACATCGCTCCCGCGTTGTTGACGAGGATGTCCACGCGATCCGAGTCGCCTGTGACGAGATCGGCGAGGCGCTGGCACTCGTCGTACCTGGACAGGTCGGCGGGGAACGCTCGGACGTCGCCGAACTCGGAGAGTAGATGCTGTGCCTCCGCGCACGCGTCGGCCTTGCGTGAGCTGATGACGACGCGGGCGCCCGCCTGCAGCAGGCCCCGCGCGATCATCATCCCGATGCCCCTGGTGCCACCAGTGACAAGTGCGTACTTCCCGCTCAGATCGAAGAGATCCGCGTGGGTGGTGAACTGGTTGTCCGCCATGGGTCATCGTCCCTTTTGTCGTGACTGCATGTAGCTGGCTGGGAGCCGGCTCAACCAAACTGACACGCGTCCTGGACGTCCGGGAGACCCTGGTGATGCAGGTACTGGGAGACCCCTCGTCTCCCAAGGGGGCGCAGGCCTAGATGAGTGATGCGTAACTCGGTCAGTGGTCGTAGGCGGTCAGGGATCGGGTGGTGGGTTGGCCGGTGGTGCGGTTGTGCCGGATGGCGGCGGTGAGGGCCAGGAGGCGTTGGGCGATGCGGACGCCGACGCCTTCGATGGTGCGTCCGCCGTGCTGTTCTAGGTTTAGTTGGGCTTTGAGGGTGTCGTTGACCGACTCGTTCCGGTACTTGCCCGGCCAGTCCGGCTACAACCGCCGGCGGCGTGCCGCGTTGCCGCTGAGCAAGCACGTGATGCGCTGGCTCGCAGCCGATACAGACCTGCGGACCGACGCCACCTGGATCGTCGACTCCACCCCGGTCGAATGCGGCCGCTCCCGGCCGACGGTCAAGCGTTCGGAGTTAGCTGGCTGGGCCAAATACGGCTTCTGCCGCTCACACTCCCGCTGGTTCTGGGGCCCGCGAACTCGACCACTACCTCACCGAGCGCGGCGTCCGGCTGATCCGGCCGTCCTACCGCAACCGCTAGCCCCATCCCGGTGAGCCGCTGCTCAAGTCCATCCGCCAGCTCATCGCGCCGGGCATCCGGACAGGCAGGAACCGCAACCAGCGCGCCTCGGAGGTGAACCCCAGCAACGCCTGAGCCACGGCCAGGGTGACCAACTCGGCGTCGGTCAGCTTCGGTGGCCGGCCCAGCCGACGCCAGCCTGCCAGGTGGTCGTCGATCTTGACGTAGAGTGCGGTGAGAAGGGTGTTCAGGTCTGTCGTCACAAACGGATCTTGAACACCCTTCGTCCGTCTCCAGACACCACCCAGACTTCCGCATTACTCGTCTAGGGCCGGATCGCCGCCGCGAGGTGCTTCGCCAGCACCTCCGGCCCCTGGGCGTGCGCGAGGTGCCCCTGGCCGGGCAGGACGACCCGCCGGGCCTGGGGCAGCGCCCGCTCGAACGCCTCGAACGCCGTGCCGTACGGCTCGGCGCCTGCGTTCAGCTCGCCCAGCAGCAACGTGACCGGCACGTCGAGGTCGCGGTAGCGGTCGAAGGCCGGCTCGTGCGCGTTCAGCGCGGCGAGTTCGGCCGCGAGCGGATCGGCCAGCGGGCGCAGCACCGGCCACACCGGGCTCTCCTGCAGCGCCGCCACGTACTCCGCGGAGAACCCGGACACGTCGCGGTTCACGATCTCCACCGCGCGGTCCAGATCGCCCTCGGCCGCCCGCAACGGCTCCAGCGCGTGGACCCCGAACGGGCTCGACACCGGTTCGTAGGCCACGACGGACCGCAGATCGCGCCGCTGCACAGCGGTTTCCAGCGCGATCAGCCCGCCGTAGCTCCAGCCGAACAGTTCCACGTCGCCGCCGAGGGCGTCGAGCACGTGGTGCAGGTCGTCGATCTCGGTGCGCAGCGAGTACCCGTCGCCGAGCGGGCCGCTGGGCGCCCGGCCACGCCGGTTCAGCACGACGACCGGGTTGGGCAGCGAAAGGGCGTCGACCACCGGCCGCCACGACGCGGCGTCGGCCATCACGCCGGGCACCACGACCACCGGCGGCCCGTCACCGTCGCGCCGCTCGGCGGTCAACGTCGTGCCGTCGCGGTCGAACCGCAGGATCTCCATCGGTTTTCCTTTCACAGAACGAGGTCCAGCAGGGGAACGAGGACGCCGGTGCACACCGTCATGGCGAACATGTTGCCCGCGCAGGGATGCACGCCGAGCGGGATGCGGCGGGACGCGAGCGCGGCCAGCGGGGGAGCGGCCAGCGCCCCGAGCACCGCGCCGCTCAGCACGGCGGGCCACGTCGGCCCGTAGGTGAGCACCACCGCGGGCGCGACGGACACGACCGGCACGAACGTCGGGTACCAGCCGTGCCGCGCCCACTGCCGCCGGTACACCAGTACGCCGAGCGTGGCGGTGAGCACCTGCGCGGTGAGCAGGGCGGGCAGCAGACCGCTGCCGTAGACCGGGGTCAGCGGGTTGAGCAGGTAGGTCAGCACCGTGCCGGCGAGCAGCCCGAGCGAGGCGATCTCGTTGCCGTGGAAGGGAGCCTCGGTGAAGTCGGCGAGCACGCGCCGCACCACCCAGACCGGTCCTTGCCGCGGCACGGTGCGCTGCGCGGCCGGCGGCGGGACCGGCCGCGGAAGCCACGGGAGGCGACGGCACAGCGGGAACGCGATCAGCGCGCTGACCCACATCGCGGTCACCGAGCCCAGCACCGCGGGCTGCCCCAGCGGCACGCACACGAGGTTGACCAGCAGCAACGCGGCGGGCGTGGTCAGCGCCGCGCCGAGGACCGCGCCGGTGACGGCGACCCGCCAGCCCGCGCCGTAGGTCAGGACCACCATGGGCGGCACCGACACGAACGCCACGAACGTCGGCTGCCACGCGCCGGTCGCGGGGATCGTCCACCCCCAGGCCAGGTTGGACAACAGCAGCCCGAGCAGAGCCGCGGCGGTGACCCACGGCCACAACCCGGTGCCCCCGCTGACCGCGAACCCGGCCCAGCGGCGGCCCCGCCGCCACCCCACGTGCGCGATCCAGCCACCGGCCAGCAGACCGAGGCCGCCGAGCGCGGTTTTGTAGAACTGCGCCTCGGTGGTGTCGCCCAGGACCCAGCGCAGGAACTGCGGGATGTGGTGGTAGGCCTGCTCCTGCCACTCGTCGTACGCGGACAGGACGTGCGGCAGCGAACCGGTGACGCGGGCCAGCAGCAGGGCGAGGCCCGCGGTGACCCCGAACAGTGCGGCGCCGGTCAGCCATCGGCCGAACGCGCCGGCGGGCTTCGTCGCCCGGCGGGTCGTGGTGAGCACCGGGATCACCGCGGGTAGGCCTGGCCGCCGCGGTATCCCAGCAGGGGATCGTAGAGGTCGGTGCGGCGGTCGCGCGGCAGGTCGTTGAGCTCGTTCCAGATCGCCGCGGACCGGGTGGCCATCAGGTCGAGTCCGCTGTAGACGATCGTGTCGCCCTCGGGCGCGGCGACCTCGCTCGCGGGCCAGCCGTTGGTGCCGGTGATCAGCGAGCACCCGAGGAACTTCGCGCCGCGCTCCTCGCCGACCCGGTTCGCCGCGACGATCGGCACACCGTTGACGTGCGAAGCGGTCATGGTCAGGTAGGCGGCCATGCACCGGCCGGCGTCGTCGAACAGCGGCGGCGGCGTCCATACCCAGTTGTTCACGCTGCAGATGACGTCCGCGCCCTGCACCGCGAGCAGGCGCGCGACCTCCGGGAACCAGATGTCCCAGCAGATCAGCAGGCCGATCCGGCCGATGCGGGTCTCGAACACCGGAAACCCGAGGTCGCCGGGGGTGAAGACGAGCTTCTCCCGGTGCCACAGGTGGGTTTTGCGGTAGTGCCCGATCAGGCCGTCCGGTCCGATGAGGACAGCCGTGTCGAACAGGCGCACCCCGTCGAGTTCGGTGATCCCGCCGACGAGGTGGAGGCCGCGGCTGCGGGCGAGCTCGGTCCACGCCTGCACCGTCGGGCCGGTCAGCTGCTCGGCGTGTGCGTAGGCCTCCTCGCGCGTGGCGAAGGAGTAGCCGGTGTTGACCAGTTCGGGCAGCACGACCAGGTTCGCGCCCTGGTCGGCGGCCTCGGTGACCAGTTCGAGGGTCCGCTCGAGGTTCTTGTCCTTGTTCTCCAGCCCGACCTGGGGGTCGCACTGCACGGCAGCGGCGGTGATGGCGCTCGTCGACATTCGGCTGTTCCCTTCAGAGGTGTTCGGCGATCGTCAGGAGGTCGTGCTCGGAGCCGGGTGGGCCGACGAGCTGCAGTCCCACAGGCAGCTCGCCGGCGAGACCGGCGGGGACGGACAGGGCGGGCAGCCCGAGAACGCTCCACGGGCTGGTCAGCGACAGCAGTGCGGCTCGCACGTCGCCGACGTCGGAGGTGCGGGCGTCGATCGGCGGGGCGGGCAGCGGGGTCGTGGGCAGCGCGAGGATCCCGTGTTCGCGCAGCAGGTCCAGCACTTCGCCGCGGACCCGGTCGCGCAGCTCGCGGGCGCGGACGTACTCCCAGCCGCGGACTTCGCCACCGGCCCGGAGGCGGTCGCGGACCTCGTCGCCGAACAGGTCCGGCCGGTCGGCGAGCCGCTCCGCGTGCACGGCGTAGGCCTCGCTGCCCTGGATCTCCGCGTACGCGGAGCGGAGGGATTCCGCTTGCGGGACAACGACTTCGTCGAGGTCAGGCAGGCGCTCGCGGACCGTGGCGGTCACTTCCGGCGCGGTCGGGTGGATCGTGTCCGGTGGCAGCCACACGGCGCGGGGTGCGGTGCGGCGGTGTTCGGTTCCACTCAGGACGGTCCACAGCAGACGCACGTCCGCGGTCATGCGGGCCAGCGGGCCGACGGTGTCCAGCGACGGCGCCAACGGCAGGACGCCCTGTGTGCTCAGCGCGCCGTGCGTCGGTTTCAGGCCGACGATCCCGCAGCACGCGGCGGGGATCCGGACGGAGCCGCCGGTGTCGGTGCCGAGTGCGAGCGGGACGACACCCGCCGCGACCGCCGCCGCCGAGCCGCTGCTCGACCCGCCAGTCATCCGGCGAGGGTCGTACGGGTTGCGGGCCGGGCCGTTCGCGGCGCGGTCACCGGTCGGCCCGAACGCGATTTCGTGGGTGGCGGTCTTGCCGAGGACGATCGCACCCGCCGCGCGGAGCCGTCGCACGCAGTCGGCGTCCGCGGCGGCGACGTGGCCCGCGAACTGGCGGGAACCGGCGGTGGTCGGCAGCCCGCGCACGTCGATCACGTCCTTGACCGCGACCGGGACGCCGTGCAGCGGCCCGCGGTCCACGCCCGCCGCCAGTTCGCGCCCCGCCTGGTCGGCGGCGGCCCGGGCGCCGGCGTCGTCGACGGTGACGAACGCGTTGATCACCGGCTCCCACCTGGCGAGTTCGGCGAGCGCGGTCTCGACCAGGTCGCGTGGCGTGAGCCGTCCGGCGCGCAGGTCCGCGGCCAGGCCGGCCACCGGCCGGTGCGCGAACCACCCCGCGCCGGGCGGCGGGGCAAGCCTGGTCCCGAGGGATGACGACACGGTGTTCCTCTCCTTGCGCAAACGTTTGGGTCCGTGTTGCGCGTGAACCCAAACGTTTGGGAAAATCGTTTGGGTAGTATCAAGGAGCCCGGGAGCCGCCGTCAAGGGGTGGCCGGGCGGAAGGCTGGGAAGTGGGTCGAGCGGAGCGCAAGCGGCCGGCCACGTTGCGGACCGTCGCGCAGAGCGCCGGGGTCGACATCTCCACGGTGTCCCGCGTGCTCAACGGGTCGCCGGAGGACGCCGCGCGCGCGGCCTCACGCGAGACGGCCGACGCGATCCGGGAGTGGGCGGCCCGGCTGGACTACCGGCCCAACCCGCACGCGAAGAGCCTGCGCACCCAGCGCAGCAACCTCGTCGGGGTGCTGGTGCCGCGGCTGTCCGACGTCGTCCTCGCCACGATCTACGAGGGCATCGAGGACGCGGCGGCGGGGCACGGGCTGGCGACGTTCGTGATGAACAGCCACGACCGGCCGGCCGAGCAGCGGGCGCGCACCGAGCTGGCGTTGTCGCGCCGCGTGGACGGCCTCATCCTGGGCGACGCGCACCACGACGGGGAGTTCACCGGTGAGCTGGCCGAGCGACGCGTGCCGTTCGTGCTGGTCAGCCGCCACGCGGGCGAGCACCCGTCGGTCACCTGCGACGACTACCTCGGCGGCAGGCTGGTGGCGGAGCACTTCCTGGAGCTCGGGCACCGGCGGGCCGGGGTGATCGCCGGGGAGCCGTTCGCGAGCACCGGCATCGACCGGACGGCCGGGTTCACCGACCGGTACCGCGAGGAGGGGCTCGACGTCGCGACTGTCCACTCGGGATTCGACACCGCGGGCGGCCACCGGGCGGCTGAGCGGCTGCTGACGGAGACCGGCCCGACGGCGATCTTCGCCGTCAACGACTTCGCGGCGATCGGCGCGCTCGGCGCCGTGCGGGACGCCGGCCTGCGCCCCGGGGTCGACGTCGCCGTGGCGGGTTTCAACGACACCCCGCTGGCGGCCGAACTGCCGGTCCCGCTGACCAGCGTCCGCTCCCCGATGCACGAGATGGGACGGCGCGCGCTCGAACTGCTGATCACCGTCCTCAACGGACAGTCGCCGGAGTCGGAGCGCCTGGAGCCGGAGTTGTTCGTCCGGGCGTCCACGACCGGTCAGGCGATCCAGACCACGTAGGGCGCGATCAGCATACCGACCGCCAACGACCAGTACACCCGCTTGTCCACGCTGGACTTCCGCGGCAACCCACCCCAAAGCCGCACCTCGCAGACGTGGAAAGGCCCCCTCGCGCGGTGGTAGGACACGCGAGGGGGCCGCCAGGTTCGGCCGGTTACGCGGGCACCGAGGCCACACCCGGCGCCAGGAACGGCTTGCCGGTCACCTTCTGCGAAACGCCGGTCCGGTCCAGGTACGGCGTGATGCCACCGAGCCAGAACGGCCAGCCCGCGCCGAGGATCAGGCACAGGTCGATGTCCTGCGCCTCCGCGACCACGCCCTCGTCGAGCATGATCTGGATCTCCTCGGCGATCGCGGCCAGCGCCCGCTCGCGCAGCTGCTCCGCGGTCGAGGGCTGGTCACCCTGCTGCCACAGCGCCGCGACCTCCGGGTCGACGCTCGGGTTGCCCTTGTCGTCCCACTGCCACACCGCGGTCTTGCCCGACGCGACGAACTTCTTCAGGTTCTCGCTCACCGGGAACCGGTCCGGGAACGCGCCGTGCAGCGTCTCGCCCACGTGCAGCGCGATCGCCGGGCCGACCAGCTGCATCAGCGTCAGCGGCGACATCGGCAGGCCCAGCGGCTCCAGCGCCCGGTCGGCCACGTCGAACGGGGTGCCCTCGTCGACCGCGGTCAGCACCTCGCCGAGGAAGCGCAGCAGCAGCCGGTTCACCACGAACGCCGGGGCGTCGGAGACCAGCACGCTGGACTTCTTCAGCTGCTTGCCGACCGCGAACGCCGTCGCCAGCGCCGCGTCGTCGGTCTGCTCGCCGCGCACGATCTCCAGCAGCGGCAGCACGGCCACCGGGTTGAAGAAGTGGAACCCGACGACCCGCTCCGGGTGCTGCAGCTTCGACGCCATCTCCGACACCGACAGCGACGAGGTGTTCGTCGCCAGGATCGCCTCGGGCTTGACGTAGTTCTCCAGGTCGCCGAAGACCTGCTGCTTGACACCCATCTCCTCGAACACGGCCTCGATCACGAAGTCCGCGTCCGCGAAGGCGGCCTTGTCCAGCGAGCCGCTGACCAGCGCCTTGAGCCGGTTCGCCTCGTCCGGTGAGATCCGCTTCTTGCCGAGCAGCTTGTCGATCTCACCGTGCACATAGGACACGCCCTTGTCGACGCGCGCCTGGTCCACGTCCGTCAGCACGACCGGGACCTTCAGGCGCCGCACGAACAGCAGCGCCAGCTGGCTCGCCATCAGGCCCGCGCCGACCACGCCGACCTTGGTCACCTTGCGTGCCAGCGACTTGTCCGGCGCGCCTGCCGGGCGCTTGGCCCGCTTGTTGACCAGGTTGAACGAGTACAGCCCGGCGCGCAGCGTGTCGTCCATCAGCAGCTGCGCCAGCGCCTGCGTCTCGGCCGCGTACCCGGCGTCGAGGTCGTTCGCGCGGGCGAGTTCGAGCAGCTCGACGGCCTTGGTCGCGCCCGGCGACGCGCCCTTGGTCTTGCCGTCCACGAGGGCCTTGGCGCGGGCGATCGCCGCGTCCCAGCCTGCGCCGCGGTCGATCTCCTTGCGCTGCGGGGTGACCTGGCCGTTGACGACCTTCGCCAGCCACAGCAGGGACTGCTCGAGGAAGTCCGCGCTGCCCAGCAGCTCGTCCACGATGCCCAGCTGCGCGGCCTGCGCCGGCTTGAGCATCTTGTTCTGGTTCAGCGCGTTCTCGATGATCACGGTGACCGCGGCGTCCGGCCCGATCAGGTTCGGCAGCAGCTGCGTGCCGCCCCAGCCCGGGAACAGGCCGAGGAACACCTCGGGGAACGAGATCGCCGCGGCGGACTCCGACAGCGTGCGGTAGTGGCAGGACAGTGCCAGTTCGAGCCCGCCGCCCATGACCGCGCCGTTGACGAACGCGAAGGTCGGGATCGTCGAGTCGGTCAGGCGGCGGAACACCGCGTGGCCGGTCTCGGCGATCTCGTGCGCCAGGTTCGGGTCGCTGATCGCCTCGACGCCGGACAGGTCCGCGCCGACGGCGAAGATGAACGGCTTGCCGGTGACCGCGATGGCGGCCGGCTCCGCCGCGAACGCCTCGTCCAGCGCGGCGTTCAGGCTCACCAGGCCCTGCGGGCCGAACGTGGACGGGCGGGTGTGGTCGTGCCCGTTGTCCAACGTGATCAGCGCGACCTGCTTGTCCAGGCCGGGCACCCGGATCAGGCGCGTGGTGGCGCGGGTGACCACCTCGTCCGGGAAGGCGGCCTTGGCCTGCTCAACCGTGAACGTCACTTGTCACTCCCGTCGTACGCAGGGTTCTCCCAGATCACGGTGCCGCCCATGCCGAGGCCGATGCACATCGTGGTGATGCCGTAGCGGACCTCGGGGTGCTCGGCGAACTGGCGGGACAGCTGGGTCATCAGCCGCACGCCGGAGGAGGCCAGCGGGTGGCCGCAGGCGATCGCGCCGCCCCACGGGTTGACGCGCGGGTCGGTCTGCTCGATGCCGAAGTGGTCCAGGAAGGCCAGGACCTGCACGGCGAACGCCTCGTTGATCTCGAACAGGCCGATGTCGTCGATGGACAGCCCGGTCCGCTTGAGGAGCTTCTCGGTGGCCGGCACCGGGCCGACGCCCATGACCTCGGGGTCGACGCCGGCGAAGGAGTAGCCGACCATCCGCATCGCGACGGGCAGGCCCAGCTCGCGGGCGGTCTCCTCGTCGGCGAGGATCGCGCCGGTCGCGCCGTCGTTCAGGCCCGCGGCGTTGCCCGCGGTGACCCGGCCGTGCGGGCGGAACGGGGTCTTCAGGTTGGCCAGGGTTTCCACGGTGGTGCCCGGGCGGGGCGGCTCGTCCTCGGTGGCCAGGCCCCAGCCCAGCTCGGAGCGGATCGCGACCGGGACGAGCTCGGGGCCGATCTTGCCGGCCTTGACCGCGTCGGCGTAGCGCTCCTGGCTCTGCGCGGCGTACTCGTCCGCGCGGCGCTTGGTGATCGCCGGGAAGCGGTCGTGCAGGTTCTCCGCGGTCTGGCCCATGACGAGCGCGGACGGGTCGACGAGCTTGTCGGCGACGATGCGCGGGTTGGGGTCGACCCCTTCGCCCATCGGGTGGCGGCCCATGTGCTCGACACCGCCCGCGATGGCGATGTCGTAGGCGCCGAAGCCGATCCCGCCCGCGACCGTGGTGACCGCGGTCATCGCGCCGGCGCACATGCGGTCGATCGCGTAGCCCGGAACGGACCGCGGCAGGCCGGCCAGGAGGGCGGCCGTGCGGCCGATCGTCAGGCCCTGGTCGCCGGTCTGGGTCGTGGCGGCGATGGCGACGTCGTCGACCCGCTCCGGCGGCAGTTCCGGATGGCGGCGCAGCAGTTCGCGGATGACCTTGACCACGAGGTCGTCGGCCCTGGTGTTGGCGTAGATGCCCTTGTCACCCGCCTTGCCGAACGGGGTGCGGACCCCCTCGACGAAGGCCACGGTGCGCACCGCCCGCGCGGTCGGCGCAAGGGGGGTTGCAGCCACGATGTGCTCCCTCTGTCAGCTCTGGGACCGCCGGTTACCCGGCGGTAATGACGCCACTCTAGCCCCGGTTACCGATGGGTAACCAGTGTGGTGGGTAGGACCACCTTTTCGAGCGCCGCGAGAGCTGATCTTTGAACACAAGAGAAGCTGGGTGGTCATCCCGT
>NZ_JBHZEN010000086.1:0-10355 GCF_050958625.1 Amycolatopsis sp. 3B14
CCCCACCGCCAGCCGACCCATTCACCCCAGCACCCGCAGCGCCCCTGCCCCCGAAAACACCACCCCCCTGCCCGCCATCGACCGGCCCACTAGCCGCAGTGCCGGCAGCGACCCTGCCCTGGAATCGCCGCCCACGTGCCCCACCTCCGACCGGCCCATTCACCGCAGCGCCAGGGCGGCCTTGCCCCCAGAAATCGCCGCCCACCTGTCCCAACGCTGGCCGTCCCATTCACCCCAGACTCGCGGCGGCCCTCCCCCCGAAAACGCCGCCACCCACCTGCCCGACCGCCGACAGGCCCACTCGCCGCAACACCCGCGGCAGCCCTGCCCCCAGAAATCACCACCCACCTGCCCGACCACCGGCCGGCCCACTCGCCGCAGCACCCGCGGCGGCCCTGCCCCGGAATCCAGCCGCCGCCCACCTGCTGGTCCACAACGGACAGTCAGCGTGCCTCGCGCAGCCGATTGTCGTAGGCCTCGCGCGCGTCGAGCAGTTCCTCCCAGTGCTCGCCGGCCCAGGCGCACACGACCTTCATGGGCTCCAGCAGGCTGCGGCCAAGGGGCGTGAGTTCGTACTCGACGCGCGGCGGTGTGCCGGGGTGGCTGGTGCGGCTGACGAGCCCGTCGCGTTCGAGGCCGCGCAGTGATTTGGTCAGTCCCTTCGGGGTGACCCGCCGCAGGGGCACCCGCAGTTCGGAGAAGCGCCGTGGACCGTGCTCGAGGCAGGCGATCACCAGCGGGGCCCACTTGTCGCCGAAACGGATCGGCGCCAGGCCCGACGGGCAGATCTCGTCGAACATGTCCGGTGGCAGGGGTTCGCGCATACTGCCACGGTAATCGGTATCCAGGAGGAAACCGGGACGCTGGCTACGGTCGCACCATGAGCAGAATCGTGATTTTCGGCGCCGGCGGGCGCGCGGGACAGCAGGCGGTCGCGGAGGCCGCGCGGCGCGGGCACGAGGTGACGGCGGTGGTGCGCGACCCGGCGAAGCACCGGGCGCCCGACGGGGTCGAACTGGTGGCCGGTGACGTCACGGACGCGGCTTCGGTGGCCGCGCTGGTGAAGGACCAGGACGCGGTGATCTCAGCGGCCGCGGTCTACGGAGCGGACACCGATCCGCACGCGTTCTTCACCTCGTCGGGACGCGCGCTCGCCGCTTCCGGCGCGGCGCGGGTGGTCGTCGTGGGTCTGTCGTCGCTGGCCCCGGATGCGACGGGCCGGCCCCTCCGGGATGCGCCCGGGTTCCCGGCGGAGTTCCGCCCGTTCACGGCCGCGCACGCGGCCGGGCTGGACCTGTTGCGCGCCAGTGATCTGGACTGGCTGTACGTGAGCCCCGCGGGAGACTTCGACCACGGCGGCGACCGCACCGGCAGGTACCGGGTGGCGGCCTCCGGCGACCCCGAGGCGCGCGTGTCCTACGCGGACTTCGCGGTCGCCCTGGTCGACGAGGCGTCGAGCCCCCGGCACCGGCGGGAGCACCTGCTGATCACCGGCGCCTGACGGAACGCTCCTCGAGGTCAGGGGCCGGTGCGGTCGGGCACCTGCCGACCACCCGGCCCTTGACCATCCCCGCCCGGTCATGGGCCGCCACGGCAACACCTGCGAACCACCGGCCACTGACCAACCTCCCCACGCCCAACGCGCCGGCGCAGCCAAGCGCCTGCTGACCACCCGCCCCTGCCTACCCCTCCCCACGGCCACGCCCCCGGTGCGGCAACACCTGCCGATCCCCCGGCCCGTGACCCGACGCCCCACAGGCCGGCACGGTCAAGCACCTGCCGACCCACCGGCGCCTGACCAACCTTCCCCACGGCCGGGTGCCGGTGTGGTCAAGCCCGCTGTCGTCGCCAGCCGCTGCCCCAGCAGCCCACTTTTCGCCGCACATAATCGCTGATCAGAAGCTCTTGACCTCTAGTAATGTCGAGGTTACATCCTGATCCGCATGGAACCTCTTGATGTTGCGGTGATCGTCGGAAGCACGCGGGACGGCCGGTTCGGCCCGGTGGTGGCGAAGTGGTTCGCCAGGCAGGCGTCCGAGCACGGCGAGTTCCGGGTCGACGTGATCGACCTGGCGGACGCGAACCTCCCCGCTGCCCTGTCCGGCCGGCCGACTCCCGAGGTGGCGGCCGTCAGCGAGCGCCTGGAGAAGGCGGACGCGTTCGCCGTGGTGACCCCGGAGTACAACCACAGCTACCCGGCATCGCTGAAGACGCTGCTGGACTGGCACGGCACGCAGTGGCAGGCGAAGCCGGTGGCGTTCGTGTCGTACGGCGGGTTGTCCGGTGGGTTGCGTGCGGTGGAGCACCTGCGCCCGGTCTTCGCCGAGCTGCACGCGGTGACCATCCGGGAGACGGTGAGCTTCCACAGCGCCTGGAGCCAGTTCGACGACCAGGGCGAGCTGATCAACCCTGACGGTCCGACGGCAGCGGCCAAGGCGCTGCTCGACCAGCTCGCTTGGTGGGCTCACTCGCTCCGAGACGCGCGGCGCGTCCGCCCGTACGCGAGCTGACCAGGGCCGACTCGTGACGGGGGCGGCTGGGGGTCGCTCCCGTCACGCTCGCGAGAACCACCTCCGCCGCCAGGCCTCCGGCACCCGCCGTCCCATCTCGCCGGAGATCGCCAGCGCCCCTGCTTTTCGTCCGCTTGAACCTCTGGCTGCCTGATCTCCCCTGATGACCCGGTCCCGACTTCGGGGCAGCTCCGGCATCGGGGCCACCACGCGCCCGCCCGACGACCAGGACCACCGCGCGCCCGCCCGCCAACAGGATTACCGTGCCGGCCCCGCCACCGGAATCACCGCGGAACCCACCCACCACGAAAATCGCCCCTGCACCGGCGCCACCCCCAGAATCACCCTGCGCCGATCCCGCCACCGGGATCACCGCGCGCCGGTCCCGCTGGGTCAGCTCCCGGCCTTCAGTGCCAGTTCGTCGAGTCCCGCGGCGAACGCCTGCGCGATCTCGTTGATCTCCGGCCGCTGGATGGTCAACGGCGGCGAGACGGCAAGCGCCTTGGCCAGCGTCCGAGTCAGCACACCCCGCTGACGGATGAGCAGGCTGAGGTCGGCCACAGCCGACGGCAGACGCTCGAACAGGTCGGGCTGCAGTTCGACAGCAGCGAGCAGCCCCACCCCTGCCCGAACCTCGCGGACGAGGGGGTGCGCGGCCAGCGGCTGCAGCGCGGCGGCGAGCTCACCTTCGAGCAGCTGTCCCCGCTGCAACAGGTTGTCCCGCTCGAGGATGTCGATGTTCGCCAGGGCCGCGCCGCAGCAGGCTGGGTGGCCGGAGTAGGTGGCGCCGTGCCGCAGGGTCGTGCCCGATCGGGCCCAGAACGGCTCGGCGACGCGCCCGTGCACGACGACCCCGCCCAGCGGCAGGTATCCGCTGGTCACCCCCTTGGCGAAGGTGATCAGGTCGGGCTCCACACCCCACCGCTCGACCCCGAACCACGTGCCGAGCCGGCCGAAACCGCAGATCACCGCGTCGGCGATGACCAGGACGCCGTACTCCCGGCACACGTCGACCACGCCCTGCAGGTAACCCTCCGGCGGCGCGAGCACACCACCCGCGCCGATGACCGGCTCGAACAGGAACGCCGCGACGCGCTCCGGTCCCACCCGCCGGATCTCGTCACGCAGCGCGTCGACCGAGTCGTAGGTGACGCGCGACGAGGACGGCAGGATCTCGCCGAACCCGGTTCGGTTGGCTTCGATGCCGGCCACGCCGGTGCCGATGCCGTTGGTGCCGTGGTAGGAGTTCGTCCGGCTGATGACGTGCACCCGTTCGGGCTGCCCCTGCACCACGTGGTAGCGGCGCGCGATCTTGACGGCACTGTCGATCGCCTCCCCACCGCCCGTGGTGAGGAAGACCTTGGCATCCGGCATCGGCGCGAGCCCGGCGAGCCGCCCCGCGAGCGCACGGGCCGGTTCGTTCGTGAAGTCGCCGAAGATCGAGTAGCCGGCGAGCTTGCGCATCTGCTCGGCGGCGGCGTCGGCGATCTCCGCCCGTCCGTGGCCCGCGTTGGCGTACCAAAGGCTGGCCGTGGCATCCAGGTAACGGTTGCCTGCCGCGTCGTAGACCCACACGTCCTCGCCGCGCTCGAGGACGAACTCGTCCTCCCGGACGACCGCCATGTCCGAGAACGGATGCCACAGTGCTGTGTCCATGCCCCTCACGGTAGCGGGCGGACGACCTTGCCGGGGTTGAGAATTCCCAGCGGGTCGAAGGCCTGTTTGACCGCTTGATGGACGGACACGCCCACCTCTCCCAGTTCCGTCTCCAACCAGTCCCGTTTCAGCATGCCCACGCCGTGCTCACCGGTGATCGTGCCGCCCAGCCGGAGACCGAGCGCCATGATCGCGTCGAACGCGGCCTGCCCGCGCCGCACCGAATCCGGGTCTGCGGCGTCGAAGACCACGTTCGGGTGCATGTTGCCGTCCCCCGCGTGCCCGCACGTCGGGATCAGCACGTCGTGCTCGCGGGAAATGGCTGTCACCCCCTCGAAGAAATCCGCCAGCCGCGAGCGGGGCACGCACACGTCGTCCACCAGCCGATCACCGAGCTGCTCCATCGCGACCCCGGCCAGCCGCCGTGCCGCGATGAGCATGTCCGCCTCGGCGCGGTCGCTCGCCACCAGCACGTCGGTCGCCCCGCAGGACCGCGCGACCTTCGCGAACACCTCGAGGTCGTGCGGCGCCGCCGGCCCCCGATCGGACTGGGCGATCAGCACGGCCTCGACGTCGTCCGGGAAACCCAGGTCCCGGTACGCCGCGACCGCGTCGATCGTCGGCTTGTCCATCAGCTCGAGCACCGACGGACGCTGCCCGGTGCTCAGGTACTCCGTGACCGTCCGGCACGCCGCGGGGGGCGCCGCGAAGAACGCGACCGCCGTCAACGGCGCCTCCGCGACCGGCCGCAGCGCCACCGTGACCTCGGTGATCACGCCGAGCGTTCCCTCCGAGCCGGTGAACAGCCGCACCAGGTCGTACCCGGCGACGCCCTTGGCGGTGCGGCGGCCCGTCCGCAGCACCCGCCCGTCGGCGAGCACCACCTCGAGTTCCCGAACGAAGTCACTGGTGACGCCGTACTTCACGCAGCACAGCCCACCGGCGTTGGTGGCGACGTTGCCACCGATCGTCGACGACTCCCACGAGCCGGGGTCGGGCGGGTAGAACAGGCCCTTGTCCTCGACCGCTCGGGACAGGACCGCGTTCACGACCCCCGGCTGCACGGTCGCCGTGTGGTTGATTTCGTCGATGTCCAGGATGCGGGTCATCCGCTCGAGGGAGAGCAGGATCGCCCCGTCCACAGCGTTCGCTCCACCTGACAGTCCCGTCCGGGCACCCTGCGGGACGACAGGGATCCGGTGCCGGGAAGCGACACGCAGGATTCTTACGACATCTTCGGTCTCGGTCGGCCGTGCCAGCGCCATCGGCACGCCGGCCGTGCCGAACCCGGCTTGGTCGAAGCGGTAACCGGCAAGTACGTCCGGGTCGGTCGTGACGAAATCGGCTTCCAGCTCGGCGATGAGTCCCACGAACTCACCGTATCGGGCGAAGGTAGGCGAGAGAACCGGGTGATGCCCGGGCGCTCGCCCGCGGACATCCGGGCATCACCCCCCTCTGGAGTGGTCTCAGGCGGTGATCTCCTTGCGGCTCTCACCACTCTCGATAGCGATCTTGCGCGGCTTGGCGGCCTCGGCCACCGGGATCCTCAGCGTCAGCACGCCACTCTCGTAGGTCGCCTTGATGTGGTCGGTGTCGAGCGTGTCGCCCAGGAAGAGCTGCCGGGAGAACACGCCGAGCGGCCGCTCGGCCACCTGCATCTCGACGTTGTCGCCGGCCGCGGACGGACGACGCTCCGCCTTCACGGTCAGCACGTTGCGTTCGACGTCCAGCTCGATCGCGTCCGGGTTCACGCCGGGCAGGTCGAACACGACCACGAACTCGTCGCCCGCGCGATAGGCGTCCATCGGCATCACGGCGGGGCGCGACCACGTTCCCGACCCCTGGCCGAACACCTGCTGGGTCAGGCGGTCGAGTTCGCGGAAGGGATCGGTGCGCATCAACATCTCGCCACCTCCTTCGGTCTCGTTCACCTGGGACGTTGACGTCGCACACCACAGTTATAGCGCGTCGTCGTTCCGTTGACAAGTGCCCGCGTCATCGGCATGATGACGTTGTGCCGCCCTACGACAACTTGCACGACGCGCTGGAACTGGTAGAGGGAGTGCTCGGCGAAGCCACCGCCGACTACGACCCGAGGAGGGTGCTCGCCGCACTCGAGGTGCTGCGGGCGCTACGGGACACGCTGACGGTCTGGGAGCCGCAGCTCATCGAAGCCGCGCGCGAAGCGGGCGTCAGCTGGGCGGAGCTGGCTCCCGCGCTCGGCGTCGCCAGCAGGCAGGCGGCCGAGCGTCGCTACCTACGGCTCCGGGATGCCGTGGGCAGCGACCACACGGCTGACGAACGGGTGCAGAAGACGCGAGACCGCCGCGCCGAGGAGAAGGCGGTCATGCAGTGGGCGCGCGAGAACTCGGCCTCGCTGCGCCGACTGGCCGGGCAGATCAGCGCGCTGAAGGGCGTGCCGGGCGTGGGAAAGGTGCGGCGAGCACTGGCCGAAGACGACGCGGCAGCGCTGCTGACACCGCTGAGCGGGGTGATCCAGCACCTCGACCAGACCTACCCCCAGCTGGCGGTCGAGGTCTCGCTCGTCCGCGACCACATGGACCGGGTCCGCCGGGAGACCCAGGAAAGGAGGCAGTCGTCCCGAGCGGGCAGCAGCTCCTGACGCTGTACCGCCACGAGCAGGGAGCACGAGGGCTGCGATGGGTTCCGCGGCAGTGCTTGATCAACGTCGATCATGATTCGCCCAAACTGCGGCGACGGGCTGCGCGGGTGCCGTTGCGTGGCTGCCGTGCCGCGGCCTCGTCGCGATGGCCACGTCTGGCGCCACTCGCGGCAGCTGACCGGAGCGCCTCGGAACGCGTTCCACCAGCGGCGAGTGACCGTTGCGCGGGTGGGCAGGAGGTCCGTCTGCCCCTGCGGGGGGTCATTGGAGAGCGGGCGTGTTGCCCGCGCGGGCTCATTGGAGGGAGGTCCATCTGGCCGCGCAGGGTCGCTGGAGAGGTCCGTCTGCCCGCGCGCGGTCACTGGCGGGAGGTTCGTCTGCCTGCGATCGCTGGAGGTTGTCTGGCCGACGCAGCTCCGCCGCGTCGGGCCTCGAGCTCGAGGTGGCGTGCCAGTGGGTCGCGTTGGTGAGATCAGCCGATCCGCGGCCTCCGGGCTCGGCTTGCCTCGGCTTCAGCCGAGGGCCGGTCCGGGGGGTGGCGCCGGGCGTGCGGCGAACGCTCTGCCTGGGGCAGCCAAGTGAGCCGAGCTGGCTGCTGCGCGAGCCGGAAGCGCGGCTTTCCGCCTGTCTTGACCAAGCGTTCGCGAGGTTGGTTGACGGTCGCAGCCCCGCGGCGCGTTGCGGTGAGCCGGTCGCGAAGCTCAAGGCGCAGCTGTCACCAGCCGCAACTGGGTGCGCGGCCAGGTCGCCGACGTTGTCTGGTCGGCATCGTCCTGCGGCGAGTTCGGGGTCGGCGGGGAGGGGACCTCGCCCTGCAGCGCATTCCAGGGGCCTCATTGGAGTCGACCTCGTCCTGCAGCGCTTTGGTAGGGGTCCAATCGGGGGCGACCTCGTCCTACGGCGCTTTGGCAGGTGGCCCAATCGGAGGGCGACCTCGTCCTACGGCGCTTTGGCAGGTGGCCCAATCGGAGGGCAGCCTCGTCCTACGGCGCCTTGGTAGGGGCCCAATCGGAGGGCAACCTCCAGGTGCGGCTAGGCACCGGCCGTGAGCGCTGCTGGGCGGGTGGCGGCAGGTTGTCGTGCCGGGGCTGGCCCCGCCGCGTGTGCGAGGCGACCGGGTGGCGGGCCTCAGGGGGTCACTTCGAGCGGGGCCTTCTCCGTGGCCGAGATCTGCTCCGGGACGGCGATCTCGACGCGCGGGACCGACGGGGGTTTGCCGTTGGAGGCTTGGGCTGGCGTGGGCTGGTCGAGGGGTTCTGCGCTGGTGACAGGGGTTGCCGGCGACGCGTCGGTGGGCGTCGGGGGCTTGGCTGTGGCTGTCTCGGACAGGAGGGGGGTCGCCTCGGCCAGGAGGGTGCTGATCGCGCGGAGGCGGTCGGTCATGTCCACGCGGATCTTGTCCAGCTCGGCGACCTTGGCGGCGGCCTCGTCGGTGCGGCGGCGCGCTTCGGCTGTGGCTTCGGCCAGCAGTTTCTCGGCTTGGGTGCTGGCCCTGGTGACCTTGTCCTCGGCGCGGGCGGTCGCCGAGGCGATCATCGCGCTCGCCCGGTCGGTGGCCTCCGCGACCATCGCATCCGCACGCTTGGTCGCGTCGGCCAGGAGGGCGTCGGCGCGGGAGGTCGCGTCGGCGAGCTTCGCGTCGGCCTGTGCGGTGGCGTCGGCGACGAGGGTTTCGGCTTTGGCTTGAGCGTCGGCGGTGAGCTTCTCCGCCTGGGCGGTGGCGGTGGTGACCAGCTCGTCGGCCCTGGCCTGGGCGTCGGCCTCCTGCTTGGTGGCTTTCGCCTGGAGGGATTCGGCTTCGGCGCGCGCTGCGGCCAGGGTCTGGTCGGCTTCCGCGCGGGCCGAGGTCACCGTCTCCTCGGCTTCGGCGCGGGCCGAGGACAGCAGGTCACCTGCTTGGGCGCGCGCGGATGCGACCAGGCTGTCGGCTTCGGCGCGGGCCGAGGTCACCGTGGTTTCGGCCTCGGCGCGGGCGGACGCAAGCGTTTCGTCCGCTTCCGTGCGGGCGGAGGTCAGGGTTTCCTCGGCTTCGGCGCGGGCGGAGGTCAGAGTTTCGTTCGCCTCCTCGCGGGCCGAGGTCAGCACGCGGTCCGCCTCGGCGCGGGCGGACGTCAACGTCGACTCGGCCTCCGTGCGGGCGGACGTCAGCGTGGACTCGGCTTCGGCGCGCGCGGACGTCAGAGTTTCGTTCGCCTCCTCGCGGGCCGAGGTCAGCACATGGTCCGCCTCGGCGCGGGCGGACGTCAACGTCGACTCGGCCTCCGTGCGGGCCGAGGTCAGCGTGGACTCGGCCTCTTCTCGGGCGGCGCGCAGCAGCTCGTCGGCCTTGGACTGGGCGTTCTTGACCAGCTCGTCGGCCTTTGCGGTGGCCTCGGCTTCGCGCTCGGCCATCGCTCGCATCGACGTGGCTCGCCGGACGGACATCGCCTCTTCGAAGTCCCGCTCGATTTCGGCTCGGCGGCGCGCCGCCTGTTCGTCCAGCTTGCGCCTGCTCTGCGCGGCCTGGCGGGTCATCAAATCGACCTCGGCCTCGGTGCGGCGCATCAGCTCAGCCTGCTCCTCGGCCATCTCCCGGCGCCGGAAGTCCAGCTCGGCGACCAGGCGTTCGTGCCGCTCGCGCAGTCGACCGGCCGCCTGTTCGGCCGCCGCCCAGCTCCGTTCGGCCGCCAGCCGCGCCCGCTCGGTGACCTCCGCGGCCTCGTCCTCGGCCAGCTCCACCATCCGCAGCAACCGCTCGGTCAGCCCCTCCGCCTCGATGGGCGTCCGGCTGATCCGGTCGATCTTCTCGCGCAGAGCGTCGTTCTCCGTGCGCAGGTCCTCCATCTGTGCGGCTAGCCGCTCGACCGCGGCGGCGGCCGCGTCCCGGTCGGCGATCACCATCCGCAGGTCGGTCTCCACGGCGCGGACATACGCCTGCACCTGACGAGCGTCATAGCCACGCCACGAGCGGTCGAAATCGGTCCGCAGTGGCACCAGGTCCTCGCGAGCGTCCACGGCCGTCATCCGCACCTCCCGAAGAGACTGTCCTGAATGGACAAAGCTGCTGAAAGCCTGCCACTGCCCAGCATCCTCTCATCCGCGCCCCGCGTCCACCCGCTGGGGCCGCGCGTTTCGAATTTCCGGTGTGACGTCCTCGCATTCGCCTTCGGGTCCGCCTCCGCAACCCGGATGGCGGCACGACCGCACCGGCGGAACGCCTGCGGGGCAACGGCATCTGCAGCCGATTCACCTGCACGTAGTGCGGGGGCCGACGTTCGGATGCTTCGCGTTCGCGCCCGTGATCACCGTGCGCGATGGCGGGTTCCGGAAAAAGCTATGAACCGTCAAGTCCCGGTCGAGTCAAAAACGGGCGCGAAACGACGACCGGGCCGCCACCACGCGCCGGCGGCGACACGCCAACGAGCTGCCGGCACCGGAACAGCCCGGGGCGCCGGGGGTTGGCGTGATGGCCGGAGGTTGGGCGAAATGGCCGGGCGACCGGGCGTGGTGGCCAGGCGGGTGGACGTGATAGCCGGGCGGCCGGACCTGATGGGCGGCCGGCCGGACGTGATGGCCGGGCGGGTGGG
>NZ_JBHZEN010000087.1:0-34979 GCF_050958625.1 Amycolatopsis sp. 3B14
GGGGCTGGCCCGCGCTGGGCTGGCGGGAAAACATCGGCCAGATCTCGTGCGCGGCGGCCAGCGCCTCGCCCTCTTCGTCGACTTCCTCGTCACCGTCGTCCTCGGGCAGGACGGCCTTCACCGGTTCCGGCGGGTGCGCGCGGCCCCGCCGCAGCGGCGGGAGCATGCCGTCGTCGAGCGGCGGCATCTTCGGGGGCATCACCGGAGCCTCGGCCGCGGCGACGGGCGCCGTTTCCACCCTGGTGGGTGACGGGTATGGGGCGGGCGGTGGTGGCGGGGGCGGGGTCACCTCGGCGGTGTCGACCTTCACGGCCAGCGAGACGGGACGGCCGAGCCGGCGCGAGAGCGCGTGCGTGATCGGGTCCCGCAGGGCGCGCTCGATCGCTTCCTTCGCGAAGTCGCTCGGAGCGGCGAGCAGAGCCGTGCCGTCGAGCAGGCCGATCGGGCGGGTGACTCGCATCCAGGCCCGCTGCTGAGGCGAAAGCGTGCCGTCCGACAGCTCCCGGACCACCTGGTCCCAGACCACGCCCAGATTCAACTGGTGCTCGGACACCGACTTCGTCCCCTCCCCTCGTCACCCCGGACGACCCCACCGACCTCGAAGAACACCCGAGCCGGGCGCCTGGCTCACTCACACGAGCGGCACCTCGCAGCCCCCTGGTCACCGCGCGCAGCAAGTATCCACAGAGTTGTCCACAACTGTGCACTAATGTACGGCGGCCCGCAGTCACTCCACCTGCGGGTGCGAACCTACGCCAGCCAGAGCCTCCACACCTTCTTACGGCGGCGCCGAGCACCTCGAACGGGTGACCCAAGAGGAGACACGCTAACAAAGGCCCGTGCCGTGCCACAAGGCACTGTGGAGGTCAGGATGGCATGCCTCACGCGGCGTCGCCACTCGGTCCCCCACTGTGGTTGTGGGGGCCGGTTGCCGGGCCGGTGAGCGGGGTGCGTACTCTCGATAGGTCTCCCGCGCGCGACGGGTTTGTTCGCATGCGCGCGATTCGAGACACCCCCGAGCTGATCGGTGGCTCCAGCTTGCCGCCGAGTATGTCGAGACCAGGAGTAAGCAGTGAGCAAGGGTAAGCGCACCTTCCAGCCGAACAACCGTCGACGCGCCCGGACCCACGGCTTCCGGCTGCGGATGCGCACCCGCGCCGGTCGCGCGATCCTGTCGGCCCGCCGTCGCAAGGGCCGCGAGAAGCTGTCCGCCTGATAGCGCCGTTCCGAGGCGCGACGTGCTGCCCCGTGCCGCCCGGTTGCGGCGCAGTGAGGACTTCCGCGAGGTCATGCGCAGGGGTGCTCGGGCAGGTCGGCGCCGCCTCGTGGTGCACGCGGTTCAGTCCACCGACCCGTCCGCGGGAACGCCGCGGGCGGGTTTTGTGGTGAGCAAGGCCGTGGGCAACTCGGTGGTCCGCCACCGCGTGACCCGGCGCCTGCGGCATCTCGTCATGCAGCGCCTTGGAACCGTGCCGCCCGGCAGTTCGTTGGTCGTGAGGGCCCTGCCGCCGGCAGCCACCGCGTCCAGTGCCGAACTCGGTGCCGATCTGGACGCGGCGCTGAAACGGCTGAGCCTGCTCCCGGGCCGCCCGTCCGACGGCCCGGCGACACCCCGGCCGGACACGGCCGCGGACACGAGGGGCCACGCCGGTGAATGACGCCAGCACCGATGCACCGCAGAAGGTCGAGCGCCCTGGGCCGATCGCCCAGGTACTGTTGCTCCCGCTGCGGTTCTACCGCCGTTTCATCTCGCCCTACCTCCCGCCGAGCTGCCGCTTCTACCCCAGCTGCAGCACGTACGCGGTCGAGGCCCTGACCCGTTTCGGCGCCGCGAAGGGCAGCTACCTCGCCCTCCGCAGGCTGCTGCGCTGCGGCCCGTGGACGATGCCCGGCCGCGACCCGGTGCCTGAGGTGTTCTCGTGGCGCCACCAGAGACCTGGTTTGTCAACCGAGGAGTAGCTCAGTGCTCGACTTCATCTACTACCCCGTGTCCTTCATCCTGTGGTGTTGGCACAAGGTCTTCGGGTTCGTCTTCGGGGCCGACAACGCGATCACCTGGCTCCTGGCGATCATCTTCCTGACCTTCACGGTTCGCGGCATCATGTTCAAGCCGTTCGTGAACCAGGTCCGGTCGATGAAGAAGATGCAGGAGTTCGCGCCGGAACTGAAGAAGATTCAGAAGAAGTACGCGAACGACCGGCAGCGCCAGGCCGCGGAGATGCAGAAGCTCCAAAAGGAGCACGGTGTCAACCCGCTGGGCAGCTGTCTGCCGATGCTGCTGCAGATCCCGGTGTTCATCGGTCTGAACTGGGTGCTGCGCGCGTTCAGCTACAACCCGAACCCCGGCCAGCCGAAGACGGAGAACTACTTCTTCGATCAGGCGGGTGTCGAGTCCTACAACAACGCGAAGCTGTTCGGCGTCAACATCGGCGACGCGATCCACCACACCACGATGCTCGGCGGGATGGGCGGTGGCTGGCACTGGAACGTGGCGCCGGTCGCGATCCCGCTGATGATCCTCGCGGCGATCCTGACCCACCTCACGGCGCGGCACTCGGCGCAGCGGCAGAACCTGAACCCCGAGGCGATCACGCCGCAGACGCAGATGATGCAGCGGCTGACGATGTACATCTTCCCGCTCGGTGTGCTCGTGTTCGGTGCGTTCTTCCCGATCGGTCTGCTCGTCTACTGGCTGGCGAACAACGGCTGGACCCTGATGCAGCAGCGCCTGGTCTACACGCGCATCGACAAGGAAGAGGCGCAGAAGAAGGCCGAGGCGGCCGAGAAGCGCAACTCGCTGGCTCCGCGCCCGGGTGCGAAGCCGAAGCCGGGCCAGAAGCCGGTGCAGCCGAAGAAGACGGACGACGGTGACGGTGCGGCCGACAAGCCGGCTGCCGACGGCAAGGCGAGCGGGCAGAAGCCGGGGTCGAAGGCCGGCTCCCCGCACCGCTTCCCGCAGCAGGGGCAGCGCCCGCAGAACGGCTCGGCGCAGAAGCGCAAGAAGCCTTCGCAGGGCGGCAAGAACTCAGGACAGAAGGGCTCGGGGCAGAAGCGCCGCTGAGCGCTGGAGCCCGGTGAAAGGAGATGACGATGGCGGAGACGGTCGAAGCGATCGACGCTGACGACGAGGCGCCCGCTGCGGAGGCGACGGGTTCGTCGACGGAGGACCTGCTGGTCCGCGAGGGCGACATCGCGGGCGACTACCTGGAGCGGTTGCTGGACCTGCTCGACTACGACGGGGACATCGACCTCGACGTGGAGAGTGGCCGCGCGATCGTGAGCATCGACGGCGGTGACGACCTGGAGA
The DNA here is from genome assembly GCF_050958625.1 of Amycolatopsis sp. 3B14. Classification (NCBI taxonomy): domain Bacteria; kingdom Bacillati; phylum Actinomycetota; class Actinomycetes; order Pseudonocardiales; family Pseudonocardiaceae; genus Amycolatopsis; species Amycolatopsis sp. 3B14. The sequence goes on from NZ_JBHZEN010000087.1 coordinate 3,308, forward strand.
AGCTGGTCGGTGGACGCGGCCAGGTGCTCGAGGCGCTGCAGGAACTGACGCGGCTCGCGGTGCAGCAGGAGACCGGCACCCGGAGCCGGCTGATGCTCGACATCGCCGGCTGGCGGGCCGGCCGCCGCGCCGAGCTGACGGAGCTGGGCCGCACGACGGCCGAGACGGTCAAGGCGACGGGTGAGAAGGTTCGGCTGCAGCCGATGAGCCCGTTCGAGCGGAAGGTCGTGCACGACGCGGTGGCGGCCGTGGGTGGCGTCAAGAGTGAGAGCGAGGGCGAAGAGCCCAAGCGGCGCGTGGTTGTGATGCCGGACGCGTAAGCGTTCTGATTTTCGGAAGGCGGCCCACCCCGGTGGGCCGCCTTCTTTTATGCCCACGGTTTGAGCGGCGGCTCGGCCGTTCGGCAGGGGCGCGATGAGTGCTCGGGATCGTCCGGCTGACGCGTCGGCTGATCGGGCGCAGACCGGGTAGCCGGGATAGGCCTCCGCTACCGCGGTCGCCTCGCGGTGGTGGAGTTGCGGCCGGGCGTCGTCGCGGACGCCAAGGCGACGGGTGAGAAGGTTCGGCTGCAGCCGATGAGCCCGTTCCAGCGGAAGGTCGTGCACGACGCGGTGGCGGCCGTGGGTGGCGTCAAGAGCGAGAGCGAGGGCGAAGAGCCCAAGCGGCGCGTGGTTGTGATGCCGGACGCGTAAGCGTTCTGATTTTCGGAAGGCGGCCCACCCCGGTGGGCCGCCTTCTTTTATGCCCACGGTTTGAGCGGCGGCTCGGCCGTTCGGCGGGGACGCGAAGAGTGGCCGGGATCGGCCTCCGCTACCGCGGCTGCCTCGTAGTGGTGGAGTTTGCGGCTGGCGTCGTCGTGGACGGCAAGGCGACGGGTGAGAAGGTTCGGCTGCAGCCGATGAGCCCGTTCGAGCGGAAGAGTGGTCGGGATCGTCCGGCTGACGCGTCGGCTGATCGGGCGCAGGCCGGGGCAGCCGAGATGGGCCTCCGCTACCGCGGGTGCCCGGTGGTGGCGCCGCTGCGGCGTCCGGTCATGGAGGGCAAGGCAACCGCGAGAAGTGATTGGCTGCAGTCGGCCGTCGCGCAGCAAGGGGCACGTGGCTTTCGGTTTCACGTGGAACCGGCGACTGCCGCTCCCCGACCCGTTTCACGTGAAACCGTCCACAGTTGCGGTCCGCCTCCCCGCGATGATGTTCGCGTCGTGGAGAATCGGGGCGTTGGTCGTTTCACGTGAAACCCGAGGAGTGCTAGTGGTGCCGGTGCCCGAGGTGGCTGGGCGAGTGTTCGGCGATGGGCTCGATCAGGCCGTCGCCTTCGCTGAGATACTCGAGCGGTTCGGCGTCGAGCGGGGGTTGATCGGGCCGCGTGAGGTGGAGCGGCTCTGGGATCGGCACCTCCTCAACTCCGCCGTCGTCGGTGAGCGGATCGCGGATGGCGCCCGGGTGATCGATGTCGGGTCCGGCGCCGGCTTTCCCGGAGTGCCGCTCGCCATCGCGCGGCCGGATCTCGATGTCGTTCTCGTGGAGCCCATGGCTCGTCGGGCGGACTGGTTGAACGAAGTCGCCGAGACCATCAAACTGGACGTCACCGTCGTGCGCGGCCGGGCTGAAGAGAAGGCGCTCCGGGAGCGAGTCGGGACCGCGGATGTCGTCACGTCGCGGGCCGTCGCTCCCCTCGCGCGTTTGGCGGGCTGGTGCCTCCCCCTCGTCCGGGAGGGTGGCATGATGCTCGCAGTCAAGGGAGCTAGTGCCCGGGACGAAGTTGCCCGTGACGCGAAGGCGGTCGCCCGCGTCGGTGGGGGTGCTCCAACGGTCTCTGAGTGCGGGGTCGGCGTGCTCGAAACGCCGACGACCGTGGTGCGGGTGGAGCGCGTACGAAGTGCCCGTCGCCCGCGCCGTGCGGGATGACAGGATGGCGTACCGGATGGCTTGTGGAGGCCAGATCAGCATGATGCGACCCATGTTCCACGTGAAACCAACAGTGTCGATTGCGGAAAGGTGGCTCGGCCGGTGACCCCGCCTGCGTCAGACTGGACCCCCATTGCCGAAGAAGCCGAGCGCGCCGCCCGCGTGCTGCACCCGGAACCCAACTCCCTCCCCCGGCCCGATCAGCGCCGTGTGCTGACCGTCGCCAACCAGAAGGGCGGCGTCGGCAAGACGACCAGCGCCGTCAACCTCGCCGCGGCCCTCGCGGTGCACGGCCTCAAGACCCTCGTCATCGACCTCGACCCGCAGGGCAACGCCAGCACCGCGCTCAACGTGGACCACCGCTCCGGCACCCCCTCCATCTACGACGTCCTCCTCGGCGACCTCCCCCTGGGCGAGGCGATGGCCGTCAGCGAGCAGTCCCCCAACCTGTTCTGTGTCCCCGCGACGATCGACCTCGCCGGCGCGGAGATCGAGCTCGTCGAGATGCCCTCCCGCGAATCGCGGCTGAAGGAGGCGCTCACGGGCGAGGTGGTCGACCAGCTCGGCGTCGACTACGTCTTCATCGACTGCCCGCCCTCGCTCGGCCTCCTCACCGTCAACGCCATGGTCGCCGCACGCGAGGTGCTCATCCCGATCCAGTGCGAGTACTACGCACTCGAAGGCCTCGGGCAGCTCCTCAGCAACATCGAGCTGGTGCAGAAGCACCTCAACCCCGGCCTCTCCGTCTCGACGATCCTCCTCACCATGTACGACGGCCGCACCAAGCTGGCCGACCAGGTGACCGCCGAGGTGCGCGACCACTTCGGCGACGTCGTCCTCAAGACCGTCATCCCCCGCAACGTGAAGGTGTCCGAGGCGCCCAGCTACGGCCAGACCGTGCTGGCGTACGACCCGGGTTCGCGGGGCGCGATGAGCTATGTCGATGCGGCTCGCGAACTCGCGGAGCGTGGCAGCAGCAACGGATCGAGGAGGGGCACGTTATGACCGAACGCAGGGGTGGCCTGGGGCGCGGCCTGGCCGCGCTGATCCCGACCGGACCGCCCGCAGGCGAGAACACCCCCAGCGCGCCGGCTCGCCAGGAGGCGCCGTCCCGCAACGGCGACAAGGACTGGTTCGCAGCCAACAGCGAGGTCGTGCCCAGCGGTGAGGTGGCCGGCGCCGTCTACCGCGAGATCCCGACGAGCTCGGTCAAGCCCAACCCGAAGCAGCCGCGGCAGGTCTTCGACGAGGACGCCCTCGCCGAGCTGGAACACTCGATCCGCGAGTTCGGCCTCATGCAGCCGATCGTCGTCCGCGAACTCGGCGACGGCGAGTACGAGCTCGTCATGGGCGAGCGCCGTCTGCGCGCGTCGCAGCGGGCCGAGCTGGAGAACATTCCGGCCATCGTCCGGCAGACCGCCGACGAAGCGATGCTCCGGGACGCCCTCCTGGAGAACATCCACCGCGTCCAGCTGAACCCGCTCGAAGAGGCAGCCGCCTACCAGCAGCTGCTCGACGAGTTCGAGGTGACACACGAGGAGCTCGCCTCCCGAATCGGCCGCAGCCGTCCGGTTATCACCAACACCATCCGGCTGCTCAAACTCCCCCTCCCCGTGCAGCGCCGCGTCGCGGCCGGGGTCCTCTCCGCCGGGCACGCCCGGGCGCTGCTCTCACTCGAAGATCCGGAGCAGCAGGAGGAGCTCGCGACGCGTATCGTCGCCGAGGGACTCTCGGTTCGCGCGACCGAGGAGGCGGTGACGCTCAAGAAGAGCGAGGCGCCGGCCAAGCCGAAGGCCGCTCCCCGCAAGGCGATGCAGGCGCCCGGTCTCCAGGATCTGGCGAACCGGCTGTCGGACACCTTCGACACCCGCGTCAAGGTCGACCTCGGCCGCCGGAAGGGACGCATCGTCGTCGAGTTCGGCTCGATCGACGATCTGGAGCGAATCGTCTCGATCATGGACCCGAATCGGGCAAATCACGCACTCAAAACCGATGAGGAATGACACCAGGCCGTTTCGTCACGGTGATGATTTGATCTGACAACACTGAGGGCCACCTCCCGCTCGGGAAGGTGGCCCTCAGTGGTTCCGGGGACGTGTCAGGCGGACCGGCGGATCGCCCGCGCGACGAGATCGGCGAACACGGCACCGAGCGACGTGCCCGCGGTCTCGATCGCCATCGGCACGGTCGACGTCTCGGTGAGGCCCGGCGACGAGTTCACTTCGAGGAACTGGACGGCGCCGTCGACGGTCACGATCGCGTCGGTCCGGGAGATGTCCCGCAGACCGAGGAGCTTGTGCGCGGCGACAGCCAGCTCGCCGACCGCCTTCGCGGACTCCTCCGGCAGCCGGGCCGGCGCGAAGAAGTCGGTCAGTCCGGCGGTGTAGCGCGAGGTGTAGTCGTAGACGCCGCTCTCCGGCACGATCTCCACGGCGGGCAGCGCCTCCGGCTCCCCGTCCCGCTCGACGACCGCCACCGCGACCTCGACGCCCTCGACCAGCCGCTCCGCCAGCACGGTGTCGCCGTACGCGAAGCAGCCGACCATGGCGGCGGGCAGCTCCGCGGCGTCCCGCACGACCTGGGCGCCCAGCGCGGACCCGCCCTGGTCGGGCTTCAGGATCAGCGGCAGGCCGAGGTGGTCGACGATCGCATCCAGCACGCCCTGCGCGCCCAGCTCCCGGAATGTGCTGTGCGGCAGCACGACCCAGTCCGGCGTCGCGTACCCGGAGGCGGACAGCACGGCCTTCGCGGTCGGCTTGTCCCACGCCCGTCGGCACCCGCGCGAGCTGGTGCCCACGTACGGCACCTTCAGCATCTCCAGGACGGTCTGCACCGACCCGTTCTCGCCCTGACCACCGTGCAGCGCCACGACGGCCGCGTCGGGCCGCTCGGACCGCAACCGGTCGAGCAGGCCTGCGTCGGTGTCCCACTCCTCGACGGTCAGCCCCTGCTCCCGCAGCGCGGCGGACAGCCTGCGGCCGGACCGCAGCGAGACATCGCGCTCATGCGAAAGCCCGCCCGCGAGAACGGCGACGGTCGGCATAACCACGCCGGCACTCTCCTCAATCAACAGTCTAAATAGGACTCAGCAGCGGCGATCACGCCGTGTCCGGCGACGGCGTCTCCGGGCCGGGGATCGCGCGCATGCTGACGTTACCGAACGTGCGCACCAGGTCCATTTCGGACTCGAGCACCGCGGCCAGGCGCCGCACACCCTCCTTGATCCGCTCGGGCGTCGGGTAGCAGTACGACAGCCGCATCTGCCTGCTGCCGAAACCGTCGGCGTAGAAACCGGTGCCGGACGCGTACGCGACCCGGGCGGTGACGGCGCGCGGCAGCATCGCCTTGGTGTCGACACCCTCCGGCACCGTCACCCACACGTAGAAACCGCCGTCCGGGTTCGTCCAGCTGCAGCCGGACGGCAGGTGCTGCTCCAGGGCGGAGAGCATCGCGTCCCGCCGCTCCCGGTAGTTCTCGCGGAAGGTCTTGATCTGGCCCTTCCAGTCATGCGTGGCCAGGTACCGCGACACGATCATCTGGTTGAGGCTCGGCGGGCACAGCGTGGCCGACTCGGCGGCCAGCACCAGCTTCTCCCGCACCGCGTGCGGCGCCAGCACCCAGCCGACCCGCAGGCCGGAGGCGAACGTCTTGGAGAACGAGCCCAGGTACACCACGTTGTCCGGGTCGAGCGACCGCAGCGCCGGGTAGGTCTGGCCGTCGAAGCCGAGCAGCCCGTACGGGTTGTCCTCGACGACCAGCACGCCGTGCGCCCGGCAGATGGCGAGGATCTCGGCGCGCCGTTCGACCGCGAGCGTCACGCCTGCCGGGTTGTGGAAGTTCGGGATCGTGTAGAGGAACTTGACGCGCTGACCGGCGCGCTCGGCGGCCGCGAGAGCCTCCCGCAGCGCCTCCGGCACCAGCCCCTGGTCGTCCATCACGACGTGCACAACCTTGGCCTGGTACGCGGCGAACGAGCCCAGCGCGCCCACGTAGGAGGGCCCCTCGGCCAGCACGACGTCGCCCGGGTCGCAGAACAGCCGGGTGACCATGTCCAGGCCCATCTGGGAGCCGACGGTCACGACGACGTCGTCGGAGTGCGCGTTGATGCCCTCCATCGCCATGACCTCGCAGATCTGCTCGCGCAGCACCGGCACGCCCTGCGCGGAGCCGTACTGCAGCGCGACCAGGCCGTCCTCCGCGATGATCTCCCCCACCTGCGCGGACAGGCTGTCCAGCGGGAGCGCGGCGAGGTTCGGCATGCCGCCGGCGAGCGAAACCACCTCCGGGCGGCTGGCCACCGCGAAGAGAGCTCGGATCTCCGACGCCGTCATGCCTGCCGTGCGGGCGGCGTAACGGGCGAGGTGGGGATCGAGGTCTCGGCGGCCAGTGTGCTCGGGTGGATTCGCAGTCATCGCACTTCGCTCTGTCGAATGGTCAGTTTCCCGAGTGTAACCACTCGTCCTTGTGATATTCCCGGCCTTCCGGCGTGGGTCACACACGCCTATCCTCGAATGCGGCCGAGCAGGCTGTGGCGGTGCGCCACGCCCTGCTCCACGTCGGGCCGGCCGCCGCGAAATCCGGGGAGGGGATCAGGTGTCGCGTCGAGTCGTGGGCGTCACCCTCGACAACCTGGAACACCTGCCCAAGAACTGCCGCCGGTGCGTGTACTGGGAGCTCGCGCCGCACCTGCGCGCGCAGGCGGAGGAGTTCGGCCAGACCGAGGTCGAGAAGGAGGCCTGGGTCTCCTCGGTGCTGCTGGAGTGGGGCTCCTGCGGCCGCATCATCTACAGCGACTCGCTGCCCGTCGGGTTCGTCCTCTACGCCCCGCCGAACCTGGTGCCGCGCTCGGTCGCCTTCCCCACTTCCCCGCCCAGCGCGGACGCGGTGCTGCTGACGAGCTTCCAGGTGCTGCCGGAGTTCCGCGGCGGCGGGCTGGGCCGCACCCTCGTCCAGGCGGTCGCCAAGGACATGACGCGCCGCGGTGTGCGTGCGATCGAGGCGTTCGGCGACGCGAGCCCGGACGACGCCGACAACGAGCTGCTGGGGCACACCTGCGTGGTCCCGGCCGACTTCCTCACCGCGGTGGGGTTCAAGACCGTGCGACCGCACCCCAAGTGGCCCAGGCTGCGCCTGGAGATCCGGTCGGCGCTGTCCTGGAAGGAAGACGTCGAAGCGGCGCTGGAGCGGCTCCTGGGCCAGGTGAGCATCACCACGGCCGAGGCCAGCACGGCCCGCGCCTAGACGGAGTTATCCACAGAAACGGTCCACAAGGCAGCAGTTGTCCACAGGTTTCTGTGGACAACTGCTGTGAACGAGTGGTGTTATTCGGCCTTCGCCAGCTCGTGGGCGAGCACGTCGGCGAACGTGAACGTGCCGGTCGGCTGGTCGCCCTCACCGAGCAGGTACAGGCGCTTGACGGCGATCAGGATGCCCTCGGCGACGATGTCGCGGAACGCCGGGTCGGACAGCTTCGCGCGGTCGCCCGGGTTGCTCAGGTAGCCGATCTCCATCCGCACCGCCGGGCACCGGGTCAGCCGCAGGATGTCCCAGGTCTTGGCGTGCGTCCGGCAGTCCAGCAGACCGGTGCGGGCGGCCACCTCGCGCTGCAGGTAGCCGGCCAGCAGCTCACCCACCGTCGACGTGGTGCCGAGGCCGTTGCCCCAGTGGAACGAGGCGACGCCCTGGGCGTGCGGCGAGGAGTTGCGGTCGCAGTGCAGCGACAGGAACAGGTCGGCGCCCGCGTTGTTGGCGAACGCCGCGCGCTCGGCCTCCGCGGGCCCGGTGTCCGGGCCACGCGAGATCAGCGCCTCCATGCCGGTGGCCTTCATCCGGCCTTCCAGACGGCGCGCCAGGTCCCACACGATGTCGGCCTCACGCAGGCCGCCGATCTCCACCCCCGGGTCGGCGCCGCCGTGACCGGGGTCGATGACGATCCGCTTGCCACGCAGCCGCGGCCCGGACTGGCGGACCTGCTCCTGCTCACGCAGCAGCACCGGGCGGCCACCGCGGGCGCGCGGGGAGAGCTGGCGCAGCGCGCGGACGGTCGCCGGGCCGCAGATGCCGTCGATGACCAGACCGTAGTCGCGCTGGAAGTTGCGCAGGGCGTGCTCGGTCTTCGGGCCGAACATGCCGTCCGGACGGCCCGCGTCGTAGCCCAGCTCGGTCAGCCGGTCCTGCAGCGCGAACACGTCGTCGCCGTGCACCGGCGAGGAGATCAGGTAGGCCAGCGGCCTGCTGCCAAGGTGGAAGGTCGCGCCGCGCAGCACGTGGTAGGTGGCCGGGCCGACGACGCCGTCGATGAGCAGCCCTCGGCGCTGCTGGAACCCGCGGACGGCCCGTTCGACCTCGTGGTCGAACAGGTTGCCGGCATCCGGCCGGAGCAGACCGATCGAGGCCAGCATCGACCTGATCTCAGCGACGTCGTCCCCGACGTCGCCGCGGCGGAGCACCCGCATGCACTCCTCGCTCTTTCCTTGGGCATCGATCAAAAACCGATGCGGCACAAACAGTCTCGGGCTAACCTCGGGTACCCATTCTGCCCTGAGGACTCTCCGTGACCGCGCAGGGCCGGTCGGTGCGTCATCCGGGCGGGTGGCATGGAAAACCCGGGGGCCGTCCGTAGAAGACGTTTACCCCCGGGTCCTGGTTGCCTTCGTCAGGCGAGAACGTCGGACAGATCCGACAGCAGCGCGGCCTTCGGCTTGGCGCCGACGATCTGCTTCACCGGCTTGCCGCCCTGGAACAGGATCAGCGTCGGGATCGACATGACCTGGTAGTCGCGGGCGGTGCCCGGGTTCTCGTCGATGTCCAGCTTCGCGACGGTCAGCTTGTCCTTGTGCTCGGCGGCGATCTCCTCGAGCACCGGGGCGACCATCTTGCACGGCCCGCACCAGGTCGCCCAGAAGTCGACCAGGACCGGCTTGTCGCTGGTCAGAACGTCGTCGGCGAAGGACTTATCGGTCACCTTGACGGTGTCGGACATTTCATCTCCCTACTTGGTACGAGCTTGGAGTTCAGTTCGTGGAGCCGTAGCCGCCGCCCACCAGTTCGGGCGCGATCTCGGCTTCGGGGTTGCCGGCGTGCTCGGCCAGCCAGCGCTCGGCGTCGATGGCCGCGGAGCAGCCCGAGCCCGCGGCGGTGATGGCCTGCCGGTAGGTGTGGTCGACCAGGTCACCAGCGGCGAACACGCCGGGCAGGTTGGTGTAGGAGGTGCGGCCCTTGGTCAGGACGTAACCTTCGCTGTCCAGCTCGACCTGGCCCTTGACCAGATCGCTGCGCGGGTCGTGGCCGATCGCGACGAAGAAGCCGGTGACGTCGAGCACCGACTCCTCGCCGGTGACGGTGTCCTTGAGCCTCAGGCCGGACACGGTGGTGTCCCCCTGCACCTCGACGACCTGCTTGTTCAGCGCCCACTTGATCTTCTCGTTCGCGCGGGCGCGCTCGAGCATGATCTTGGAGGCGCGGAACTCCTCGCGCCGGTGCACGATCGTCACCGACCGGGCGAACTTCGTCAGGAAGGTGGCCTCCTCCATGGCGGAGTCGCCACCGCCGAGCACGGCGATGTCCTGGTCGCGGAAGAAGAAGCCGTCACAGGTCGCGCACGCCGAGACACCGCGGCCGAGCAGCTCCTGCTCACCGGGCACGTTGAGGTAGCGAGCGGCTGAACCCATGGCGAGGATGACGGCCTTGGCCGCGTAGCGCGTGCCGTGGGCGGTGACGTACTTGACGTCGCCCTCCAGCTCGAGCTTCTCCACGTCCTCGGCGCGCAGCTCGGCGCCGAAGCGCTCGGCCTGCTTGCGCATCTCCTCCATCAGGTCGGGACCCTGGATGCCGTCCCGGAAGCCGGGGTAGTTCTCGACCTCGGTGGTGGTCATCAGCGCGCCGCCGAACTGGGAACCCTCGAACACCAGCGGTTCGAGCTGGGCACGCGCGGCGTACACCGCGGCCGTGTACCCGGCCGGACCCGACCCCACGATGATGAGGTTCCGAACGTTTTCCGCTGCCACCCGTAGACCTCCGCTCGTCGTGACCTGCGTACCAGGCTCAACACGATCGTAGGGTCAGGTGTTCCCGCCGTGACACGCGTCGCCCGTGTCGCGGAACGCGCTTACCCGATCACCTTGTCCAAGAGCACCCCGGCGTTGTCCGAACCGCAGGTCGGGGTGAACGCGACCAGCCGGAACTTCGCCAGCTGACCGGTGGTCAGCAGGGTCAGCACGGCCGGCTGCCCGTCGATCGAGCCCTGGCGGACTCCGATCGGCTTGGCGGTGTCGGCGAAGCCGGCAGCGGTCAGGCACCTCTGCAGCGCGTCAGCGCCGTCGAGCGGGCCGTAGTCGAACGTGCCCTGCATCTGGCCGACCGCGCTCGCGGTCTGGTCGCTGCGCAGGTTCAGCGGCGGCTGCTGGGCGCTCTGGCCCGGCGGCGGCGCGGCGACGTTCCCACCCGAGGAAGGCGACGTGCCGCCCGGGATGGCGATCGCCACGGCGGCCACCGCGGCGGCGGCCACGGCCACCACCCCGCTGATCCAGCCGATGCGCTTGTTGCGGCGACGGCGGGCCGCGTCCAGGCTCACCACCGGCGCCACGCCGGGCTGCTGCTGGGGGAACGCGCGGCGGGACTCCTCGGCGATCGCGGCGTCCAGGCGGGCCGCGAACTCGGCCGGCATCGGCGGGACGTCCGCGCTCAGGTCCGCCAGGTCGGCGGTGGTCGCCTCCAGGGCGTCGATGATCGCGCGTGCTTCGGGATCGGCCTGCACCAGCGGCCACAGGCGGGCGGCTTCGTCGTCGTCCAGGACGCCGGCGTGCAGGTCCGCGAGCAGGTCGACAGACCAGGGCGGGCCGGCGGCCTCGATCCCCCGACTCTCGTCCGTCATCGTCCCTCCCTCTCGCGCTGTGCCCCAGACCGGCCGCCGCGCTCCCGTTTGCTTTCGGGAGTTGGGACGTTCGCTAATGCATCCGGGTTCCGGAGATGACCGAGAACTTTGGCGAGTTTGGCGCGGCCGCGGGCGCACCGGCTCTTCACCGTGCCCTCCGCGATGCCGAGCATCTTCGCGGTCTCGCTGACCGAGTACCCCTCGACGTCGACCAGCACGATCGGCATCCGCTGGTCCTCCGGCAGCTGCGCCAGCGCCTCCTTGATGACCAGCCGGGTCTCCCGGTCGGCCATCGAGTCCCGCGGCGTGGCCGGCTCGTTCACGCCGGTCTCCGGCAGCGGCACCGTCGGACGGGCCTGCCTGCGCCGGACCCGGTCCAGGCAGGCGTTGACCACGATCCGGTGCAACCAGGTCGTGACCTGGGATTCCGCGCGGAAGTTCGCGGCGGCGCGGAAGGCGGAGATGAAGGCGTCCTGCAGGGCGTCGGCGGCTTCCTCGGGGTCGCGCAGGGTGCGCAGGGCCACCGCCCACATGCGGTCCCGATGCCGCCGGACCAGTTCGCTGAACGCGTGCGGATCCCCCGACGCGTGCGCCGCCATGAGGTCGGCGTCCGTTGGTGCAGCTGCGGTCACCCGCAGCACCCTACTGGGCGGGGAGGAAGGTCAATTCGCCTATCTGGGACTGGTAGCCCTTGTCCGTGTCACTCAGCTGAGTGATCCAGATGATCACGTACTGCGCCTGCTGGGGCTGCGGAAGGGTGATGTCGGTGGTCTGCCCGTTCAACGTGGCCGTGCCGATCACCCGGGTGTCGGCCAGCTCCGGGTTGCGCGAGTCCGACAGCCGGACCTCGATCGAGGTGCCCGGGCTGTCCGCGGCCACCGTGATCTTCGCCAGGTTGATCGGCTTGTCGAAGCTCGCCAGCAGCCCGACGCCCTCCTTGATGGCCGGGAACTGCTGCCGGTACTGGTCGGTCCGCCAGATCGTGGTGGGGTCGCCGTCGACGGTGTTGCGGGCCCGGCTGGTGTTGTCGCCGTTGCCGTCCGGGTTGTAGACCGTGACGCTCTCCGGGCCGACCGCGGCGCCGATCTGCGCCTGCCCGCCGGTCGACGGCGGCGGGTTCGGCGACGGGTTGACCGGGGCCGACGCGGACGCCGTCGGGGTCGGGTTGGCCACGTTGATCGGCGGGCCGCCCGAGCTGGGGTCGTCCTGGAAGAAGCTGATCGCCAGCATGCCGAGCCAGGCCAGGATCGCGACCGCGGCGACGACCAGCACGGTGACGCCGAGCGCCAGCTTGCGGCGCCGCGCGCGGTCCTTGACCGGCTTCTTCGTCGTCCAGATCGTGCCGTCGCCGTCGGCCTCCATCTGGGCCTTGATCAGCTGCGTCCGCTCCTCGGCCTCGGCGGCCATCTCCAGCGCGCGCACGATCGCCGCGCTGGTGCGGATGCCGCCCGGGCCGCCGTCCTCGACCGTGCGCACCGCCAGCGACGACAGCTCCTGCGGCACCGACGGCTGCAGCGAGCGCGGCGGCACGAGCCGCCCGTTCGGGGCGTGCGGCGCGGCCGGGATCGCGGCCGGCCCGCCCGGCAGCGGCCAGCGGCCGGTGAGCAGCAGGTACAGGATCCCGCCGATGGCCTTCACGTCGTCGCGCAGTGTCGCGTCCGGCAGCGGGCCGGGGAACGCCAGGCGGAGCGAGCCCTCGGTGGTCAGGCGCAGGCGCTGCGGGTGGTCCAGGCCGAGCACGAGACCGGAGTGGTGGGCCCGCTCGACGGCCTCGGCGAGCCGCTGGACCATCCGGGCCGCGGCGAGGGGCTGGACCGGGCGGTCGGCGACCAGGTCGATCAGGTCGGTGCCCTTGGTCCACTCGGTGACCACGACGCCCAGCAGGCCTTCACCGGAGGTGATGCCGTTGCCGAGGGTGAGCACGTCGAGCACCCTGGCGACCGCTTCGTGGTTGAACTTGGCCGCGTGCGTGGCGCGTTCGAGGGTCTTGCGGGCCTGACGTGCGGCTTCGGCGTCCGCGGGGTCGCCGACGAGCAGCGTCAGCGCGACGTCCCGCCGCAGCTGGCCGTCCCGCGCACGCCACAGGTGGGCGCCCGCCCGCTCGTCGATGCCGAACTGGGCGAGCAACCGGTACCGGCCGTCTCCGACCACGCTGCCCGGCGCGAGGGAGCCTCCCCTCGCGCGGACACCCGTCCGGATCGGACCGGACTGCTCGCTCCGCTTCTCGTTCACCCCACGCTCTCTTTCCCGCGCCCTGTGGTCGAGGGTACGTGAACACACGGGGTGAGACAGGGTTATCCGTGAGTGGTTCGTTACCCGCGCTTGATCAATCGGGTGATTCTCTTCGTGGCCGGCGACAGCTCGTCCACCCTGAGCAGCGCCAGTACGCCGAACGACACACCGAGGCCGACGATGCCCTGCAGGATCAGCTTGATCCACGCGGTCAGCCGCTCGCCGAAGTCCGGGACCACCCAGCCGGCCGCGACCGCGGCCAGCACACCCAGCCCGCTCGCCACGACGGTGAACAGGATGACGCCGAGCACGCGCTTGCTGCGCAGGTTGCCCAGGCTCACCCACAGCCAGACCTGGCCCATGATCGCGCCGACCACGAAGGTCAGCGAGTTGACCATCATCGCGCCCAGCACGATGTTCTGGTCGGACAGCAGCACCGGGCACAGGTACAGCAGCGGGATCTTGACCAGGGTCATCACGACCATGATCAGCGTCGGCGTGCGCGCGTCCTTCATCGCGTAGAACACCCGCAGCTGCAGCATCACCAGCGCGTACGGCAGCAGGCCGAACGCCGAGATGGCCAGCGCCTCGCCCAGCCGCGACGCCTCCGCGGTCGAGTTCTCCCCGCCGCTGAACAGCGCTACACCCACCGAGGTGCCGATCACCGACATCACCGCGGCGATCGGCACGAGCATCACCGTCGAGATGCGGGAGGCGTAGGACAGGTCGGCGACCACCTTGCGGGTGTCGCCGTCGGCGGCGTTGCGTGACAGCCGCGGCATGATCGCAGTCAGCAGCGAGACGCCGATGACGCCGTAGGGCAGCTGGAACAGCAGCCAGGCGTTCGAGTAGATCGTCACACCACCCGGGTCACCGCTGGTCAGCACACGGGTGTTGACGGTGAAGCCGATCTGGCTGACCGCGACGTAGCCGAGGATCCACAGCGCGAGGCCGCCGAACTCCTTCATGCGCTTGTCGATGCCCCAGCGCCACTTGAACCTGAAGCCGCTGCGCAGCAGCGGCGGCACCAGCATGATCGCCTGCACGACGATGCCCATGGTCACGCCGATGCCCAGCAGCAGCAGCTTCGGCTGGCTCATCTCGACCGGGTTGAACGTGATCTCGCCGGGGGTGAGCATGAACACGGCCAGCGTGAAGATCACGACCAGGTTGTTCACCACCGGCGCCCAAGCGGGCGGCCCGAAGATCTGCTTCGCGTTGAGGACCGCCGAGAGCAGCGCGAACAGGCCGTAGAACAGGATCTCCGGCAGCAGCAGCCTGGCGAACGCCGTGGTCAGGTCCGAGCTGGTCTTGCCCGGTTCGCCGTCCAGGTACAACGAGGTCAGCCAGGGTGCAGCGGCCACTGCGACCACCGTGCCGATCACCAGCAGCACGAACGCGACGGTCAGCATGCGCTGGGTGTAGGCGAGGCCGCCGTCCTTGTCGTCCTGCGACCGCACCAGCAGCGGCACCACGACACTGCTCAGCACGCCGCCGAGCAGCAGCTCGAAGACGATGTTGGGCAGCGTGTTGGCGATGTTGAACGAGTCGTTCACCACGCCGGTGCCCACGGCCCAGACCAGCATGATCTTCCAGAGGAACCCGGTGATCCGGCTGATCAGGGACGCGATCGCGATGCGGCTGCTGGACTTCGCCAGCGACGGCGCGGCCGGCTTCTCCGGCGCCTCGACCGGCGCGTGGAAGCCGGTGGCGTCCAGCCCCGGGCCCTCGCCGAACGAGGTCGACGGCGACGCCGAGATGCGCGGCATCATCCGTGTCGCGAGCGCGTCGTAGGGCCGCAGCACGTCCGGGTCGGCCACCGGCCAGCGGTTGCCGCCCTGCACCCCGCTGATCCGCGGGATCAGCATCGTCGCGTCGGGGTCGTTCGGCGGCAGCGGCGGCGCGCCGAACGGCATGCTGTCCTGGTGGCGCTGCCGCTCCTGCCGCCACGGCCGCACCGGCTGGCGGCGGTCCGGCGGAGTCTGGCGGCCGGCCGGCGGCGGTTGCCTGCGGTCCGGCGGCGGCTGGCGGCGCGGTGGCTGCGGCAGCCGGTCCGGCGGCAGTTGTCCCTGCTGACGGGTCGGCTGCGGGGGCCGTGGCCTGCCGTTAGCCGCCGGCGGGATCCGGCGGGTCTGCTCCTGCCGAGCGCGATCAGGCGGCGGCGGGCGCCGTGTTCCGCGGTCGGCGGGACGCTCGGGTGGCCACCCCGGGTCTCTGTCCAACGCGCGCGCCCAATCCTCGCCGGTCCGGTTCTGGCACCCCAGAGTAGTCGGTCAGGCCTTGCGGGCCCGGACGCGACGGTAGATCTGCCGCGCGGAAAGCAGGACCAGGGCCGCCGCGCCCGCGATCGTGAGGACCAGCGTCACGACGCCGTACTCGTTGGACCGCAGCTCGAAGCGCGCCGGGTTGCCCAGCGGCGTGCCGCCCGGGGTGGTCAGCGAGACGGTCAGGTTGAACACACCGGCGCGCAGGGCCTCGGCCGGGATCCGCTCGCTGCCGCCGAGACCGGCCGGCACGAGGCGGTCCGGCACCTGCTCGACGCGCAGGCCGGGCGTGTTGCTCAGCTGGATCCGCACCGCGATCTGCACCGGCAGCCGGTTGTTGAACGACACCGGCAGCGGCGCCGACCCGGACGCCATCGAGATCGGCACCGGCGGGGTGTCCACCGTGACGCGGCCGAGCAGGCCGTCCAGCTCGGCGCGGGCGTCGGCGGCCGAGGCCTCCGCGGCGCCCTGCCGTGCGCGCCAGGCCGCCGACGTGCTGCGGACCAGCGCGAACCGCAGCGGTTCGAGCAGCTCGGCCGGCTCCACCTGCGCGGCCGGGTCGATCTGCATCGCGCCCTGCAGGTCGGTCATCGTGGTCTCGATGGACGTCATCTCGTCGGTGACCGACGTCGGGGTCGAGGTGGCCACGTCCTCGGCCGTGTAGCTCATCTTGGCGTTGCCGGTGCTCGCGGTCGCCAGCAGCGCGGGCAGCGACTGCGGGGTCAGCATGTTGCGGTCGACGAAGTCGCCGACGTTGCGCAGGAAACCGGTCAGCTCGTCCGGCGTCGCCGTCCAGCGGCGGGGCGGGGCGACCAGGACCGGCCGCGAGGCGCCACCCGCCAGTCCACCGCGGAAGGCGAGCGCGGCCAGGCCGTTCTGCGTCGCGATGTCCGGGTCGTCCACCGGCGTCGCCGCGGTCGCCTCGGTGCTGCCGGACGCGCCGGCCAGCCCGGACAGGACCAGGGAGTCGACCTGCTGGGCCCGCAGCGCGGTGCCGTCCAGCGTGACCGCGCCGGACGACTGGCTGCTCGTCGACGAGTCGACCGGGTCGGTGATCAGGGTGCGCACCCCGGCCCCGCTCAGCGCGGCGAGCGTGCTCTGGTCCAGCGCGCCGCCCGCCCACAGCACGCCGTTCTGCGGGGTGACGCCGAGCAGCTCCTGCATGCGCGCGCCGGTGTCCAGTGCGAACGGCAGCAGGTCACCGCTGCGGACCTTGGTCAGCGCGGTGAGGTCGGCGTCGGCGTAGGGCAGCTGGACCACGCACTGCCCGGTGACCAGCTCCCGTAGCGACTGCAGCCACGCCTTCGCGGCCTCCGCCCCGGTGCCGCCGGTGGTGCCGGTCGAGGTGCGGACCTGGTAGCCGCGGGACATCGCGTCCACCGTGTCGAGCAGGTCGGGGTCGATGGCGTAGCAGAGCGCGCGGGTCAGCTGCGGGTCGTCGCGGACCGCGCTCGCCGACTCGACCAGCCCGTACAGGCGGCCACCGGGTCGCAGCTCGGTCGCCAGGACGTCGTCGGACAGCACCGCGGTGCCGCCGAGCGGCGCCGCCACGATCCGCGGGCGGGTGTCGGCGATCGGCCACAGCATCGTGAACTGGGCCGGCGTGGAGTTCTGGCTGGTCACGCTCTTGCCCGGCGCGGACAGGACGGGCAGCAGCATGCTCATCGACGCCAGCCGCGCGGCGCCGCCGTAGTCCGGCGTGCCGTTGACGTTGACCAGCATCGGGTACACGCCGGCGCTGTTCACCCGCAGGTTGCCGCGCGTCCCGTCGAGCCGGACGGTGACGCTGAGCTGTGCGGTCTGTCCCGGATCCAGGGTCGACGGCTCGACGTCGACCCAGTCGGTGCTCGACGCGGCGGCCGCGGCCGCGCCGCTCATCGCGGTGCGCACCTGGCGCTCGGTGGTGAGCCGCTCGCCCAGCTCCAGCCGGACCTGCAGGTCGCTGATCCGCCGGTCGCCCACGTTCGTCACGGTGCCGGTGACGTTGAGCGTCACCGAGTTCGTGGTGATCACGCGCGGGTTGAGCTGCGCGACGTCCAGCCGTAGGCGGCTGGGCGCGTCCGTCTGGGCACTCGCCGTGACCGGGGTGAACATCGCGAGGAGGAACGCAACCAGCCCGGTGGCGGCGAACCGCTTCACTCCGACGCTCCTTCTGTCGCTCGCGTGTCGTCGTCGAACAGTTCCCGCGCCTTGCGCACCAGGGACCGCTCGTCGGTGTAGGCGAGCCGGGTCTCCAGGTCGGCGATCGGCACCCAGGCCACCTCGGTGACCTCCGAGTCCTCGTCGGACAGCTCGCCGCCGGTGGCTTCCAGCAGGAAATGATGCACCGTCTTGTGCACCCGCCGTCGCTCGGCCACGAACCAGTAGTCGATGGTGCCGAGCGGCCGCAGCACTTCCGCGGAGATCCCGGTCTCCTCCTTCACCTCGCGCACCGCAGTCTGCTCGATCGTCTCGCCGTCTTCGATGTGGCCCTTCGGCAGGGACCACAGCAGCTTCCCGTGGCGGTCCAGCCTGCCGATGAGCACGGCGTTCTCCCTGGCGGGATCGACCACGAGGCCGCCGGCGGAGGTCTCCACGGAGGTCGTCATCTTCCGGCCGCGGCGGCGGCGTGACCGGCGTCGCGGCTTACCGCCGCCGGAGCGACCGGCCGATCCAGACATGCTGCGATGCTAGTGCGTGGCGGCCCCTTCCGGCCGCTACTGCGTAGTTGACTGTTCACTCCTCGTCGATCGGTAGGCTGGTTCCTCGTGTCTGTCATGGTTGAGTCGACCCCCGAGGCGGTTCGATCCCGGTGAACGAACTGACCGCGAAGCGGAACGCGGTGACCGAGCTGATGCGGATCTCGCCGCTGGCCGACGAGCTGGCCGGGCTGTTCGCGAAGGCCGGGCACCGGCTGTACCTGGTCGGCGGCAGCGTGCGGGACGCGCTGCTCGGCCGGCTGTCCGCCGACCTCGACTTCACCACCGACGCGCGGCCCGAGCAGATCCTGAAGGTCGTCCGCGGCTGGGCCGACGGGGTGTGGGAGGCGGGCATCGCCTTCGGCACCGTCGGCGTCACCAAGCGCGGCTCGACGCTGGAGATCACGACGTTCCGCGCGGACGTCTACGACCGGGTGAGCCGCAACCCCGAGGTGACCTTCGGCGATTCGATCGAGGGTGACCTCAAGCGCCGCGACTTCACGGTCAACGCGATGGCGATCGACTTGTCGACCAAGCAGTTCGTCGACCCGCACGACGGGATGGACGCGCTGCGGCGGAAGGTGCTCGACACCCCAGCCACCCCGGAGGAGTCCTTCGCCGACGATCCGCTGCGCATGCTGCGCGCCGCCCGGTTCGCCGCCCAGCTCGGCTTCGAGCCCGCGCCCCGCGTGGTGACCGCGATGACCGAAATGGCGGGCGAGATCCAGCGCATCACCGCCGAGCGGGTGCAGACCGAGCTGTCCAAGCTGATGCTCGGCCGGTACCCGCGGCGCGGTCTGGAGCTGATGGTCGACACCGGGCTCGCCGAGCACGTCCTGCCCGAGGTGCCTGGGATGCGGCTGGCGATCGACGAGCACCACCAGCACAAGGACGTCTACCAGCACTCGCTGACCGTGCTGGACCAGGCGATCGCGCTGGAGCGCCGGGACGACCCGGACGCCGAGCCCGACCTCGTGCTCCGGCTGGCCGCGCTGCTGCACGACATCGGCAAGCCCGCCACCCGCCGGTTCGAGGAGGGCGGCGGCGTGAGCTTCCACCACCACGAGGTGGTCGGCGCCAAGATGGCCCGCAAGCGTTTGCGCGCGCTGAAGTACCCGAAGCAGGTCATCGAGGACGTCGGCCAGCTGGTGTTCCTCCACCTGCGGTTCCACGGCTACGGCAAGGGTGAGTGGACCGACTCGGCGGTCCGCCGGTACGTGACCGACGCAGGTGAGCTGCTGCCCCGGCTGCACAAGCTGGTCCGCGCCGACTGCACGACGCGCAACAAGCGCAAGGCGGCCGCGCTGCAGCGCACCTACGACGAGCTCGAGGAGCGGATCGCGCGCATCCAGGCCGAGGAGGACCTGGCGAAGGTGCGGCCCGACCTGGACGGCAACGAGATCATGAAGATCCTCGGCCTGCCGCCGGGCCCGATGGTCGGCAAGGCGTGGAAGCACCTGAAGGAGCTGCGCCTGGACCGCGGGCCGCTGGACCACGACGAGGCCGTCGCCGAGTTGCGCCGCTGGGCCGAGGAGAACGGCCTGTAACTTCAGGGTGCGTCGAGACGACCGGGAGGTCGTGATGTCCCCACCGCGAGCGGCGAGCTACCTGGGCACCCTGCTGCGGCGGGGCGCGCCCGCGATGGCCGGCGCGACCGGCGGCCTGGACGACGAGGTCGCCGACCCGGCGCCGGTGTCCCCGCTCGCGCGGATGCGGCGCATGGCGGGGCCGGTCGACCTCGCGGCGCAGGACAACCTGCTGCTCCGCGCCACCCGGTACGTCGCGATGGTTCCGCTGGTCTACCGCGTGCTGGCGGTGGCCGGGGCGCTGGTGGCGTTCCTCGCCGGCGACCACGGTGGCGTGGCGCCGGTGGTGGCGGTCGCGGTGTGCTCGATCGCGTTGAACCTGTACGGGCTGCGCTGGCTGTTCCGGTCGACGCCGTTCCACGGCGGGGGCGCGGTGCGGCTGCTGGTGCTCGACGTGGTGTGCACGGTCGCGGCCAACCTGGTGGTTGCGGCGACGGTGCCCGCACCGGCCTTCGCGGCCGCGATGCAGGTGCCGGGCAAGCACCTGCTCGGCGGGGTGGCGTTGCTGACCCTCGCGCTGGGAGTCGGGTTCGGGCTGGGGCTGACGGTGCTGAGCGTGCCGCTCGCCGGGGCCGCGTGGTGGCTCAACAGCGGCGTGTTCAACGTGAAACAAGCCTTCGCCGGGGTCGGCACGATCGTCGGCGTCCTGGTGACAGCGACCGGGGCGCTGGTGCTGCTCGGCCTCGGCACCCGGCTGGCGCTGGCGTACGGGATCAGGCACGGCCGCGAGGCGGAGCGCGCGCGGCAGCACCGGATGCTGCACGACACAGTGCTGCAGACGCTGGAGACGATCGCCCTGCCGGGCTCCGGCAGCAGCGAACACCAGCTCAGCGAGATGCGACGGCTGGCCCGCGCGCAGGCGATCGAGGTGCGGCAGGCCATCGAGGGTGCGGAAGGCAGCGGCCCCCTCGGCGAGAAACTGGCGGCCCTGGCGGCGGAAATGGCCCGCGACGGCCTGCGCGCCCAGCTGGTCATGGCGGAGCTCGACCCGGACACCCTGACGGAAGTCCGGCAGGTCGCCATCCGCGACGCGGCGCGTGAGGCGCTGCGGAACACGCTGAAGCACTCGGGAACCGACCGGGTCGTCGTCCGGGCCGAGGAACGGGACGGCGGAGTGGCGGTGGTGATCCGCGACCACGGCGCCGGCTTCGACGAGGCGGACCGCCCGCCGGGCTTCGGAATCAGCGAGTCGATCACGGCGCGCCTGGCGGAAGCCGGTGGCCAGGCGCGGGTCGAGTCGAGCCCGGGCAGCGGAACTCGCGTGACGCTCTGGATGCCGCGGTAGGCCGCGTTCCCGAGACGGGTCACACGCCGGGGATCAATAGCGTGCGCGCATGGACATCCCACCCGTGGAAGAAGCAGACCTCGTCGCCAAGGCGATTCACCGCGCGAACCTCGCGCGAGCGGAAGCCGCGGCCGCGAAGGAGATGGTGCGGGACGAGTTGCCGAGAGCGATCGAAGGGCGAGTGAGGATCGACGCCGGCGTGGCCCGCCTCGAGCGCAAGATCGACGAGGGCCTTGTCTCGATCGCAACCGAACTGGCGCGGATCGTCGCGTTGCTGAAGCTCCGCGGCTAAAGCCGCTCCAACCCGCCCGTCTCGACGTGGTGCCCGACGGGGTGCGGCAGGAAGTACGCCACCGCCCCGCCGGGCATCGCTCCCCAGGGTTGGGTCACGCCGGTCAACACGCGCACCGGCCGTGCCACCCGGTACAGCGCCCGCTGCACCTCCCGCTCCGGCAGCAGCGACGTCTCCGGGAACCGCGCCGTCTCGTCGTGCACCAGGTTGCCCGCCTCGGGCCCGAACCGCACCAGCGTCGTGCCGACGGGCAGCGTGATCAGCCGCTTCGCTCGGTAGAACGTCAGCGGCGGCTCGCCCCGCTGCGGCGTGATCGGCCAGTCGCCCTCGTCGTCGACCACCCGCACCGGGTACAGCAGCAGCGATCCGAGCAGGAACCGCGCCGCCTCCTCGACCCGCGCGAACGCCGCAGGCTCCGCGCCGTCCGGGCCGGTGACCTCCCAGCTCGACTCAGTCCGCTGCAGGCTCCACGCCCCCTCGGCCCGTGAACCGATCCGGTACGCCGAGGCCGCGATCCCGTACTCCGCCAGCCGCCGCTCCAGGACCGTCAGCACCTCCGACGCCCGCAACCCGTACGGCGGGTCGCCGCCGCGGTCGATGAGCGTGACCGCGTCCACTTCACCCGCGTCGGGCTGCGGCGGCAGCGGCCTGCCCAGCAGCTCCGCCTCCGCGGCGGCGAGCAGGTGCGCAGGCACGGTCGGCGCCCGGTAGCCCTGCGCCCGCACGTGCTCGACCAGCTCCGGCTGCGGCGGCAGACCGTATTTCCGCAGGTAGTGCGGCACCGCGGCGGCCCAGATCCACGTGCCGTCGGTGTGGAACGCGTCGGGCACGTCCGGCTGCGCCGTCGGCGCGAACAGGTCCGGCAGCCGGTTCGGCCTGGCCACCGCGACCGGCGCCCGGTACAGGTAGTCGAACAACGCGCGGGCCTCGTCCGGCGGCAGGGCCTGCCGGTTGACCACGGGTGGTTCACCGGGCCCGTCGACGACCGCGGCGTGCCGGAACGCCGCGTCCACCGGCAGCCCGGCCTTCGCCGCGAGCCAGTCCGGGACCTGCTTCCGGTCGCGTGGGAAGTGCTCCAGCTCAGCCTCGTAGGCGCGGGCGGTCGGCCTGCCCGCGGGCGACTGGCGCCAGTTCGGCTCGGCGGACGAGTCGTAGTCGAACGTGAACTCGGCGGGCGCGACCAGCGTCAGCGTGCCCTTGAACCACGTCCCGGCGCCCGGCTGGTACATCGCGGCCCGCAGGTCGCCGAACAGCTGCCCGAGCCGCGGCGAAGCGGGCAACGACACCGACTCGCCCTCGCCCGCGGCGCGGACCTCGATCTCCGCGTAGTCCCCGACCTGCCGGAACTGGGCGGCGATCCGCTCCCAGCCGTCGGGCACGACGTCGCGCAGCAGCCGCGCGATCTCCCGCACCAGCTCCTGCGGATCCCCGGCCCCGAGCTGCCGCACGCCGGCGGCGAAGTCGTGCCGCTCCTGCCAGATCGCGGTGATCTCGGCCTCGGTGGCTTCGACGGCGAAGTCGTGCAGGCCGAGCTGCCGCGCGCGCGTCTCGTCGGTGCCGTTCCAGCGCAGCGTCAGCCCCTCGCCGGGGGCGACGCGGTAGATGTCGTCGTCGAACAGGCAGTGCGTCTGCAGGCTGAAGGTCGCGGTGACCTCGGCCTCCGGCAGCACCTTCGCCGGCCGCCCGTCGAATTCCTGGTCGAAGTCGGCGGGCGCGTCCTCGCCGGGCGGCGTCACGAGCAGGACGGTGCCGTCCGCGCTGGAGCGTTGCGCCGGGAAGACGCGCCCCTGCCACACGGCGTACAGCCCGTCAGGGCGCTCCGCCAACTCCACTCGGTACCGCACGACTTCCCCCTGCGTCCGGAAAACGGGCCCGTCAAACTTAGCCGGGCGGGTACCGGCGCGCCCAGTCCTCCTGCAGTGACCGGCTGCGCGTGACGCCGTACAGGTTGAAGTGCAGGTAGATGTCGTTGGCGATGTTGTCCAGCAGCCCCAGCGGTGTCAGCGCCCCGACCAGGTCCGCGGGCAGGCCGGGGACGCCGAGCCGGGCGCCGGCCAGCGCCCCGGTGAGCGCGGCGGTGAGCGGTGGTTCGGCCGATTGCTGTCCGGCGGCCTGGATCGCGGCGAACGGATCGTGCTGCCGCTTGGCGGTGGCGAACACGGCGCGCCCGGCCACCGCGAGCGGGCTCGCGGGGTCGCCAAGCGTCTCGATCTGCTCGGTGTCCGGGATGTCGCGGCCGTCGCGCATCGCGAGGACGATCGCCGCGATCTCGTCGAACGGCGTCTGCCCGGACTTCCGCAGCTCACCCAGGACGGCGTGGAACGGCCACGGCGGCTCGCCGTTGACCAGCACCTTCGTGAGCAACCGCACCACCAGCTCGATCGCGGTGGCGGCCTCGTCGTCCGCGCCGGTCAGGGCCCGCGCGACGGACATCTGGTACGGCAGCCCGGCGTTCTCGAGTTCAAGGCCCGCGGTCATGGTCGCGGCGAGCACGGCGGTCAGCGGGTTCGGCGGCGCTTCCGGGCCGTCGCCGAGCGCGACCGAGAGCCAGCTGTCGGGCTTCGGCGCAGGCGGGAACCCCTCGGGCACGTCGCCGGTGAGGGTCATGAACGGCAGGCCGCGCATGACGGCTTCGGTGTGCCGGAGGGCCTGCCGGGTCATCGGGCCGAGCACGTCGCCGTTCCCGAGGGCGAGGCACTCCCCGACCGCGAACCCGACGTAGGCGCCGACGACGCGGTGCCAGGCGAACAGCCCCGAGGGTGTGCCGGCGTCCTGGAACTTGCCCAGCGTCCACGGCCTCGGTTCGGGCTGCCCGGTGTTGTCGTAGTGGTTGATCAGCCCGGCCCCGGCGAGATCGGCAGGCCACTCGACCGGCCGGCCGTCGTGGCGCAGCCGCAGGTTGCGCACCCACAGGGCGTACGCGCGCGCGTAGCGCTCGCATTCGTCGGCGCTGAGCTCGTACCCGTTCTTCCTGGCCCAGCCGCCGACCGCGCGGAGCCGCTGCGTGACGAGGTCGCCGAGCCCGGACTCGGCGGCCAGCTCCGCGATCCGCGGAGAAACCTCGGGCGCGACCTCGTCGACATATCGACCCGGCTCCGGTCCGCCCCCGTTGATCTCCTCCGCCAGATCGACCGCCAGGGACAGGGCGTGCCCGGAGTCCAGGTCCAGCCGGGTCTCCCCCGCGCCCGGCCGCAGCAGGTCGCGGGGCCGGATCCGGCGCCACCGGTGCACACCGGCCGGGATCGTGCGTGTGGAGGTGTAGGCGGGGACGACGACCTGGCCGTCCCGCGTGCTGTTGCGGACCGGCTCGCCATCCGCGCCCAGCGGAACCAGGACCTCGCAGTCCAGCAACAGCCTGCGCATGGTCGGCCCGTCGATCCAGCCGACGCGGTGCATGGCCATCAGCCTCCCCGCCGGGGTGGTGGCCTTCGGGCTGCCGAACCACTCCGGACCGGGCCGGTGCGCGGGGTTTTCCCGGACGTTGCCGGTCGGCTGCTCGCGCTCGTCGACCTCGATCCACCGTACGATCGCCGGCTCCGGCGTGCCGAGCCCCGGGAACTCGTTGCGCCGGAACTCGGGGTCCGTGACGGCCTTCCAGTCGGTGAAGCGCTGAGCCGTCACGGCCGGATCGCCGGATAGCGCCGAAGCCATCGCTGTCCTTCCTCCCCCTCCGGGATCCCCTCGAACCGCCGGGCGACGTCCGTGACGACCCGCTCGATCAGCGGTTTGAGTTCGAGCTGGTCCACCCACTTCTGCGGCAGGTCGGGCACGCCGTTGCGCGCGCCGACCAGCGCGCCGGCGATCGCCCCGGTCAGCGCGCTGCGGCCGGAGTGGTTCACCGCGCGCAGCAGCGCGACCTCGGGGTTGTTCTCGAACCCGCTCACCGCGGCGAGCGCGCGCCCGAGGACGGACGCCGTGTCGTGGCCGTCACCGATCTCCTCGGGCTCTGGCAGGTGGTACAGGCCCTGCTCCGGGATGGCGATCAGGGACCGCGCGGCCAGCTCACGCACCTGGTCCCAGTGCTCTCCCTCGCGGCCGGCCAGCACCGGGCCCGCCGACACCCACAGCGCCGGGCTGAAGGCGCGGTCCAGCCCCCGTTCCAGCAGCAGCCCGAGGAAGACGGCAAACGTCACCTCGTCTTCGCCGGACTCGGGCAGCGCGCTGAAGGCGCGGACGGCATCTTCCGACGCGCCGAACGGCACCTCACCGGGCCCGCCGATGGTCAGCACACCGGGCAGGGCGCCGAGCAGGATCGTCGGCCCGGACCGGAGGTCAGCCGGGTCCGGGTCGCGCACCGAGTGCAGTTCGCGCAGGTGCGGCAGCCACCCTTCGATGCCCGGCACCGTCTCGCCCTGCGTGTGCGACCAGCGGGACATCGCCTCGGGAACCGCTGCCGAACCGCCGCGCAGGAAGGCCTCGGTGAGGAACAGCAGGCGCTGGGTGAGCGGGCCGACCGGACCGGGCTCGGTCCCATCCGCCGAGTTGCCCAGCGCTTCGCCGAGCGCGAAGCCGACGTACGCGCCGAGCAACCGCTGCCAGCTGAAGTTCGTGTCCTGGCCGACGTCGGCGAACTTGCCGAACGAGTCCACCCGCAACACCGGTTCGCCGTTGTCGTCGTACCCGCGGGTGAGGCCGAACGCGGCGGGGTCGTACGGGGGTCGCGGCGGCAGCGCCATGCCCATGCGCCGCACCCAGGACCGCCCGGTGACCACCCGGTAGCACTCGTCCGCGGTGAGCTCGAAGCCGTGGGCGCGGGCGCTGTCACCCGCGTCGACCGGCGGCTCCACCGGCTCGGGCAGCCCGATCCGCGCCGCGGTGTCGGCGGCCCAGCGCGTCAGGTCCGCCGAGGCCTCCACGCATTCGCCGGTGACCTCGATCTTGTCGCTGTACCGGGGGAACTCGGCGTGCGCCGCGCGGATCTC
This sequence comes from Amycolatopsis sp. 3B14, assembly GCF_050958625.1. Taxonomy (NCBI): domain Bacteria; kingdom Bacillati; phylum Actinomycetota; class Actinomycetes; order Pseudonocardiales; family Pseudonocardiaceae; genus Amycolatopsis; species Amycolatopsis sp. 3B14. The sequence continues at coordinate 29,346 of NZ_JBHZEN010000087.1, forward strand.
CTCGGTGGTGACCTCGACCGGGAGCTGCCACGGGCCGTGGATGACCAGGTCGGCTTCCGGCACGTGGGACAGCAGGGTCACCGGGTCCAGCCAGAACCACTCGCGGCTGCCCGGCGGGAAGAAGCGCGTCGACGTCCACAGCTCCACCGTGCGACGACCGTCCTTCGTGGACTGGTGGCGTACCCGGCCGCCGGACACCGGCACCAGCACGCTCTCCTCGAGCAGGCCGATGACGAACTTCCGCTGGTCCAGCCAGCCGATGTGGCGGAACTCGACGAGGTGGTCGAGCGCGGTCCACGGCATCGGGTAGCCACGCCGGCTCGGCCCCGTCCGGTACTCGGGGTTCGGGCGGAACTCGCCGGTGTCCGTGCCGTCCGGCAGGTAGCGCTGCCAGCCCGTGATCGCGGCGAGCGGCACGCCGAGGCGGCCGAGGCCGGAGGTGGCGTACTCGGGGTCGATCACCTCGGCCCAGTGGTCGCGGCCCGGGTACTGGGCGGGGATGCTGAAGCCACCGCTGACCGGCGACGCGTGGCGCAGGTCGCCTTCCGGGTCGCGCACGATCAGCGCGGGCGGCGGGATGATCTGCTCGCCGAGGTCGCCGCCGTCGAGGTAGGCGGTGGAGTTGTAGGGGACGTGCCAGCCTTCCGGGCGCCGCACGAGGTTCGCCTGGTCGGCGCGCAGGCCGGCGCCGGGGTGGACTTCGTGCAGCCACTCCTCGACCTTCGCGACCGCTTCTGCCGCTTCCACTACTCGATCCTTTCCAGGCTAGCGTCCGCCACGTGCTCGGTCAGCGGTTTCGGCAGGACGTACGCGACACCGCCCCCGGGCAGGTTCGCCCAGGGGATCGCGATGCCGGTCACGACCGCGAGGCTGCGCCGGAGCCGGTAGCGCCGCTCCTCGCGGTCCCGCTCGATGGGCAGCGAGGTCGCGGGGAACCGGGTTTCGTCGTGGTGGACCAGGTTGCCGGTCTCGTCGCCGAAGCGCTGCACGACCGTGGCCGCGGGCAGCCGGATCAGGCGCTTGTTGCGCAGCAGCGTCAGCGGCGGGTCGCCCTCGGCGGGCTGGATCGGCCAGTCGGCGAGTTCGGCCGAGGTCTCCAGCGGCGTCTCGGCGCCGCCCGTGGTCCGCGCCGGGTGCAGCAGCAGGGCGCCGAGCAGGTGCTGCGCCGCGTCCTCGGCGCGCTCGAAGTACTGCGGGCGCACCGGCACCCCACCGGCGTAGCGCGCGACCTCCCAGCCGCGGTCGGTCGGGTTGAGGCACCACGCGCCGTCTGCCCGCGACGCCAGCCGGTAGGCCGCGGGCCAGATGCCGTGCTCGGCCAGCCGCTGCGCCAGCACCACCAGCAATGCCGGGTCCTCCAGCGCCGGATCGGTGCGGGTCTCAAGTTCGGACGCGATGTCCCCGGTGGTCGGCAGCGCCTCGCCCGGATCGGCTTTCGGACGGGACCGGCCGAGCAGGTCGGCCGCCGCGGTGCGCCGGGTGAGCTTGTCGACGTAGGGCGGCTGGAAGTCCTGGTCCCGGATGTGCGTGAGGAAGTCCGGTTCCGGTGGCGTGCCGTACTTGCGCAGGTAGTGCGGCACCGACGCGTGCCAGATCCACGCGCCGTCGGTGTGGTAGCTCTCCGGCACGTCGGATTCGGTGCCGCCGCTGAAGATGTCCGGCCCTAGCCCGCTGCCGACCAGGACCGCGGGCTGGCGTTCGAGGTATCGCAGGAGCGCGGGCACCTCGTCCTCGGGCACCGGCGGACGGCCCATGACGGGAGCGGCGCCGTCCTCGTACGTGTCGACCACGCGGGCGTGCCGGAACTTGACGCCGAGCGGCAGGCCGGCGGCGCGGCGCCACCAGTCCGGCAGGTGCTCCGGATCACGGGGAAACGCTTTCAATTCGGCTGCGAGCGCGGCGGGCAGGTCGTCCGGGGGCGTCCGCCACCAGGGCGCGGTCGTGGTGCTGACGTCGAGGTCGAACTCACCGGACGGGTGCAGCGCGTAGCGGGCCTGCAGCCAGGCGCCGACGCCCGGCTCGTACATGGCCTCCCGCAGTTCGGCGAACACCTCGGCCAGCTCGCCCGACGCCGGGTAGGTCCGGCCGGAGCCGCTCGTGAACGCGATCGGCTCCAGCTCGGCGTGGTCACCGACCTGCCGGAAGTGCAGCTCGATCCGTTCCCATCCGGACGGCGCGTCGGCCCTGGCGAGCGTGCCGATGCGCACGAGCAACGGACGGTGCGGCTCCATGATCGCCGTCGCCTCCCTGCCCATCTCCGTAGTGCCGCTCACTGTAACCAGCTCACGCGAGGATGGAGGTGCACGGGAAACCAGCGGGCTGCGCCTCCCACATGCCGAACGTGCGCCGCTGCACCGACTCGATGAAGGACTCCTCCTGTGCGGTGAGCGCCCGGCCCTCTTCCTTGGCCTGCTTGCGCATCCCGTCGACGGTGGCGTAGAGCGCGAACAACGGTCCCTCGCCGCGGAGGTAGAAGGCGCGCTCCCGTTCGGTCTCCGCGATGAACTCCGCCTCGGTCAGCGAGCGGAAGTTCGACGGCAGCTCGTCCTGCAGGACCTTCTCCAGGTGCGTGCTGTTCTCCTCGAACTGGCCCGTGCGGACGTTGAGCAGGAAGCCGGTGAGGTTGCCGTCGCCGTCCCGGTCGACCTTGTAGGTCTTGTTGAAGCACTTGAAGTACTGCGGGGTCGGCACCTCGGCCGCTTCCTCGACCAGGGGTTGCTGGGGTCCGTCGAGCTTCCGGTGCCTGCCACCCCGGGACGCGCCGCCTGTGGCGCCCGGCCCGGCCATGCCGGGCATCGGGGGCATCATGCTCACCGCGCCGACCGTGCCGTCCGAGGTGCGCACCTGCATGTCCAGGCCGCCGCCCTCGGCGAGGCGGTCGTCGGCGGCGAGGACCTCCAGGCCGGGGGTGCCGGCGAGCCGCGCGGCCGCGCGGTAGGCGTCGTCCGCACTGCCGACCTGCAATCCCGCCGAGGCCAGCCCCGTCAGGCGGGAGGCATCACCGTCGAAGCCGGCGAGGTTCCGCTGGAGCTCGTCCCAGCTGGGCGAGGACGCGGGGATGGCGGTGCCCCCGACCGCGTTGGCGATCCCGCCCAGCGCGGAGTCCAGCTCCTGCCGCGCGGCGGCGGCCCGCTCCAGCTGGTCGCGCAGGTAGGCGTCGGAGTACGCGGGGTCGGCCGCGCGCGAGGGGTCGAAGCCGGGCTGCAGCTGGTCGCCGATGCCGCCGGGCGGGAAGCCCGCCGGGAACCCTCCGCCTGCGGGCGGGAAGCCGGGCTGCTGGGGCCGCTCGGGCGGCGGCTGGTGCTCGGCCGGTGACCTGAAGTCGGCCTGGACGTGGTCCGGGATGTTCGGCATCGGCAGCTGCTCGTCCCAGGCTTCCTCGACCACCGGGATCGCGTCCGGATAGGTGATCAGGTTGACGAGGAGGCCCAGGTTGGTGAGCAGCAGCCGCCGGAAGCCCGGGTTGTTGTCGACGGCGTCGCGGAGCTCGGGGTGCTCGTCCAGCAGGCGCTGGAAGGCGTCGTCGATCCGCATGGTCTGCCCATCGACGACGACGGTGTCATCCCCGGGGGCCAGATCGTCGGCGGTCCGGTTTTCGTCCGGTTCGTCCCCGCGCCGCTCCGGTTCGGCGGACGTGTCGTCGCGCGGGCGTTCCGGTTCGGCCGGTGTCTCGTCGCGGGTGCGTTCCGGTTCGGCTGGCGTCTCGTCGCGCGGACCTTCCGGCTCTGTCGATGCCTCGTCGCGGGACGGTTCCGGCTCGGCGTGGGCGTCGTCGCGGGGCCGTTCAGGCGCGGCTGTGGTCTCGGCGTGGCCGCGTTCTGGCTGGGCGTGGGCGTCGTCGCGGGGCCGCTCGGGTTGCGCCGATGCCTCCTCGCGGGCGCGTGCGGGCTCGGCGGCGGTGTCGTCGCGCGGACGCTCGGATTCGGCCGGTGTCCCGTCGCGGGGCTGTTCCGGTTCCGCCGGTGTCTCGTCACGTCGAAGCTCCGGAATCTCCCGGCCCTCGCGGCCCGGAAGCCCGTCTTCCGGAAGGTCCGCCGCCCGGCCAGGCACCTGCGGATGTTGCGGCCCGACAGGCAAGTCCGGCGCCGTGACCTGCGACGAGTGCCCATAGGCCACCCGCGGATCAACCGGAGCCTGCGGCGATTGTGTGTAAGCCACGCGCGGGTCAACGGGCGCCTGGCCCTGGTGCACCGGCTGTTGCTGGACCGGCTGCTGCTGGACCGGCGGTTGCGGCGGCTGCTGCACGGGCGGCTGCTGCTGGACCGGGGGTTGCGGCGGCTGCTGGACGGGCGCCTGCTGCTGGACGGGCGGTTGCGGCGGCTGCTGCACGGGCGCCTGCTGGTGCACCGGGGGTTGCGGCGGCTGCTGCACCGGCGGCTGCTGGTGGACCGGGGGTTGCGGCGGCTGCTGCACCGGCGGCTGCTGGTGCACCGGGGGTTGCGGCGGCTGCTGCACCGGCGGCTGCTGCTGGACGGGCGGTTGCGGCGGCTGCTGCACGGGCGCCTGCTGCTGGACGGGCGGTTGCGGCGGCTGCTGCACGGGCGGCTGCTGCTGGACGGGCGGTTGCGGCGGCTGCTGCACGGGCGGCTGCTGATGCACGGGCGCCTGCTGGTGCACCGGCGAGACCGGCCCCACCGTGACCGGCGTGGTCGGCGTCGGCGAGCCGTGCTGCAACGGCGTCGTCGGTGTGTGGTGGACCTGCGGGATCAGCTGCACCGGCGTGTTCGGCACGTGCGGGGCAGGCGTGTGCGGCGCCTGCGACTGCCCGTACGGCAACGCCATCTGCGGGTTCGCCGCGATCCCGTTGCTCGTGGCGAGCGACCCGAACGGCAGGAGGCTAACGCTCGTCGGCTTGGTCGGCAGCTTCATCAGCCCGCCGTTCTGGGGGTCGATGAACGCGACGCCTTCGGGCGTGTTCACCGCCAGGGCCACGTGCGCGGCGTCAGTACCGTCCGGCTGCTTGAACGACACGTAGATCACGCTGTGGTCGCCGTGCGGCATGTTCGAAACGTGGGCGATCGCGTTGTCGTACGTGCCGATCCCGTGCACCCACTTGGCGCCGAGCTGGTTCTCCAGCCACTTCATCCGGTCGAACGCGCCGAGGTCCTTCGGCAGGACCGGATCCGCCTGCGAGTCGATCCCGACGAGCCGCTGCGCGTAGGCCACGACGCAGCGGGTGCAGTTGTGCCAGTAGCCCTTGTCGACAGCGTTCGGCACGTTGCGGTTCGGGTTGACGTTCGGCAGCTCCGGGTGCCGCGCCGCGACGTAGGCGCCCTCGTGCGGGCCGGTCGTGCCGGCGTGGATGGCGGGCAGGTTGTGCAACCCCGGGGTCGTGCCGGCCATGTTCGACCAGGGCGCCGGCTGGTTTTGCACCAGCGGCACGCCCTGGTGGGCCAGCGGGCCGGGGTGCTGCTGGAACGGCCCCTGCTGCTGGTGCCAGCCGTGCTGCTGGGGCGGCGGTGCGGACTGCTGGTAGGGGTTGTGCACCGGCGGCTGCTGGTGCGGCGCGCCCTGCTGGTACTGCCCGTGCTGGACCGGCGGCCCCTGGTTCGGGTGTGTGGGTGCGGGCTGCTGGTAGGGGTTGTGGGGAACCGGTCCCTGCTGGTGGGGCCAGCCGGGGTGGGCCGGGGGGGG
>NZ_JBHZEN010000088.1:0-36252 GCF_050958625.1 Amycolatopsis sp. 3B14
GCCGAGGTCGTCCAGGCGCAGGTCGCAGCCCAGCAACAGTTCGCGTGCGTCCCGCCAGGCGTCGGACGCCACACCGAACCCGGTCGCGGCCAGCGCCAGCGAGCCGGGCACCACGTCGAAACCGGTTCCCGCCTGCGATTTCCGATCGGGCAGTTCAGCCACGATGACCTCCTCGTCGAAGTGCACCGGTTGGATGCGACAGCTCTCCACCCGGTTCCGGCGGAACCGGAAAAACGATCACCGGTGGCCGGATTCCGCAAAACCCCCACGCGGGTGGTGTCCGTTGCGTACAGTCCTCCAAATGCGCGCGTTGCTGGGGGTGGCTCTGCTGGCCATGACGTTGCTGACGGCCTGCCAGGACCACGATCCTGGGCCGAAGGAGCAGACCGCGCCCACTCCGGCGCGTGCGGACGAGCCCACCGCGCTGCAGTTCGCGCCGCGGGTGTGGCTCGCCGGCGACGAGCGGTTCACCCCGATGGACGCGACCGCCTACATCCGGCAGTCGGTGCTGCGGTACGAGCACGACGACTGCGCGGACGGCGAACCGGTGGCCGACCCGGTCGAGCCCGGCGCGCTCCGGGGCACCGTCTACAAGCACCAGAAGGACGCCGATCCGGCTGTGCCGTCCCCGGACAAGCCGCTGTTCCCGTGTGCCCGCCACTCGGGTGAGGAGGTCACGCCGGACTCCGACGGCGGGTTCTACCTGGACGCGCACGACGACGTCCAGCCCGACGACGCTCCCCCGCCGATGTACTGGGAGCACCACCGCGCCGACGACGAGCGCTCCGCGTACGTGTACTGGTTCTTCTACGGCCGCAACGAACTCCGCCCTGCCGGCACCCCGGTGGGCAACACGCACGAGGGCGACTGGGAGCGGGTCGCCGTCCAGCTGCGGAACGGCGAGCCGGTCGCGGTGACCTTCTTCGGCCACGGCGCCGAGCCGTGTTCGGTGCCGTGGACGGACCTGGACCACGACGACGGTCACCCGGTCGTGTACTCGGCCAAGGGGTCGCACGCGTCGTACCCGTCGAAGGGCTGGCACGTCTCCGGCGCCACCTTCGACTGGACCTCGCAGGGAGACCTGTGGCACACGCAACCGCGCGCGCTCGACGGCGAGCCGTGGTACGGCTACCGCGGCGCGTGGGGCGCGCAGTCGCTCGTGCCCGGCTTCTCCGGCCCGGCAGGCCCCTACCCGGGACGGCAACTCGCCGACGTGTTCACCGACCGCCGCTGCGCCATGCCCGCCCGGCTGCCGGACGGGTTCGCCGGGACTTGGGAGACCCGCGACCCGGTCGAGCAGTCCCCGGCGACCGGGCCCTACCACATGCGGGTGGTCCTCGGCGGCGACAGCAACCCGGTCGAATACCGCACGACCTGGACCGGCCCCGATCCGGACCTGGCCTGCCGCGGCATCCTCCGGCTGGTCGACGCGACCACGGAGTGGCTGCAGCTGCGCGAGACGATCCTGGACAAGGACGCGGGCAACTGCGTCACCGACGGCACGGTGACGCTCCACCGGGACGGCGAGTCGCTGAAGATGACCTACTCCGGCGGCGGCGTGACGGCATCGGCCACGCTGTACCGCAAGCAGGACGGCCCGCCACCGTCAGGGTCCTCGGCACCGCCGACGTCGTCGGCCCCGTCGGCGTCCGACGGCATCCGGCGTTACGAGGAGTTCCTGCACGCCGTGGGCCGTGAGGACCTCGCGGTGGCCTGCGAGATCGCCGGCCCGGCCGCGAAGCAGGCCGAGGACCAGGGTTTCGGGCCGTGCGAGCAGACCTTCCCGATCACGTTCCAGATGTTCTCGCCGGCACAGAAGCAGGCACTGCGCACCGCGACGGTCGACCGGGCCCGGGTCACCGAAACCGCCGGGCGGATCGAAATCCCGGCCGGCGCGGTGCGGGCGGGCACCCCGTTCACGGAGAGCGATCTCGGCGACGCGGTCCTCGAATACCGCGGCGGCCAGTGGTACGTCGTCGACTGAGTGGTGGACCGGTTCCGGCCACGGTTGCGCCCGCTCGCCCCGCGGCGCAAGGTGGAGGGCTACCGGCGGCGCCGCCGGGACGCCGCCTCGACCGGAGAGGGGGTGGAAGGCGTGTTCGCGCGTTCCACCACGGTGCAAGCTCACCAGGACACCATCGACGCCGGGATCGCCCACATGCGCGACGAGGTCATGCCGGAGCTGATGGAGATGCCCGGCTGTGTCGGGCTGTCGATGCTCGTCGACCGCGAGTCCGGGCGCTGCATCGCCACCACGTCGTGGGAGTCGATGGAGGCGATGCGGGACAGCGCGGACCGGGTGCGCCCGCTGCGCGACCACGCGGCGGAGGTGATGGGCGGCAACCGCGCCCAGGTCGACGAGTGGGAGATCGCGGTGCTGCACCGCACGCGGCCCGCGCCGGAAGGGGCTTGCTGCCGCGTCACCTGGACCCGCTTCGACCAGCTCGACCGCGCCATCGACACCTACCGCATGGGCCTGCTGCCCGAGCTGGAACGCCTCGACGGGTTCTGCAGCGCCAGCCTGATGATCGACCGCGAGGCCGGCATCGCGGTGTCCTCGGTGACCTACGACAGCCACGCGAACATGGCGAGCACCCGCAACCGCGCCGACGCGCTCCGCTCGCGCGGCGCGGAGGAGGCCGGCGTGGAGATCCTGGAGGTGGCCGAGTTCGAGCTGGCCCTGGCGCACCTGCGGGTCCCCGAAATGGCCTGAGCGCCGCCGGCCGGGGCCGGCCAGACCGGACCAGCGAGCCGGGGTGGGCCACCGGGCCCAGGCGGGCCACCGGGCCCGACCAGGCCACCAAGCGGGACCAGGCCACCGGGCCCAGGCGGGCGGCCGAGCCCGGCCAGGCCATCCGGCCAGGCCATCCGGCCAGACCAGCGGGCCGGGCCAGCGGGCCGGGCCAGGCTGGACCACCGGCCGGGGCCGACCACCGAGCCCGGCCAGGCCACCGAGCCCGACCAGCCACCGAGCCCGACCAGGCCACCAAGCGGGACCAGGCCACCGGGCCCAGGCGGGCCGCCGAGCCCGGCCAGGCCATCCGGCCAGACCATCCGGCCAGACCAGCGGGCCGGGCCAGCGGGCCGGGCCAGGCCGGACCACCGGCCGGGGCCGACCACCGAGCCCGGCCAGGCCACCGAGCCCGACCAGCCACCGAGCCCGACCAGGCCACCAAGCGGGACCAGGCCACCGGGCCCAGGCGGGCCGCCGAGCCCGGCCAGGCCATCCGGCCAGGCCATCCGGCCAGACCAGCGGGCCGGGCCAGCGGGCCGGGCCAGGCTGGACCACCGGCCGGGGCCGACCACCGAGCCCGGCCAGGCCACCGAGCCCGGCCAGGCCACCGGGCCCGGCCAGGCCACCGGGCCCGGCCAGGCCACCGGGCCCGGCCAGCCACCGGGCCGGGGCGCTCAGCCCCGGCCCGGTGCTCCGTCACCCGGGCGTCTTCACCGCCAGCACCGGCACGTCGGCGTTGAGCAGCAGGAACTGCGCGAGGCTGCCCAGCACGAGCTTGCCCACCGGGCTGCGCCGCTTCATGCCGATCACCAGCAGGTCCACCTCGTCGCGGTGGCGGTCCAACAGGCCGAGCACGTGCTGCCCCACTTCGACGTCCGGCTCCCGTTCGAGCACGGTCGTCTCGACGTCGGCGGGCACGTGCGAGGTGTCCAGCGGCGCCAGGCGCAGGTTGGCGGCCATCAGCCCGGTCCCGCGGCGGCGCGCCTCGGCGACCGCGGTGTCCAGCGCCAGCGTGCCCTCGTCCGAATCGGTCACCGCGACCAGCACCGCCATCAGACCGTCACCTGCCCGGTGTAGCGGGTACGCAGTTCCTTCTCCAGCGTCTCCAGCGACCGGCCGCGGGTCTCCGGCACGAACCTCGCCACGAACGTGATCGCTCCGACGCCGAGCGCGGCGAACAGGAAGAACGTGCCCGAGATGTGGATGGCCTCCACCAGCAGCGGGAACAGCAGCCCGACCGCGAAGTTGGTCAGCCACAGCACCAGCGCGCACAGCCCGAACCCGAACCCGCGCAACTTGAGCGGGAAGATCTCGGACAGCATCAGCCACGTCACCGGCGAGATCGACCCCTGCTGGAACGCCAGGAACGTCACCGTCAGGGTCAGCACGACGAACGCGCGCCCCGTCCCCTCCGGCAGCAGCAGCGAGAACAGCCCGATCAGCAGCAGCGCCGAGGTGGTGCCGATCTGCCCGGCGATCAGCATCGGCCTGCGGTTGACCCGTCCCAGCAGCCAGATCCCGACGAACGTGGCCAGCACCGAGATCACGCCGTTGGCGATGTTCGCGGTCAGTGCGCCGTTCGCGGAGAACCCGGCGTCGGTGAGGATCTGCGTGCCGTAGTACATGATCGAGTTGACGCCGGTGATCTGCTGGACGATCGCGATGCCGACCCCGGTGAGCACGAGCCGCCGGATCCACGGGGTCGCCAGGTCCGACCAGCCGCCGGTCTTGGCCTGCCGGTCCTGAAGCGCGAGCTGCCGCACCTCGGCCAGCTCGGCCTCCGCGCGCCGGGCCGAGCGGACCTCCTTGAGCACGGACAGCGCGTCGCCGAACCGCTCCCGGGAAGCCAGCCACCGCGGGCTCTCCGGCATGACCAGCATCCCGAACCACAGCACCACCGCGGGCAGCGTGGCCAGCACCAACATCCACCGCCACACACCACCGCTCTCGCCGAACGCGTTGCCGATGATCGCGTTGAACGTGAACGCGAGCAGCTGGCCGGTGACGATCATCAGTTCGTTCTGGGTCACCAGCCGCCCGCGCCGTTCGGCGGGCGAGACCTCGGCGAGGTAGGTCGGCACGGTCACCGAGGCCCCGCCGACGGCCAGGCCGAGCACGAACCGCGAAATCACCATGACCGTGGTGTCCGGGGCGAACGTGCAGCCCAGGGTGCCGACGAGGAAGATCACCGCCAGGGCCAGGATGGTGCGGCGGCGTCCACGGCGGTCGGACAACCGCCCGCCCAGCACCGCCCCGAGCGCCGCGCCCAGCAGCAGCGAACTCGTCACCAGCCCCTCGCTCAGGGCGGTGAGCCCGAGGTCGGCCTGCATGTAGGGCAGGGCGCCGTTGATCACGCCCGTGTCGTAGCCGAACAGCAGCCCCCCGAAGGTGGCGATCACGGTGATCAGGCGGAGCCGCCGCGTGTGCGGCCCCTTCTGGTCCTCGGGGAGGGTCTGCCCGGATGGTGCGTCGTCTTTGACGTGTGACATGAGGTTTTCTTCCTCTAGGCGGCCAGTTCCTTGGTAACCCGTTCGAGCATGAAAGTGGAGGATTCGACGGCGCGTTCCTCCCAGGCGAACACGCACACGGTCGCGACCCCGTCGAAACCGAGCTCGCGGAGCGTGCCGAAGAAGGCGTCCCAGTCGACCTCGCCCTGGCCGATGTCCAGGTGCTGGTGGATCCGCGCCGGGGTCCCCGGCGGGTTGAGGATGTAGCGCAGACCGGAGGACCCCTTGTGGTTGAAGGTGTCCGCGATGTGCACGTGCTGCAGCTTGTCGCCCGCGTAGCGCAGCATCCCGGCGATGTCGCCCGCGCCGTCGGAGAGGTGGAACGTGTGCGGGGCGCAGTACAGGTAGTTCACCCACGGCTTGTTGATGGCACGCACCAGATCCACCGCGGGGTCGTTCAGCTCGCAGAAGTCGTCCGGGTGCGCTTCGAGGTTGAGGGCGATGCCTTCGCGTTCGAAGACCGGCAGCAGCTCCTCCATGGACCGCCAGAACGCGGCCTCGCTCTCCGCGGCCTTCTCCGGGCGGCCGTTGAACTCGGAGTTCATCAGCGGGCAGCCCAGCTCGGCGGTCACCTCGATCATCCGCTTCCAGTAGCGGACCGCGGCCTGGCGCTCGGACTCGTCCGGGCTGGACCACTTGTACAGCGGAAGCACGCTGGCCAGCCGGACACCGGTCTCGGCCAGCACGCCCTTCAGCTCGGCGACCTTGTCGTCGTCGGCGCGCGGGTGCAGGAAGAAGGGCATGAAGTCCGCGCGCGGGGACAGTTCGATGTGGTCGTAGCCGATGTCGGCGACCGTGCGGACCATCTCGCGCATCGGCAGGTGACGCAGCATGTAGGGGTCGAGTGCGATCTTCACGTCAGCTCCCGTAGAGGTCAGGGCGGTCCTTGAGCCGCACGGACACCACGCGCTGGGTGTGCAGCGCCTCGGTGCCGGCGTCGGTGATCACCGCCGCGGCGTAGCCGTCCCAGGCGCTGGGGCCGGCGAGCCTGCCGTCGTCGATGGAGGCGATCCACTCGACGAACTCCCGGTCGAACGCGGCGCCGAAGCGGTCCTTCCAGTCCTGCAGCACGCCGGTGCGCTGGACGGCGCCGGTCTTGACGATCACGTCCGCCGGGTCGGGCAGCCGCACGGTGCCTGCCTCGCACACCGTCTCGCACTGGATGTCGTAGCCGAACTGGCAGTTCACGAACACCTCCAGGTCGACCCGGACGCCGCTCTCGGTTTCGAACAGCATGAACTGCGGGTCGGCCAGGTGCTCGAACCGGTTGGCGGTGCGGCGCGGCTGGATCACCTGGGCGGAGACGATCTCCTCCTCCAGCAGCCAGCGGATCGTGTCGATCTCGTGCACCGCGGTGTCCTGCACCGCCATCGCCGAGTGGTAGGCCTCGGGCACGGTGGGGTTGCGGTGCGCGCAGTGCATCATCAGCGGGTGGCCCAGCTGCCCGCCGTCGAGGAGCTGCTTCATGGCGCGGTAGCCGGCGTCGTAGCGGCGCATGAACCCCACCTGCACCAGCCGCCGTCCGAACGTCTGCTCGGCCTCGATGATGCGCAGGCAGTCCTCGGCGGTGGTGGCCAGCGGCTTCTCACAGAAGACGTACTTGCCCGCCTCGATCGCGGCCAGCACGTACTCGGCGTGCGTCGGGCCCCAGCTGGTGACCACGACCGCGTCGACCAGCGGGTCGGCGATCACGTCCTGCCCGGTGGGCAGGGCACGGGCGCCGATGCCGGAGGCGACCTCGGCCGCGCGGGCGCCGTCGACGTCGGTCACGGCCACCACGTCGGCGCCGGTGACCACGTCGGTCAGGCGGCGGATGTGGTCCTGGCCGATCATGCCGGTGCCGATGACTCCGATATGGACGGTCATGCGCGCTCTCCTCCGGGGCGGCGGGTGCCGGACAGGCCGCACGAGTTCAGGTACTCGCGGGTCCGCACCGCGATGGGCAGGGGCACCTCGGGGGCGCAGGGGTAGAGGTCCTGCTCGACGATGACGAAGACCTCGGCGTCCAGTTCGGACAGCGCGCCGATCACCTCGGCCGGGTTGGGCACCCCCGCCGGCGGTTCGACGCACACGCCGAGCTTGACGGCCTCGCCGAAGGACAGGTTCTCGGCGCGCACCCGGTCGAGGACAGCCGCGTCCATCTGCTTGATGTGGACGTATCCGATGCGCTCGCCGAAGCGGCGGATCAGGTCGACCGCGTCGCCACCGCCGTAGGCGACGTGTCCGGTGTCCAGGCACAGGTTGGCGTAGCGGGCGTCGCTTTCGTTGAGGTAGCGCTCGATCTCGGGCTGAGTCTGGATGTGGCTGTCCGCGTGCGGGTGCAGCACGAGCCGCACGTCGTAGGTTTCCAGCAGGATCCGGCCCAGCTCGTCGGCACGGCGGCCGAAGGAGGCCCACTGCTCGGCGGTCAGCTCGGGCGACTCGGTGTAGGCGCCGGTCTTCTCGTCGCGGTACATCGGCGGGATGTAGACGAGGTGGTGGGCGCCGGCGGCGGCGGTCAGCTCGGCGACCTTGCGGGTGGTGGCGAGCATGTCGTCCCAGTGGTCGGGCCGGTGCAGCGCGCCGAACGTGGTGCCGCCGGACACCTTCAGGCCGCGCTCCCCCAGCTCGTCGGCCAGCTGCCGCGGGTCGGTGGGCAGGTAGCCGAACGGGCCCAGCTCCAGCCATTCGTACCCGGCCTGGACGAGCTCGTCGAGGAACCGGGTGTGCGGGACCTGCTGCTCGTCCTGGGCGAACCAGACGCCCCACGAGTCGGGGGCGGAGCCGAGGCAGAGGTTGCCGATCACGGTGCGCGTCGTCGCGGTGGTCATGGTGCTCCTAGCTGGAGGTGGGGAAGTTGAATCCGGCTTCGGTGTGGGGCCAGCGGCTGGTGACGACCTTGGCGCGGGTGTAGAAGCGGACACCTTCGGGGCCGTGGATGGGGCTGTCGCCGATGAGGGAGTCCTTCCAGCCGCCGAAGCTGTAGTAGGACATCGGGACCGGGATGGGCACGTTGATGCCGATCATGCCGACCTTGACCTCGCGCTGGAACCGGCGCGCGGCCTCGCCGCTGCCGGTGAAGATGGCGGTGCCGTTGCCGTAGGGGTTGGCGTTGATCAGCGCGATCGCCTCGTCCACGGTGTCCACGCGCACGATCGCCAGGACCGGGCCGAAGATCTCCTCGCGGTAGGCGTCCATGTCGGTGGTGACGTGGTCCAGCAGCGACGGGCCGACGAAGAAGCCGCCCTCGTGGCCGGGGACGGTGAGGTTCCGGCCGTCGACGACGACGGTCGCGCCCTGCTCGGCGCCGCTGGCCACGGCGTTGACGACGCGTTCGCGGGCGGCCTGGGTGACCACCGGCCCCATGTCGTTGCCGATGTCGGAGCCGGGGCCGACCTTGACCTCCTTGGCCTTGCGCTCGAGGATCTCGACCAGCTGGTCGCCTGCCTCGCCGACGGCGACGCCGACCGAGATGGCCATGCAGCGCTGCCCGGCGGAGCCGAACGCGGCGGCGGTGAGGTGGTTGGCGGCGAACTCCAGGTCGGCGTCGGGCAGCACGACCGCGTGGTTCTTCGCCCCGCCCAGGGCCTGGACGCGCTTGCCGGACGCGGTGGCCCGCTCGTGCACGTACTTCGCGATCGGCGTGGACCCCACGAACGACACGGCGGCGATGTCCGGGTGGTCGAGGATCGCGTCCACCGCGACCTTGTCGCCGTGCACCACGTTGAACACGCCCTCCGGCAGCCCGGCCTCGGCGTACAGCTCGGCGACGAGGTTGGACGCCGAAGGGTCGCGTTCGGAGGGCTTGAGGACGAACGTGTTGCCGGTGGCGATGGCGATCGGGTGCATCCACAACGGCACCATGATCGGGAAGTTGAACGGGGTGATGCCGGCGACCACGCCGAGGGGCTGGCGGAAGCTGTGCACGTCGACGTCGCGGGAGACCTGGTCGGAGAAGCCGCCCTTGAGCGCGTCGGCGATCCCGCACGCGTACTCCACGACCTCGCGGCCGCGCACGATCTCGCCGCGGGCGTCGTCGATGACCTTGCCGTGCTCGGCGGAGATGGTCCGCGCCAGCTCGTCCTCGTGCTTCACCAGCAGCTCGCGGAAGGCGAACATGATCCGCACCCGCTGGCTGAGCGAGGAGTTGCCCCACGCCTCGAAGGCCTTGCCCGCCGCGGCGACCGCGGCGTCCACGTCGGCCGGTTCGGCGAGCAGCACCTGGGCCTGGATTTCGCCGGTGGCGGGGTTGTGGACGGGCGCGGTGCGGGTGGAGCCGGCCCGCGCGGGCGCGCCGTTGATCCAGTGTTCGATGGTGTTCACGCTGTTCCTCACAGGTAGTGCCGCTGTGCTCGTTTGGTGGCCGAGTAGGTTTCGTAGGCCTTGCGGGTGGACTCGAGTTCGGAGACCTCGCTGACCGGCACGTCCCACCACGCCGAGCCAGGCGGGTTGGGGCCGTACAGGTCGGTCTCCACGTGCACGACGGTGGTCGTGCTGTTCGCCTTGGCCTGGGCGATCGCCGCGGTGAATTCGTCCACTGTGGATGCGCGCAGGACGGTGGCGCCCAGGCTTTCGGCATTCGCGGCGAGGTCGACCGGCAGCACGGTGCCGTCCAGTTGCCCGGTGTCGTCGCTGCGGTAGCGGTACCGGGTGCCGAACCGCTGCGAGCCAAGGGACTCCGACAGCGCGCCGATGGAGGCGAAGCCGTGGTTCTGCACCAGGACGATGATCACCTTCAGCCCCTCGGAGACCATCGTGACGATCTCCTGGGCCATCATCAGGTACGAGCCGTCGCCCACCAGGACGACGACCTCCCGGTCCGGGGCGGCCATCTTCGTGCCGACCCCGGCGGCGACCTCGTAGCCCATACAGGAGAAGGCGTATTCGACGTTATACGCCTTCGGGTCGCGGGCGCGCCACAGCATCTGCAGGTCGCCGGGCATCGAGCCGGCCGCGTTGATCACCACGTCCCGGTCGTCCAAGGCGGCGTTGAGGGCGCCGAGGATCTCTGTCTGCGCGGGCAGCGGCTGGTGCCCGACGGTGAAGCAGGCGTCGGCCTTGCGGTTCCAGTCCTCGGCCAGCATCCGGGCGCGGGCGCGGTAGGCCTCGTCCACCTGCCAGTCACCCAGAGCCTCGTGCAGGGCGGTGATGCCGCGTTTGGCGTCGGCCAGGAGCATCTCGGCGGAATGCTTGGCGGCGTCCAGGCGGGCGACGTTCAGGTTGACGAACCTGACGTCCGGGTTTCCGAAGACGGTGTGGGAGGCGGTGGTGAAGTCGCTGTAGCGGGTGCCGATGCCGAGCACCACGTCCGCCTCCGCGCCCAGCGCGTTCGCGGCAGTGGTACCGGTGGACCCGATGCCGCCGACCGCACACGGGTGGTCCCACGGGATGGCGCCCTTGCCGGCGTGAGTGTCGGCGACCGGGATGCCGGTGGCCTCGGCGAAGACGCGGAGTTCGTGTTCGGCTTCTGAGTAGACCACTCCCCCGCCCGCGACGATCAGCGGCGCCTTCGCCGACCGCAGCAGCGCCACGGCCCGTCGCAGGGCGTCGGTTTCCGGCACGGGACGGCCGACGTGCCACACCCGGCGGCGGAAGAACTCCTCCGGCCAGTCGAACGCCTCGGCCTGGACATCCTGCGGCAGGCACAACGTCACCGCGCCGGTCTCGACCGGATCGGTGAGCACCCGCATCGCCGCCAGCGCGGCGGGGATGAGCTGCTCGGGGCGGGTGATGCGGTCGAAGTACTTCGACACCGGGCGGAACGCATCGTTCACCGTCACGTCCCCGCCGCGGGTGTCCTCCAGCTGCTGCAACGCCGGGTCCGGGTAACGGGTGGCGAACATGTCGGAGGGCAGCAGCAGCACCGGCAGCCGGTTGGTGGTGGCCAGCGCGGCGCCGGTGATCATGTTCGTCGAGCCCGGCCCGGTGGAGGCGGTGCAGGCGAAGGTCTGCAGCCGGTTGCGCATCTTGGCGAACGCCGCGGCCGCGTGCACCTGTCCCTGCTCGTTGCGGGCCAGGTAATAAGGCATCTCGTCGGCGTGCTGCAGCAGCGCCTGCCCGATCCCGGCCACGTTGCCGTGCCCGAAGATGCCCCACGTGCCGGGGATCAGGCGCTGTTCGACGCCGTCGCGCTCGGAGTACTGGCCGGCCAGGAACTTCACGAGCGCCTGCGCGGTGGTCAGTCTCATGGCTTGCTCCCGAACGGCAGGCGCGGATCGACGTCCGCGGACTCCCAGGTCTGGCGGACCCACCCGTGGGCGGGGTCGTCACAGATCAGCCAGGCCCGCTCCGGCCCGGGGCCGGCCATCACGTTGAGGTAGTAGAGGTCGTAGCCGGGCGCGGCCATCGACGGGCCGTGCCAGCCGTGCGGGATCAGCACCGCGTCACCGGACCGCACCTCGGCCAGCACGTCGGAGGACCCGTACACCCGCTGGTAGCCCATGCCACCGCCGGCCACCTCGAAGTAGTAGATCTCCTCCAGCACGCTCTCGCCGTCACGGGCCTCGTCGTGCTTGTGCGGCGGGTACGACGACCAGTTCCCGCCCGGCGTCAGCACCTCGCACACCAGCAGCTGGTCGGCCTCGAAGGTGTGCGGCAGGCAGTAGTTGTTCACCTGGCGCGAGCAGTTGCCCGCGCCACGCAGCTCCACCGGGGTCGCGCTCGCCGGCTGGTACCGTGCCGGGAGCCTCTTCCCGGTCCTCGCCGCAGGCAGTGCGAACCGGCCGCTCCCGGTAATCGTGACCTCGGCGTCCCTGGGCAGGTAGACGAAATCGGTCACGGCGTCGAACACTCCGGGCCGGCCGCGCAGGGTGAAGGTCTCCCCCGCCACCTCGACCGTGCAGCCTCCCGACAGCGGCAGCACCAGCGCCTCGCTGTCTCCCGTGGACAGACGGTGGGTGCCGTCCAGATCGAGCACCCGCAAGCCGGAGTGGTTCCAGCCCGCCGTCTCCGGAGTGACCACCACGTCGAACGGGGCCTCGGCGGTGCTGCCCGCCTCGCGATACAGCTTCACAGCAGCCCCACCGCCGTGTCCACTGCCTTGGCGACGTCGCCGTCGTGCGGGTAGAGCAGCGACCGCCCCACCACGAGCCCTTGCACGGTCGGCAGTGCGAGCGCCTGCTGCCAGGAAGCGAACGCCGCGTCCGGGTCCTTGACCTCACCACCGAGCAGGACCGCAGGCAGCGTCGCCGACGCCATCACCCGCTCCATCTCGGCCACCACCGGCAGCTTCAGCCACGTGTAGGCCGACGTCCGGCCCAGCCCGGAGGCGATCGTGATGGACTTGATCACCGCCTCCGGCGACAGGTCGTTGCGCAGCTTCCCGTCCACCCACTCGGACAGGAACGGCTCGACCATCGCGATCAGCTTGCGGTCGGCCAGCTCGTTCACCGCCCGGGCCGTGTTCTCCAGAACGGCCGGCGTGGCCGGGTCGGACAGGCAGATCCGGGTGAGGGTCTTGCCGCCGTCGAACCGCATCCGGTCGATCGAGGCGGCGTCGTAGCAGGCGAATCGGTCGTCGATCTCGAAGGACGACCCGGCCAGGCCGGTGCGGTTCATCGACCCGATCACCGTCTTG
The DNA here is from genome assembly GCF_050958625.1 of Amycolatopsis sp. 3B14. NCBI lineage: Bacteria > Bacillati > Actinomycetota > Actinomycetes > Pseudonocardiales > Pseudonocardiaceae > Amycolatopsis > Amycolatopsis sp. 3B14. The sequence continues at coordinate 12,797 of NZ_JBHZEN010000088.1, forward strand.
CCGTCCAGCACGCCCAGCAGCAGCAGATCCTCCAGGACGTCCGCCGTCGCCAGGACGCCGGTGACACCGGGCCGCTCCAGCGCGAGGCAGAGCCGGTCCAGCAGCTCACCCCGGTCGGCCATCGCCAGCGGGTCCCCGCCGACGGCGTTCGCGCCGCGAGCCGGGTGGTCCGCGGCGATGATCATCGTCCGGCCCATGTCGTTGAACGGCGACTTCGCGCGCACCCGCCGCGCCGCGGCCTCGGCGATCGCCTCCGGGTCGCGCACCCGCTTGGCCACGATCCGCCGCACTGTCTCAGACACTCTGTGTTTCTCCCAGCTCGTGAAGTACCTGGTCTTCGGTCGGCATGGCGTCCGAACAGGACAGTTCACCGGCCACGTGCGCCCCGGCGGCGTTGGCGAAGCGCATGATCCGCCTGGTGTCCCAGCCGGACAGCAGCCCGTGGCACAGCGCCCCGCCGAACGCGTCGCCCGCGCCGAGGCCGTTGACCACCTCCACGGGCACCGGCGGGACCTCGATCTCCCCGTCGTCGTCCACCGCCAGCACGCCCTTCGGGCCCTGCTTCACCACCGCCAGCGAAACGCCCTTGTCCCGCAACGCTTTCGCCGCTTCCCGCGGGTCGCGGGTGCAGACCGCGGTGTCGCACTCGTCGAGGTTGCCGACGGCGACGGTCACGTGGCGCAGGGCCTGACTCACCCACTCGCGGGCCTGCTCCCGGGACTCCCAGAACATCGGCCGGTAGTCCAGGTCCAGCACCGTGATGCCGCTGCCGCCACGGGCCTCCAGCGCGGCCAGCGTCGCGGAACGGCTGGGCTCCTGCGACAGGCCGGTCACGGTGACCCAGAAGATCTTCGCCGCGCGGATCGCGTCGAAATCCAGCTCGCCGGGGGCGATGTCCAGATCGGGGGCCTTCGGGAAGCGGTAGAAGTACAACGGGAAATCGTCCGGCGGGAAGATCTCGCAGAACGTCACCGGGGTCGGCAGGTGCTCCGACGTGCCGACGAAACGGTCGTCCACACCGTAACCGGCCAGCGCCCGGTGCAGGAACCGGCCGAACGGGTCGGCACCGGTCTTGGTGACGACAGCCGACCGGCGCCCGTACCGCGCGGCGGCGACCGCGACGTTGGTCGCGCTGCCACCCAGGTACTTGCCGAACGACGTGACGTCCTCCAGGCCCGTGCCCGTCTGCAGTGGATAGATGTCCACGCCGATGCGGCCCATGGTGACGACGTCGAAGGTCACCCGGACACCTCCTTGTGTGTGGCCTGCGGGGAGCGGTTAGCGCGCGCTATTAGCGCGCTCTAGTACCCGGTACTATGAAGACAGCCGAGAGTGGTGTCAAGAGCCGCGGAGGAAATGGATGAGCGCAGACGCCGGGGACGAGCCCGGCAAGCAGAGGCGCGGAAGGCGCCCGACCATGGGTGACGTGGCCCAACGGGTCGGGGTGTCCCGTGCGCTGGTGTCGCTGGTGTTCCGCAACGAACGCGGGCCGAGCGAGGAGACCCGGCAGCGGGTGTTCGCCGCGGCGCGCGAGCTGGGTTACCGGCCGGACAGCGCGGCGCAGATGCTCGCCAGGTCCCGCAGCAAGGTGCTCGGCGTGATGTTCACGGCGCGCAACCCCTTCCACAACGACCTGATCGAGGGCGTGTACCCGGTGGCCGAGGAGCTGGGTTACGACATCCTGCTGTCGGCGACCGCGCCCAGCCGGGCCGAGCAGGCCGCGGTCGAGGCGCTGCTCAGCCACCGGTGCGAGGGGCTGGTGCTGCTCGGCCCGAACCTGGAGCCGGGGTACGTGCGGGACCTCGCGACGCGCATCCCGACCGCCGTGGTGGGCCGCCGGTTCAGCGGGGCCGAGGTGGACGCGGTGCACGCGGCGGAGGCCCAGGGCGTCCGCCAGATCATCGACTACCTGGTGGAGCTGGGGCACAAGTCGATCGCGCACATCGACGGCGGGGACGGCCCCGGTTCCGCGGACCGGCGCCGCGCCTACAAGGCCGCGCTGCGGCGGCACGGGCTCGCCGAGCACATCACGGTGCTGCCCGGCGACCAGACGGAGGAGTCCGGCGCGGCGGCGGCGCGCACCCTGCTGGCCGACCGGGCGTCCATGCCGACCGCGGTGTTCGCCGGCAACGACCGGTGCGCGGTGGGTTTCCTGGACACCGTGTGGCGCGCCGGGCTGGACGTGCCGGGCGACATCTCGGTGGTGGGTTTCGACGACAGCCCGCTGGCGCAGCTGTCGCACATCGACCTGACGACGGTGGCGCAGGCGCCGGAACGGCAGGCCGAGCTGGCGGTCCGCGCGGTGGTCAGCCGCCTGGACGACCCCGCGCGGGAGCCCGCGCACCTGGTCATCCAGCCGAAGCTGGTGGTCCGCGGCACGACGGGCAGTCCGCGCGCCTGAGCCGGACCGCCCTCCCCCAGGAGGCGTCGCACCGGCATGCGGGACGCGGCGGGGCGCACCGGCACGCCACGGGGGGCATGCCGGGCGACCAGCCCTCGCCGAGGCCGGCGGACACGCACGCCCTGTCCGCGAGTTCGCCAACGCACGCACCCGGCCAACCCGCCTGCCCCCCGACCGCACCTCCCTTTGGGAGGCGCCTACCCCGGCACGCGGCGGGGCGCGCCGGCCGTCGCCGCCGGCATCCGGGACGCGCCCCGGCCGGTGAACCAGCAGGCCGCGGCTCCGTCACGGCCGATAGGCTGGCCGGGTGGGATCGCGGTGGACGGTGGCTCGGGTGCTCGCGCTGGCCCCGGACGCCGGGTCCGCGCGGGCGGCCCGTGGGCTGGCGAACCCGCGCACCTGGTCCGACCTCGGCAGCACCAGCTCACTCGTCTGGGGCAAGTGCCAGGGCAGCGCCCGCGCCCCCTACCAGGTGACCGTCGACCTCACCGAACCGTCCTTCCGCTGCACCTGCCCGAGCCGCAAGTTCCCCTGCAAGCACGGCCTGGCGCTGCTGCTCATGTGGGCCGCGGGCGACGGCTCCGTCGCCGAGGACGCCGGGCCCGCCGACTGGGTCACCCCCGCCGCACCCCGCCGGGAAGCCGCCAAACCCGACCCCGAGGCGCAGGCCAAGCGCCTGGCCGAGCGGGAGTCGCTCATGTCGGCCGGCCTCGACGACTTCGAGCTGTGGCTGCACGACCTCGTCCGGCAGGGCCTGGCGACCGCCCGCCGCCAGCCGCCCGGGTTCTGGGAGACCGCCGCGGCCCGGCTCGTCGACGCCCAGCTGCCCGGGCTCGCCGACCGGGTCCGCGCCGCCGGCGCCGACATCCACGCCCGCGCCGACTGGGCGCCGCACCTGCTCGGCGAGCTCGGCCGCTGGTACCTCGCGGTCCGCGCGTGGCGGCGCCGCGCCGAGCTGGACGACGCCGCGATGGGCGACCTGCGCACGGTGCTGGGCTGGGCCCGCCGCCGCGACGAGATCGGCGACCGGGTCGCCGACCGGTGGTGGGTCGTCGGCCTGAGCCAGGAGGAGGACGAGCGCCTGCTGTCCCAGCGCACCTGGCTGCACGGCGAGCGCACCGGCGAAACCGTGGTGCTGCTGGACTTCGCCGCCGCCGGGCAGGCGCTGAAGGTCGCGCACGTGCTCGGGTCCGTTGTGGACGGTGAGGTGGCCCGCTACCCCGGCGGCCCGCCCCGCCGCGCCCTGCTCGCCGGCGACGAGCACAAGGTCACGCCCGGCTCCGGCCTGCCGCACGCCACCGACGTCCGCACCGCGCTCGGGCAGGCCGCCCGGTGGCTCGCCGGCAACCCGTGGCTGCGCCGCATCCCCTTGGCGCTGGCCGCGATGACCGTCGTCCCCGGCGACCCGCCGCTGCTCGTCGACCCCGCCGGAGCCGCGCTCACCCTGGCCCCGGGCACCGACGTGTGGCAGCTGCTCGCCCTGTCCGGCGGGCACCCGGTGCCGGTGTTCGGCGAGTGGATCGACGAGCGCCTGCACCCCCTGAGCGTGCAGGTCGACGACCGGCTGGTGGCGCTGTGACCGCGTGGGACGACCTGCTGGGCACGGCGCTCGTCGGCACCGGCCGCCGCCCCTTCGACCTCGCCGCCTCCGGGATTCCGGGCGCAGGCCGCGTCACCGCGGACTCGCCCGAGGCCGCGGTCCTGGCCGCGGCCGCCCTCGCCGCCGGGCACCGGCGCGCGGGCTGGACGCCACCGGTGTGGCGCGGCACCCCGCGGCAACCCGCCGCCCCCGACGACCGTCCCGAGTGCACCCCGGCCGCCGCCCAGCTGCTGGAACTCCTGCTCACCAAGGCCATCCGCCTCGAGGTCGGCACCGAGCTGCTCACCGGCGACTGGCTCGCCGCCGCCCGCGACACCGGACGGCGCCCGCCGTACCGGCTGCTGCCGGAGCTGCTCCGGTTCGGCACGACCACCGCCACCGCGCGCCCGCTGGTCCGCGACGTCCTCGGCCCGCGCGGCGCCTGGCTGGCCGGGCACAACCCGGCGTGGAGCTGGGCCGCCACCGTCCCGCCCGCCGACGTGGCGGAACGGTTCGCCACCGGCACCCGCGCCGAGCGGGTGGCGCTGCTGACCGACCTGCGCGCCACCGCACCCGGCCGCGCGCGCGAACTGATCGAGGAAACCTGGACCGACGAGCCGGCCGCCACCCGCGCCGCCTTCCTCGACACCCTGCGCACCGGCCTGTCCGGCGACGACGAACCGCTGCTCGAACGCGCCCTCGACGACCGCGCCGCGACCGTCCGCGCCGCCGCCACCGCGCTGCTCGACCACCTGCCCGGCTCGGCCCGCGCCCGCCGCATGGCCGAGCGCGCCCAGCAGCTGCACCAGGGCCGCGGCGCGTTCGACCTGCCCGGCGAACCCGACGACGCGGCCCGCCGCGACGGTGTCACCGACCACCGCGAACCTGGTCTCGGCCGCGGCGCGTCCCGGCTGATCCAGATCCTCGCCGCCGCCCCGCTGTCCGCCTGGGATCCGGACTGGATCCCCGAGGCCGGCCACGACGTCCTCCTCGGCTGGACGAAGGCCGCGCTGCGCCAGCGCGACCAGGAGTGGCTCACCGCGCTGGCCCGCCACCAGGCCACCCCCGAGGTGATCGCCGCGCTCACCCCGGCGACCGCCGCGGAGATCCTCGGCGGCAGCCGGAAACTCGATGCCCGGTTCGGCGCGCTGCTCGCCGCCGCGCCAGGGCCGTGGCCCGCGGAGTTCTCCACCGGGATCGTCGGGCGGCTGCGCACCGGCAAGGCCGAGGCCGTGCTGCGGCTCGCCGCCCGCGCGATGGCCGAGCACCTGCACCCCGCGGCGCTGGCCGCCGTCGAGAACTGGCTGCTCGCCCTCGGCACCGAGCACAAACCCACCGCGCGCACCCTGCGCGGCATCGCCCACGCGCTGACCATCCGAGCGACCATCCGGCAGGAGTTCACATGACCGACGTGCTCAGAGCACACGCCGAGCAGCAGCACGCCGACGAGCTGGCTGCCCTCGCGGCCGCCGACGACCGGCCCAAACCACCCAACTGGAAGCTCTCGCCGTGGGCGGTGGCCACCTACGTGCTGGGCGGCGAGGCCCCGGACGGCACGCCGATCACGCCGAAGTACCTCGGCTCGCGCCGTCTCGTCGAGGTCGCGATCGCCACGCTCGCCACCGATCGGGCGCTGCTCCTGCTGGGCGTGCCCGGCACCGCGAAGACGTGGCTGTCCGAGCACCTGGCCGCGGCGATCTCCGGCGACTCGACCCAGCTGGTGCAGGGCACGTCCGGCACCGCCGAGGAGGCGATCCGCTACGGCTGGAACTACGCGCGCCTGCTCGCCGAGGGGCCCTCGCCCAAGGCGCTGGTCGCCAGCCCGGTGCTGCGCGCGATGGAGACCGGCGGCATCGCGCGGATCGAGGAGCTGACCCGCATCCCGTCCGACGTGCAGGATGCGCTGATCACGATCCTCAGCGAGAAGACCCTGCCGATCCCGGAGCTGGACAGCGAGGTGCAGGCGCTCGCCGGGTTCAATGTGATCGCCACCGCCAACGACCGCGACCGCGGCGTGAACGACCTGTCCGCCGCGCTGAAACGCCGCTTCAACGTCGTCGTGCTGCCGCTGCCCGACGACGCGGAGTCCGAAGTGGAGATCGTCCGCCTGCGCGTCGAGCAGCTGGGCCGGTCGCTGCAGCTGCCTGCCGGCGCGGAGAACGTGGACGAGATCCGCCGCGTGGTGACCGTGTTCCGCGAGCTGCGCGACGGGGTCACCACCGACGGGCGCACGAAGATCAAGTCACCGTCGGGCACGCTGTCCACCGCCGAGGCGATCTCGGTGATGACCAACGGGATCGCCCTGGCCACGCACTTCGGTGACGGCGTGGTGCGGGCCGACGACGTGGCGGCCGGCCTGCACGGCGCGGTGGTCAAGGACCCGGTACAGGACCGGATCGTGTGGCAGGAGTACCTGGAGACCGTGGTGCGCGAGCGCAAGCCGTGGTCCGACCTCTACCGCGCGTGCCGGGAACTGGTGTGAGCGTTCACGTCCTCGGCATCCGGCACCACGGGCCCGGTTCGGCCCGCGCGGTCGCCGACGCCCTGGAACGGCTCGACCCCGAGGTCGTGCTGATCGAGGGGCCGCCGGAGCTGGACTCCGTCGCCCCGCTCGCCGCGGCCGCGGGCATGCGCCCGCCGGTGGCCGGGCTGGTGTACGCGACCGACCGGCCGGCGACGGCCGCGTTCTACCCGATGGCGGTGTTCTCCCCGGAGTGGGTGGCGCTGCGGTGGGCTCTGGAGCACGGCAGGCAGGTGCGGTTCCTCGACCTGCCCGCGAACGCCGCGCTGGTGCTGGAGGACGCCGAAGACCCGGCCGCCGAACCGCCGATCGACCCGATCGCGACGCTCGCCGAAGCCGCCGGGTACGACGACCCCGAGCGCTGGTGGGAGGACGCGGTCGAACTGCGTTACCACGGGCTGGAAGTGTTCGACGCGCTGCTCGACGCCATGCGGGCGCTGCGCGAAGGGCACGTGCCCGACCTGCGCACCCAGCGGCGCGAAGCCGCGATGCGGAAGGTGCTGCGGGCGGTCATCCGCGGCGGGGCCGGCACGATCGCGGTGGTGTGCGGGGCCTGGCACGCGCCGGTGCTGGTGCCCTCGGAGTTCCCCGCGCAGGCCGCGGACAACCGGCTGCTCAAGGGGTTGCGCACGACGAAGGTCGCCGCGACCTGGGTGCCGTGGACGTCGTCGCGGCTGGCCAGGGCCAGCGGCTACGGCGCGGGCATCTCCTCCCCCGGCTGGTACCACCACCTGTTCACCACCGCCCGGGACGAGGCGGTGGGCCGCTGGCTGGTGCGGGTGGCGCACCTGCTGCGCCGCGAGCAGCACGACGTGTCCCCGGCCGCGGTGATCGAAGGCGTCCGGCTCGCCGACGCGCTGGCCGTGCTGCGCAACCGCCCGCACCCCGGGCTGCCCGAGGTGCTGGAGGCCTGCCAGGCGGTCCTGTGTGGAGGGTCGGACGTCCCGATGCGGCTGGTCGCCCGCAAGCTGCTGGTCGGCGACATCCTGGGCCGGGTGCCCGCCGAGACGCCGATGGTGCCGCTGGCCAAGGACCTGGAGGCGACCCGGAAACGGTTGCGGCTCAAGCAGAGCGCGGCCGAGCAGCAGCTCGACCTGGACCTGCGCACGCCGACGCACCTGGAGCGCAGCAAGCTGCTGCACCGGCTGCTGCTGCTCGGCGTGCGGTGGGGCGAGCCCGCGGAAACGGCGCGGACGCGGGGCACGTTCCGGGAGTCGTGGGTGCTGGAGTGGCGGCCGGAGCTGGCGGTCGCGTTGATCGAGGCGAGCGGTCACGGCACGACGATCGAGTCCGCGGCGACGGCTGTGGTGGCGCAGCGTGCCGCCGAGGCCGACATCGCCGAGCTGAGCGCCCTGGTCGAGGACACGCTGACCGCGGACCTCCCGGAAGCGCTGGCGGGGGTCCTCGCGGCGCTCGACGAGCGAGCCGCGCGCCAGCACGACACCACCCGGCTGATGGCGGCGGTGGAGCCGATGGCGCGCGTGCGCCGCTACGGCAACGTGCGCCGCGCGGACACCGAGCTGGTGCAGCGGGTGCTGACCGGGGTGGTCACGCGCATCGCGGTCGGGTTGCCCGCCGCGTGCGCCGGTCTCGACGAGGACGCCGGCCGCGAGGTGCGGCAGCTCGTGGACGGCGTGCAGCGCGGCATCGGGCTGCTGGACCAGCAGGAGCTGCGGGAGGTCTGGTACGGCGCGCTGCGGACGGTCGCCGACCGCCTCGGCGTGCCGGGCCTGATCGCCGGCCGCGCGGTGCGGCTGCTGCTGGACGCCGGGCTGCTGGACGTGGCCGACGCCGGGGGCAGGCTGTCCCGGCAGCTGTCGGTCGCCGCGGACGCGACGCAGGCCGCGGGGTGGCTGGAGGGGTTCCTGTCCGGCGAGGCGGCACTGCTGGTGCACGAGCCGGAGCTGCTGGAGATCGTCGACCGGTGGGCCACCGGGGTCGGCGAGGACGTGTTCGACCACCTGCTGCCTTTGCTGCGCCGCACATTCGCCGAATTCAGCGCGCCGGAGCGGCGGGAGATCGGGCTGCGGGTGCGGCGGATCGACCGCGGCGAGGGCGCGTCCGGGGCACGCGCGGCGGACGAGGACCTGGACCACGAGCGGGCGGCGCTGGTGGTGCCGCGGATCCTGGAGCTGCTGGGATGAGCGAACGGCTGCGGCGGTGGCGGATGATGCTGGGCGGACAGGACGCCGACGGCACCGGCGTGTCGCTGTCCGGTGCGGACGCCCGGCGGGACGCCACGCTGGAAGCGTTGTACGACAAGGAAAAGGACCGGCGCGGCGGGCTCGGCGGATCGTCCCCGCGGGTCGCGCGGTGGCTGGGCGACATCCGCGGCTACTTCCCCAGCTCGGTGGTGCAGGTCATGCAGCGCGACGCGATGGAACGGCTCGGGCTGCGCCAGTTGCTGCTGGAGCCGGAGATGCTGGAGTCGGTGCAGCCGGACGTGCACCTGGTGGGCACGCTGCTCTCGCTCAACCGGGCCATTCCCGAACGGTCGCGCGAAACGGCGCGCGCGGTGGTGCGGAAGGTGGTCGAGGACCTGGAGAAGCGCCTGGCGCAGCCCACCCGGCAGGCGGTGGGCGGGGCACTGCACCGCGCCAACCGCACGAACCGGCCCCGGCACGGCGACATCGACTGGAACCGCACGATCCTGGCCAACCTGAAGCACTACCAGCCCGAGCAGCGGACCGTGGTGCCGGAGCGGCTGGTGGGTTTCGGCAGGCGGCTGCCCAGCGTGTCCAGGCAGATCGTGCTGTGCCTGGACCAGAGCGGGTCGATGGCCGCGTCGGTGGTGCACGCGAGCGTGTTCGGGGCGGTGCTCGCCTCGATCCGGTCGCTGCGGACCCAGGTGATCGCGTTCGACACCGCGGTGGCGGACCTGACCGAGTCGGTGTCCGACCCGGTGGAGCTGCTGTTCGGGGTCCAGCTGGGCGGCGGCACCGACATCAACGCGGCGCTGGCGTACTGCCAGAGCCGGATCGACGCCCCGCGCGACACGGTGCTGGTGCTGATCAGCGACCTCTTCGAGGGGGGTGACGAGGCGGAGATGCTGCAGCGCGCGCAGGCCCTGAAGGCCGACGGCGTGCAGGTGGTGTGCCTGCTCGCCCTGAGCGACGACGGGGCGCCCGCCTACGACCACGACAACGCGGCCGCGCTGGCGGCGCTGGGGATTCCGGCGTTCGCGTGCACGCCGGACAAGTTCCCCGACCTGATGGCGGCGGCGGTCCAGCGGCAGGACGTGGGCGCGTGGGCGGCGGCGAACGACATCCCGGCCGCGGCGGCCGGGGACTAGCGCGTTTCCGCCTCTCGCCCGCGATCTTCGTGAGAGGATGCCTTCGCCGCGGCGAAGGAGGGGGCGTGGACGAGCAGCGCATCAGCAATGACCTGAGCGGCACCGTCCACGGCGCGGCTGTCCAGGCCGGATCCATCAGCGGGGGCGTGCACTTCCACCTGTCCACGCCCGCCGCGGAACCCGCACCGCACCCGGCCGCCCCGGCCGGCTGGGGCCAGGCCGCGGCCTTGCCCGCCGACGTCCAAGCCCTGCTCAGGGCCCAGGCGCAAGCTGCGCAGGAGTTGCCGTACCGGCTGCCCGGGGCGCGGCGCCCGGCGCTGGCCACGCTGTACGTGCGCCAGGAGCTCGGCAGCGGGCAGGACGACGACCAGCCCGAGCCGGAGCGCCCGGCCCCCATCGTGGACGACCGGGGCCGGCTCGTGCAGCCGGCGACGGTCCCGGTGTCCCGGCTCGTGGTCCGGCCGCCGTCGCGCTCGGTGCACGACGTGCTGGCCAGCGACGACCACGTGGTCGTGACCGGCGGGCCCGGCCAGGGCAAGTCGACCCTGTCGTTGCGGCTCGCGGCCGAGCTGGCCGGCTGGTGGTCGCCAGGCCAGGAGGGTCAGGCCGGCTCGCTCGAACCGGTTCTGCCGCTGCGGGTGACCGCGCGGGAACTCGCGGCGCGGCTCGACACGCCGTTCCCGCACGCGATCGCGGCGAGCGTCCGCGCCGAGTACGGCGCGCTGCTCGGCAAGCCCGTGGACGCCGACCGGCTGGGTGAGCGCGTCGCCGGGCGCCGGTGGCTGCTGCTGGTCGACGGGCTGGACGAGGTCGCCGACGCCGTCGAGCGCGACCGGCTGGTGACGGTGCTCGCGGCCTGGGCCTCGACCGCCGAGGCGCCCTACCGGATCGTCCTCACCACGAGGCCGATCGAGGGCGCGGCGCTCGCCCCGCTGCAGCGCATCGGTGCGAACCGCTACGAACTCCAGCCCTTCGACGAGACGGCGCTGCGCGACTTCGCGGGCAGGTGGTTCGACCTCGGCGAGGACGCCGACCGGTTCGTGCGGCAGATCCGCGCGGCCCACCTGGACGAGCTCGTCCGCGTGCCGCTGCTCGCGACCATCGCCGCGATCATCTTCGAGCAGCACGGCGACCGCCCGCTGCCCGACAGCCAGTACGAGCTCTACGAGAGCTACCTGAAGTACCTGCGCTCGGCGCAGGCGACCAGGCCGGGCCGGTTCGACGAGGTGTGCGGCCTGCTGCTGGAGCACCTGGGCCGGGTGCGGCTGGAGGCCGACACCTCGCTGGCGGACGCCGCGACCGCCTGGGCCGGGGAACACGTTCCCGGCTGGACGCCGGACGCGCGGGAGGAGCTGATCTCCTCGCTGACCGCGGCCGGCCCGCTCTTCCGCCGTGGCGGCGACCTCCGGTTCCTCCACCACAGCTTCGCCGAGCACCTGGCCGCGACGGCACAGGCGAGACTGCTGCCCGCGCACTTCGACCACGCCCACCCCGGCTTCGCCCTGCTGCTGCACACGGCGAGCGGGGAGTTCCGCGGACGTCACGCGCGCGCGGTGTTGCTGCACTACACCCGCCTGCACCCGGCCGAGGCCGACCGCCTGATCACCTGGCTGCACGCCGGGAACGCCGACGAGCACCTCCTGGCCGCCCGCCTGCTGGCCTGGCGCGTCCCCGCCGGGGCGGGCGTCGTCGACGACTTCCTGGCGACCGTCCGCGCCTGGGCGCGCACCACGCAGTCCCCCGGCGACGAGATCCTGGCGCAGGCCGGCCGTGCCACCCACCACCCCGGTATCGGCGGCTGGTTGTCCGGTCTGATGGACGACGAGGCCTTCCCGTGGCCGTCGCGGGTGGAGGCCGCGACCGCGCTGGCGACGAGGCTGCGCGGCGCGGAGGGCGACGCCGCGCGCCACCGGCTGCGTGAGGTGATCGACCAGGAAGCGATCGCCGTGGAGGTCCGGCTCGCGGCGGCTGAGGCGCTGTCCGACTGCGGCGGCGACGATCGCGCGATCGCCGAGCACGGCCTCGTCTCCGTGCTCGGCGACCAGCGCGCGAGCGCGCTGGAACGCCGGAAGGCCGCGGTCGTGCTGTCGGCGTTCGGCTCCGCGGCGCGGGCCCGCGCGGTCCGCGCGCTCGAGTCCGTCCTGGCCGACCCCTGGGCGCCCGACCGCGATCTCGTCGAAGCCGCGACCGGCCTGGTCGAGATCGGGGTGGAGTTCCACGAGCGGTGCGCGGACGCGTTCCGCGCGATCCTCGGGCGGCACACCGGCCTCAACACCGACCTGACCGACGCGGCCCGGGCTCTGGCTTCGCTGGGCGCACCCCATTTCGACGAGGCGGTGGCGGTGCTGACCGCCCGGATCGAAGACCGGCGGAACGACCGGATCGAGCGGATCTTCGCCGTCGAGGCGCTGGCCGAGCTGGGACCGCAGCACCGCGCGCACGCGGTCACCCTCCTCCAGAGGATCGGCGCCGAGTTCGACGTGCGCCCCCTCGAACGGCGCTTCCTCGCCGACTGCCTGGCCAACCTCGGATTTCCCGAGGAGGCGGTGGAGCGCCTGCGTGCGGTTCTCGCCGACCGCACGGTCACGGTCAACCACAAGTTGTGGGCTGCCCGCAGCCTCGGCGACGCCGCTCCGCAGTACGGCGAGGAAGCCGCCGCGCTGCTGCAGCGCCTGGCCGGGCACCCGCTGGCCCGCGGGTACGAGCGGACCGCGGCGCTCGGGTGGCTGGCCGCGGCCGGGGAACCACACCGTTCCGCCGCGGTGGACGATCTGCGCGACCTCCTCGCGGACACGGCGGCCGATCCGCGCCTGCGCCGCGAGGCGGCCACCCAGCTGGCCCGCCTCGGGCCGGAATTCCACCCGGAGATCGTCGAGCGGCTGGGCGAGATCGCGCACCGCCGCAGGGATCCGGACCTGCGGTCCGACGCGTGGCGGCTGTTGCGGCGTCTCGACGGTTCGGCCGCCGAGCGCGCTGCCGCGGAGTTGCTCCACCTGCTGGGTCCGGACGAGGCCGCGACGTGGGTGGCGTGGCGGGACTTCCCGGTGCCCCAGGTCTCCGACACCGACGACCACGAGGCGCTGGCCCGCGCGGTGATCCGGGTGCTCCGGGACCCGGCACGGCGCGGCGACGCCAGGAGGTCCGCCGCCACCACCCTGGTGACGCTGGGTCGCCCGTACCACCGCGACGCGCTGGACGGGGTGATCGGCCTCCTGCGGTCGCGCACCGTGCCGGACGCGGAACTCCCGTGGCTGGCGCGGAGCCTCACCGGCATGGGGCACGCGCCGCGCGACGAGGCCGCCGAGGTGTTCCGCGAGTTGCTGCGCGGGCCGGCCGTCACCGCGGGGATCGTGTGCGGCGTGGGCGAGGCTCTGGACCACCTCGGTCACCGTGGCGATCCGGAGGTGGTCGCGGCGCTGGAACGCATCGCGTTCGACGAGACCGCGGACGGGGACTCCCGCGGCGAAGCGGCGGTCGCACTGGCCAGGGCGGCGCCGGGCCGGCTCGGCGCGGCCACCGCCGTGGTCCTGTCGAGCCGGCGTGGATCGGACTACCGCTGGGAGACCCGGCTGCGTGCCCTCGCCGCGCTCGGCGCCGACCTGGTGCCGGGGTTGCGGGACGTGACGGCCGGGAGCGCGACGAAACGCATCCGGCGCGAGATCGCCGCCGCGCTGCTCGCCGAGCTGGATCCGGACCTGCGGGAGGAGGCGCTGGCCGAGCTCGAATCGCAGGCCGCCGACGACTGCCTCGGCTTCTCCGACCGCGTCGACGTCTGGATGCGGATCGTGGCGCTGGCCCCGGACCGGCAGGAGGCGGCGATCGCCTTCGTCCGCCGGGTCCTCGAAGACGAGCGGCAGTCCACCACCGACCGGTGCGAGGCCGCGAAGAACCTGGTTCAGCTGGACGACTCACTGGCCGGGCGCTCGCTCACCGTCCTGCGGCGGCTGGCCGCCGACCAGGAACGCGCCGCGCACGAACACGAGCTCGCGGTCTACTGGTGGGACGGGCTCAGCCAGGACCGCACGGACGGACTGCGGCAGGCCAACCTCCTGCGCGCCCGGGACCCCGCGGCCACCGTGTGGTTCCGGGCGCGGCTCGCGCAGCGGTACCGCGGCCGGGAGGCACGGGAGACCCGGCTCGCGCTTCTCGACGACCCGGCGGTCGCACCCGGGGACCGGTTCGCCGGCCTCACCGCCTGGGACGACCCGGACCTGATCGCGGCGGCGGAGTCGGCGCTGGCGGACCTCCTCACCGCGGCGGAGGTTCTGCCCGCGGAACGCGTCGAGGCCGCGGTCACGCTCGCCGGCCTCTCACCCCGGCACCTGCCACGAGCCGTGGGCGTGCTCGCGGAGTTCACCGAGGAGCGGTTCGGCCGGCTCGCGTGGGACAAGCTCGCGGAACTGGACCCGGACTGGCGGCGCCGCCGGATCGCCGAGGCGCACGCCGTGCTCGCCGACGAGTCCCGGCCCTGGCGTGACCACGCCGAGGCGTCCGAGGTGCTGGTGGACCTGGTCTCCGCCGAGGCGGTGGCCGGCTACCTGCGCGGCATGCTCGACGACCCGGTGGTGGGCGACCTCGACCGGGTCGAGATCCGCGTCCTCCTGCGCGACCTGGACGGCCTCGGCGCGCTGCGCCGGATCCGGGACGACGACCAGGCGCCGGCGGCGACCCGGTGGACCGTGGCGAACCGGCTGGCCGGGTTCACGGTCGCCGACCGCGCGGCCGGGGTGCGGACGCTGCACGCGCTCGCCATCGACCGCGCGTGCCGTCCCACGTTGCGGTGGCGCGCCGGACGCGACCTGATGTCGTTCGGCGACCGCGGTCGCGAGCTGGGAGCGCCCGCGCTGCACGGGATCGTGACCGACGAGACGTTGCCGCAGCTCGTCCGCACCGACGCCGCCCGCACGCTCGCCGGCCACCGGCCCGACCTGCGCGGGGAGATGCTGGGGTTCCTGCAGCGGCTCCGCCACACCGGCAAGCCGCTGGCCCGCGTCCAGGTGTGCGAGGCGATCGGGCACTTCGACAGCCTCGACGGCGCGCTCGGGCTGCGCGCCCTCGCCGCGGATCGATCGCTGGGCCCGCGGGTCCGGCTCCGCGCGGCCACGGCGATGGCGAACCTCCAAGCCGATCACCGGGAGGAGGCCGCGCTGGTGGCCCGCGAAGTGGCGCACGACGAGGCGGCGCCGCGTCACGTCCGGGTCAAGGCCGCCCGCCTGCTCGCCCGCCTGAGCCGGCTGTGCCGCGGGGAGGCCAGGGACCTCCTCCGGCGCCTGACCCACGTGGCCGGGAACACCACGCACCCCTTTGCATGATCATGCATCGCCATGCATATACTGTTCCCGTGTCCAAGGTGCTCACCTCTCTGCCTGTCGGTGAACGTGTCGGGATCGCCTTCTCCGGTGGCCTCGACACTTCGGTAGCGGTCGCGTGGATGCGCGAGAAGGGGGCGGTCCCCTGCGCCTACACCGCTGACATCGGGCAGTACGACGAGCCCGACATCGCCTCCGTGCCGGGCCGCGCCCAGACCTACGGCGCGGAGATCGCGCGGCTCGTCGACTGCCGCGAGGCGCTCGTCGAGGAAGGGCTGGCCGCCCTGGCCTGCGGCGCCTTCCACATCCGCTCCGGCGGCCGCGTCTACTTCAACACCACCCCGCTGGGCCGTGCGGTCACCGGCACGCTGCTGGTGCGCGCGATGCTCGAGGACGACGTCCAGATCTGGGGCGACGGCTCCACCTTCAAGGGCAACGACATCGAGCGCTTCTACCGGTACGGCCTGCTCGCCAACCCGGCCCTGCGCATCTACAAGCCGTGGCTGGACGCCGACTTCGTCACCGAGCTGGGCGGCCGCACGGAGATGTCGGAGTGGCTGACGGCCCGGAACCTGCCCTACCGCGCCAGCACCGAGAAGGCCTACTCGACCGACGCGAACATCTGGGGCGCGACCCACGAGGCGAAGGCACTGGAGCACCTGGACGCCGGCATCGAGCTGGTCGAGCCGATCATGGGCGTCCGGTTCTGGGACCCCGAGGTCGAGATCCCCGCCGAGGACGTCACGATCGCCTTCGAGCAGGGCCGCCCGGTGCGCATCAACGGCAAGGAGTTCGCCACCTCCGTCGACCTGGTGCTCGAGGCCAACGCGATCGGCGGGCGGCACGGGCTGGGCATGTCCGACCAGATCGAGAACCGGATCATCGAGGCCAAGAGCCGCGGCATCTACGAGGCCCCGGGCATGGCGCTGCTGCACGCCGCCTACGAGCGCCTGCTCAACGCGATCCACAACGAGGACACGATCGCCAGCTACCACAACGAGGGCCGCCGCCTCGGCCGGCTCATGTACGAGGGCCGCTGGCTCGACCCGCAGTCGCTCATGCTGCGCGAGTCGCTGCAGCGGTGGGTCGGCACGGCGGTCACCGGCGAGGTCACGCTGCGGCTGCGGCGCGGCGAGGACTACTCGATCCTCGACACCACCGGCCCGTCGTTCAGCTACCACCCGGACAAGCTGTCGATGGAGCGCACCGAGGACGCGGCGTTCGGCCCGGTCGACCGCATCGGCCAGCTGACGATGCGCAACCTGGACATCGCCGACTCGCGCTCGCGGCTGGAGCAGTACGCGGGCCTCGGCCTGGTCGGCACCGGCGGCACCCAGCAGCCGAAGCTGGTCGGGGCCGCCCAGGCCGCCTCGACGGGCCTGATCGGCGCCATGACCGAGGGCGGCGCCGAGGTGATCGCCTCCCGCGGCGGCGCCGCGGAGGACGTCGAGCTGCTCGACCACGCCGCGCTGGAAGCCGGCAACGACTGACGCTCCTGGAACGACGGGGCTCGCGCACTCCGCGTGGGCCCCGTCTTCCGTTTTCCGTCAGGCGGACTTCGCCGCTTCGAGGATCAGGTCCGCCACCGCCGCCGGCTCGGACACCGCCACCGCGTGTGAGGCGCCGTCGAGTTCGACCACCTTCCGCGCGCCCGCCCGATCGGCCATGAACCGCTGCGCCGCCGCCGGGATGTTCTTGTCCCCCAGTGGGATCAGGAACCACGACGGGATGTCGCGCCACGCGGCGTGCGTCGCCTCCTGCGACAGGGCCACGTCGCGCACCGGTCGCTGCGTCGCCGCCATGAGCGCGGCTTCGGCCGCCGGCACGTCGGCGGCGAACTGCCCGTGGAACTCGTCCGGTCTGATCGACATGTCGTTGCTGCCGTCGCCGAGCGGGACCGGGTCGAGCGTCGCGCCGAGCGTGCTGCCCGGATACTTGCCGGACAGCCCGAGCGCCGACTCCCCCGCCTCCGGCGCGAACGCCGCGACGTAGACGAGCGCCTTGACCTGTGGGTTTCCCGCCGCGGCCTCGGTGGCGACCATGCCGCCGTACGAGTGGCCCGCCAGCACCACCGGGCCCTCGATCCCGGACAGCACCCGCCGCAGGTACTCGGCGTCGCCCGCGAGGCTGCGCAGCGGGTTCGCCACCGCGACGACCCGGCGCCCCTGCTCCCGCAGCCGGGCGATCACCCCGTTCCAGCCGGCCGACTCGGCGAACGCGCCGTGCACCAGGACCACCGTCTCAGTCATGTCGATCCTTTCAGTTGTTTCCAATTAAGTTGTGCACAACCGAACGTAGCAGAACGCGCTGGCGAACGACAGTGCCGGCGTGGAAGAATGCACTTTGAGATGAATAGTGCAACCACCCGGCGGATGGCCGCCACCGCCGCCCTGGTCACCACCGTGGCGCGGCAGCTCACCGCCGAGCGGGGGCTGACCGGCTTCACCGTCGAGGAGGTGTGCGAGCGGGCCGGCATCTCGCGCCGCACCTTCTTCAACTACTTCGCCACCAAGGACGACGCCGTCCTCGGCCGGTCCGCGCACCGGGACGACCACGATCTGGTCGAGGAGTTCCTCGCCGCGGGCGGCGACGTGCTCGACGACCTCGTGCGGCTCACCGCGGGCCGGTGGGTCCGCGCCGACATCACGGTCGAGAAGTGCCGCGAGGTGCAGGCCGCCGTCGAGCGGGAACCCCGCCTGCTCGCCAGGTTCTTCGAGCAGCTGCTACGCGACGAACAGTCCGATGTGGAGCTGGTCGAGCGCCGCGAAGGACTGCCCGCGGGCGACCTGCGCGCCGCCGCCGCGGTGCAGATCGTCGGCGCCCTCGCCGGGGCGTCGGTGCGCGAGTTCCTCCGCGAGGGCAACACGACCAGCTTCGGCGACCTCCTCACGCGCCGGCTCGCCGCCGCGCGCACCCTCCTGTCCCCCGAACCCGAACGGACGCCATGACGACCACCGCGCCTGCCCCGCTGCTGCTGACCCAGCGGCGGATCTGGATCATCTTCAGCGCCCTCATCGCGGGCATGCTGCTGTCCAGCCTCGACCAGACGATCGTGGCGACCGCGATGCCGACCATCGTCGGTGACCTCGGCGGCGTCGAGCACCAGGTGTGGATCACCACCGCCTACCTGCTCGCGACCACGATCGTCATGCCGATCTACGGCAAGTTCGGCGACGTCCTCGGCCGCAGGCGGCTGTTCCTCGTCGCGATCGCGTTGTTCACCCTCGCCTCCGTGGGATGCGCGTTCGCCACCGACTTCTGGGTGTTCGTGGTGTTCCGCGCGCTGCAGGGCTTCGGCGGCGGCGGGCTGATGATCCTGTCCCAGGCCATCATCGCCGACATCGTGCCGGCCAACGAGCGCGGCAAGTACCTGGGCCCGCTCGGCGGCGTGTTCGGGCTGTCGGCCGTCGGCGGCCCGCTGCTCGGCGGGTTCTTCGTCGACCACCTCACCTGGCAGTGGGCGTTCTACATCAACATCCCGGTCGGCGTCGCGGCGTTCGTCATCGCGCTGGTCGCGCTGACGCTGCCGAGCAAGAAGGCGACCCAGCCGATCGACCTGGCCGGCGTGGTGTCGTTGTCGCTGGCCACCACCTGCCTGATCTTCTTCACCGATTTCGGGGGCGACAAGGACCACGGATGGGCCGCGATGGAGACCTGGGCGTGGGGCCTCGGCCTGCTCGTATCGGCGGCGGTCTTCGTCGTGGCCGAGAAACGTGCGGCGGACCCGATCATCCCGCTGAGCCTGTTCCGCAACGGGATCTTCGTCAACGCCACCGCGATCGGGCTCGCGCTCGGCCTCGGCATGTTCGCCGCGATCGGGTTCGTGCCGACGTTCCTGCAGATGTCCTCGGGCACTTCGGCGGCCGCGTCCGGCCTGCTGCTCCTGCCGATGATGGTGGGCCTCATCGGCACTTCGATCGTGTCCGGGTCGGCGATCACGAAGACCGGGCGGTACCGCATCCACCCGATCCTCGGCACGGTGATCACGGCCGTGGCGATGGTCCTGATGACCACGCTCGCCGCGGACACGCCGATCTGGCTGATCTGTGTGTACCTGTTCGTGTTCGGCGCCGGGCTCGGGCTGATCATGCAGGTCGTGGTGCTGGTGGTGCAGAACGCCGTGCCCGCGGCGATGATCGGCACCGCGACGAGCACGAACAACTACTTCCGCGAGGTCGGCGCGGCGCTCGGCACGGCGGTGTTCGGCACCATCTTCACCACGCGGCTGACGGAGAACCTCAACGGCGTCTTCACCGCCGCCGGCGCCTCGGCCACGGACGCCTCGGCCGCCACCGCGACCCTCGACCCGGCCGCGTTGAACCAGCTGCCGGAACCGGTGCGCGACGGCGTGGTCACCGCCTACGCCGACGCGCTCGCCCCGGTGTTCTGGTACCTGCTGCCGTTCATCGGGATCGCGTTCGCCTTGTCGCTGGTGCTGAAGCAGATCCCGCTCTCGGACGTGGCCGGGCTGGTCGCCCGCGGCGAAGCCATCGGCGGCGAGGAGGCCGAACGCCTGGCGGCCGAGCAGCGCCGCGCCTGACGCCTCACGGGCGGCCGTCGAACACCGGACGCAGACGACGCTCCAATTCGGACTCGTCGACAGCGGTCGTGCGTCGAAAATCGTGGGCACCCAACCGGAACGGCAAGCACCGTCGCCACCTCGGGTTCCCGGCAGGGTGAACTCCGCGACCTTCTCACCGATGCGCGCCCGCCGGACCGGGGCGGCTTCCGAGGTGTCTGGGCTGCCCGGCTCCCGGGCATGACGAACTCGTCGTGTGCGAACTCCTCCTCCTGGTAGTCGGTGCGGCGCAGGTAGATCACCAGCGCCATGAGGTGCGGCCCGAGGCCGGCGCGTACGCCCGAGCGTCGTCGTTGCGGACGTAGAGCTTCGGCGACCGGCACACCCTCGGGTCCAAGCCGGCCTCGTCGCCCGCGCTCACCGTGGTCTCCGCTCGCGGCGCCACACCCCAGTCCGGCCCGCCGGGGCGGCCGATGCCACGTGGGCCGGGTGTTCGGCGAGCCGGTTCTCGAACTCCGCGGTCGGCACGACGGGGTCCGGCATGGGCGGTTCCGGCTCGGCCGGCGCGCAGGCAACCCGAACGTGGCGCAGCAGACACTTTGCCGTGATGCGGATGTGATCTTCCCGTTATCTGTGCTAGCTTTCCGAACCGTTCGGCTGGGGGACCAACCGAAACAGGAAAGATCGCACATGAAACGCACGTTGCCGGCGGTGTTGCTCGCCGCTCCCCTGGTCCTGCTGAGCGCTGCGGCCTGCGACCCCGGGAGTTCCTGGGCCACGCAGGCCTCCCGCGGCGGACCTGCCCCGTCGTCCAGCGCGAGCTCCGCGCCGGGCACGACCAGCGCCGAGGCGAGCAGCACGACCAGCACCCCGCCCATCACGTCCAGCACATCCAGCAAGTCCAGCAGCACGACGCCCCGAAGCACGTCCGCCACGAGCACGTCCGGCACCAGCACGTCGGGCACCAGCACCTCCGCCGCGAGCACCCCCGCGCCGGAGAAGACCTGCGCAGACCCGGTGTTCACCACCAGCGACCCCGACGGCGGCTGGTCCGACGGCGGCTACTACGTGCACAACAACATGTGGAACCAGGACGAGGCGGGCCCGGAAACGCTGCATGCCTGCGCCCACGACAACTGGTACGTCGAC
This sequence comes from Amycolatopsis sp. 3B14, assembly GCF_050958625.1. NCBI lineage: Bacteria > Bacillati > Actinomycetota > Actinomycetes > Pseudonocardiales > Pseudonocardiaceae > Amycolatopsis > Amycolatopsis sp. 3B14. Next base: position 33,567 of record NZ_JBHZEN010000088.1, read on the forward strand.
TCGACCCAGCCCGACTCCACGTCGGTGAAGACCTACCCGAACGTCCACAAGGACATCAACAACCTCGACGGCGCGCCGCTGTCGGACTACTCCACCATCACCTCCACCTTCGCCGGCCGCGGGCCCGCCACCGGGATCTACGACGTCGCCTACGACATCTGGCTCAACGGCGTCGGTCAGCAGCCCGGGGTCACCGAACTGATGGTGTGGACGGAGAACCACAACCAGGTGCCCTCCGGGGAGAAGGTCGCCACCTACACCGCGGGCGGCGTGACCTACGACGTGTGGGCCAACGGCAGCGGCTACCTCGCCTTCGTCGCGCAGTCCACCCAGTACTCCGGCAACATCGACATCAAGGCGATGATCGACTGGTCGGTCGGCCGCGGCTACATTCCGCCGAACCCGACCGTCAACCAGCTCGGCTACGGCATCGAGTTCTGCTCCACCGGCGGCGTGCCCGCCCGGTTCACCGTCTCCGACTTCTCCGTGACGATGAACTGATTCCGCCGGCCGCGTCCCGCCCGTCCCCGGACGGGCGGGACGCCTTCGCCGCCGCCTGGGAGGACCTGGCCGCGGTCGCGAGCAAGACCGTCAGCTGAGCACTTCGCGCTGGCGCAGGTGCTCCACGAGCTGCCCGCCGACGTGCTCGATGTGCGCCGACATCGCCTTGCGGGCCCCCTCCGGGTCACGGGCGCGCAGGGCCCGGAAGATCGAGCTGTGGTCATGGGCCGAGGCCGACGACCACCCCTCGATCGAGGCGTAGTACCCGAGCGGCACGTAGTTCACCGTGACGCCGAGCAGGACGGCCAGCCGCGCCGAGTCCGACGCCTTGTTGATCGTGCGGTGGATCTGGTAGTTCAGCGACTCGACGAGGTCGAAGTCGCCGTCCCGCTCCGCCTGCTCCAGCTTGGCCTGGGTCTCCTCCAGCAGGTCCAGCTCCTCGTCCCGCAGCTCGGTGGCGGCGCGGGCGGCGAGCTCGCCCGCGATGAAGGCCTGCACCCGGAACAGGTCGCCGACGTCCCGGGTGGTCAGCGGCACGACCCGGTAGCCGCGCCGCGGCTCCCACCGCACCGACCCCTCGCTGCCCAGCAGCATCAGCGCCTCGCGCACCGGGGTGGGGCTGACGCCGAGCTCCTCGGCCAGCCGCTCGGTGCGGATGTACTCGCCGGCGCGAAACTGGCCGACCATGATGCCCTCGCGGATGTAGGCGGCGACCTTTTCGCTGAGCTGCTGCTTGTTCTCGAACGACGTGCGCCGCAGGCTGCCCCCGCGGCCGTGCGTTGCACCCATGACGCGCCTCCGTGCCGGCCATCCGCCGCCATCCTATATCCCATAGAAAAGTGTGTGATGTGGATAACCGGCGGCTGCCCTCTCGCAGATTCTATAGAATAGAGTCCTGGCGAGCGCTTGCCGGAGCGGGCGAGCCGAGACCGCCCGAGGGGAGTCGCCGTGACCGACCGCAACGCGACCTACGCGGACGGCGCCTTCCAGCCGGGCGGCCCGCACACGATCCCGGTCGAGAACCTGGCAACCACGCGGGTCATCGGCGTGGTGCCGGACGGCACCGCGACCGACACCGCCCGAGCCGCTTTCCCGTCCTGGTCAAGCACTTCCGCACGGCCGGGGCGCGCTGCGGCCGACGTCGGTGTTGTGGTCGCGCTACCCCACGTTCACGAGCTGGCACGGGACTCCATGCCGGCGCGGCACCCGCTGTTCGCGCCGCTCACGCAGCCCGGCGCCGGCGGCTACCTCGCGCTCGCGGGGCGGTCGACGGGTGAGCGATAGTGAGAACCACGCAACGCAGGAAGGACACCGGATGGACGGCCTGACCGAGGACGAGACGGCGATCGTCGCGGCGGTCGGCGAGTGGGTCGACCGCGAGGTGCGGCCGGTGGCGCGGGAGCTGGAGCACGCGAACACCTACCCCGAGAAGCTCATCGAGGCGATGAAGCAGATGGGCATCTTCGGGCTGGCGATCCCGGCGCCGTGGGGCGAGGCGTCGGTGTCGGCGCAGTGCTACGCCGCGGTCACCGAGGAACTGGCGCGCGGCTGGATGAGCCTCGCCGGGGCGATGGGCGGGCACACGGTGGTCGCCAAGCTGCTGGTCGACTACGGCACGCGGGAGCAGCAGGACCGCTACCTGCCGCGGATGGCGACCGGCGAGCTGCGGGCCACGATGGCGCTGACCGAGCCCGGCGGCGGATCCGACCTGCAGGCCCTGCGCACGACCGCGCGCCGCGACGGCCCGGAGTACGTGGTCAACGGGTCCAAGACCTGGATCACCAACGCCCGCCGCTCGGACCTGGTCGCGCTGCTGTGCAAGACCGACCCGGCGGCCGACCCGCCGCACCGGGGGATCAGCGTGCTGTTGGTGGAAAAGGGCGCCGGTTTCCACGTGTCCCGTGATCTGCCGAAGCTCGGTTACAAGGGCGTCGAGAGTTGCGAGCTGTCCTTCGACGACCTCCGCGTCCCGGCCGGCGCCGTACTGGGCGGCGTCGAGGGCCAAGGGTTCGCGCAGATGATGCGCGGGCTGGAGATCGGGCGGATCCAGGTCGCCTCCCGCGCCCTCGGCGTGGCGCGGGCCGCGTTGGAGGATTCGCTGCGGTATGCCCAGGAGCGGGAGTCGTTCGGCAAGCCGATCTGGCAGCACCAGTCGATCGGGAACTATCTGGCGGATATGGCGACG
>NZ_JBHZEN010000089.1:0-17094 GCF_050958625.1 Amycolatopsis sp. 3B14
ACCGGCGGCAGGGCCTTCGATCTCGGCGTTCTCGCGGTGGCCGCGCAGCTGCTCGGCGCCGGGCAATGGCTGCTGGACGCCTCGGTCGCCTACGCCAAGCAACGCAGCCAGTACGGCCGGCTGATCGGCGAATACCAGGCGATCAAGCACCTGCTCGCCGACGTCGCCACCCACCTCGAACTCGCCCGGCCCCTCGTGCACGGCGCCGCCGTCACCGGCAGCCCACAGGACATCTCCGCCGCCAAGGTCAAAGCCGGCGACGCCGCCTACCTCGCCGCCCGCACCGCCCTGCAGGTCCACGGCGCCATCGGCTACACCGCCGAACACGACCTCGGCCTCCGACTGAGCAAAGTCCGGGCACTGACCGGCGCCTGGGGCACCGGCGCGTTCCACCGCGAGCGGGTGCTGGCGCGATGAGCCAGGTCGATCCGATGTGGACGGAGGAGGCGCGGGCTCTGCGCGAGTCCGTGCGGGCTTTGCTGTCGCGGCGGTCCGGGCCGGAAGCGGTGCGTGCCGCGATGGCCGCACCCCTCGGCTACGACGACAAGCTGTGGTCCACGTTGTGCGAGCAGATCGGCGTCGCGGCGCTGGCGATCCCGGAGGAGTACGGGGGCGCGGGCGCCGGGCTGGCCGAGGTGTGCGTGGTGCTGGAGGAGCTGGGCCGCACCCTCACCCCGGCCCCGATGCTCGGCTCGGCGGTGCTGTGCGGGCAGGCCCTGCTGCTGACCGGGAACGACGAGGCGTGCCGTCGGCTGCTGCCCGGCATCGCGGCGGGCAGCAGCCTCGCCGCGCTGGCGTGGTCCGATGAGGACGGACGCTGGTCGCCTGTCTGCGAGTTCCGGGACGGGCGCGTCGACGGCCGGGCGCACTACGTGCTCGACGGCGACCACGCCGACGTCCTGCTGGTGGTGGCCCGGACCCCGGACGGCCCCGGCCTGTTCGAAGTCGCACCGGCCGACGCCCGGCGGGAGGCCGTGACGACCCTCGACCCCACGCGCCGTCTCGCGGTGGTGACGGTGTCGAACGCCCCCGCGCGGCGGCTGGACACCGGCGGGTTCGACACCGAGCGGCTGCGCTGGACCGCGGCCGTGGCACTGGCCGCCGAGCAGACCGGCGCCGCGGCCAGGGCGCTGGAGCTGACCGTCGAGTACACCAAGCAGCGGCGCCAGTTCGGCAGGCCCATCGGCGGTTTCCAGGCGCTCAAGCACCGGATGGCCGACGTGTACGTCCAGGTCGAAGCGGCCCGCTCAGCGTTGTACGGCGCCCTGACCGGGGACGACTTCGAATCGGACGCGGCGACCGCGAAAACCGTGTGCGCGGCGGCGCTGCGGCACGCCGCGGCGGAGATGATCCAGCTGCACGGGGGGATCGCGATCACCTGGGAGCACGACGCGCACCTGTACTTCAAGCGCGCCCACGGCAGCTCGCTGCTGTTCGGTTAGGACACCGGGTGCGGCTCCGGCGGCTCGAAGGTCGCCAGCATCTGCTCCAGCGCCGCCTGGTCCGGGCCGACGAACGGGTCCGCGCCGGGAGCCAGGGACACCCGGTCCAGGAACTCCGCCGCGCGCCCCGGCGCCGGGGGCAGGTGGGTGCTCAGGACGACCGCCGGGTCGAAGGTCCGCAGCGGCGCCATCGACGCGAGGTAGCGGTCCCGGTCGACGTTGTGCACCCACGGGCTGTCCACCGCGGCCCACAACAGCTGGCCGGCGTGCAGCGCGTCGGCCGGAGCGTTCGCCACGTCGCCGCACGTGGCGAGTTCCGCGGTCGGCATCGGGGCGCCGAAGCAGTCCGAGCTGAAGCACACCCCGTTGCTGTGGTCGAAGAAGCCGACCGTCGCCGGGTTGTCGAACAGCGGCGGCCGGAAGCCGGTCAGCCGCCGGTCGCCCGCGTCCAGGGACTGGCCGGGGTTGAGCAGGTGCACGCGGTCGATGGGCAGCGGCCGCTCGGTCGACATGATGCCCATCGCGAGGTAGGTGGTGACCAGGCGGGCGCGCGGGGCCAGTTCGAGCAGGTCGAACAGGGCGCCCGTGTGGTCGCGGTCCGGGTGGGTGAGCCAGATCCACCGCACGTCGGCGGGGTCGATCACCGCCCCGAGCGCGTCCAGGAAGCCGCGGCCGGGCAGGCTCAGCCCGGTGTCGACGACGACCGGTTCGGCGCCGTGCACGACGAACGCGTTGACGGGGAGGAAGCCGATGCCGGGCACCTCGAGCTGGTCGCTCAGGACGCTCACGTCGCGCCCGATCCTGTTGATCTCCATGGCATCCGCCCTTCCTGAGGTGGTGCCGGAAACGGTAGGCCCGCCAGGCACGGGCGCGATGGGGTCGAAATACCCGTTTCAGGAAATCGCGGTGCTCGGTCACGAACGGTCGCTTGCGCCGCCGCCGATGTGTGTTACCTTGGGTAACTGTAAACCGAGGTAACAGGCAATCGGGAGGGTGCCATGACCAGCGTCGGCGCACACGAGCACTCCGACACCGCGCAGCCTGACCACCGGTCGGTGGCGCAGCGGTTGCTCGACTCGTCCGAGACGTTGTCCTACGACCCCGTCAAGGAGGTCGACTGGGACACCCCGCTGGACACGAGCTACCACGGCGCGAGCCCGGAGTGGAGCACCCTGTACGGGACCGCGTACTGGAACGAGATGACCCCCGAGCAGCAGCGCGAGCTGACCCGCCAGGAGGCGGCGTCGGTCGCGAGCACCGGCATCTGGTTCGAGATGATCCTGCAGCAGATGGTGCTGCGCGATTTCTACGCCAAGGACCCGACCGACCCGGCGTTCCAGTGGGCGCTCACCGAGATCGCCGACGAGTGCCGCCACTCGATCATGTTCGCGCGCGGCGCGGCGAAGCTGCGGGCACCGGCCTACCGCCCGCGCCGCCTCGCCGTCGAGCTGGGCAGGTTCTTCAAGACCACCGCCCGCGGCGAGGCGGCGTACGCGGCGATCCTGGTCGCCGAAGAGGTCCTCGACGTCATGCAGCGCGACTGGATGCGCGACGAGCGCGTGGTGCCGTTCGTGCGCACCATCAACAACATCCACGTGGTCGAGGAGTCGCGGCACATGAAGTTCGCCCGCGAGGAGACCCGTGAGCGGCTGAAGAAGACCGGGCCGCTGGGCCGCCAGTACAACGCGCTCGTCGTGTCCATCGCCGCGTACTTCATCGTCAGCAGCATGTGGAACCCCAAGGTGTATGCGAACGCCGGCCTCGACACCAAGCGGGCGCTGCGCGAGGCGAAGGCCAACGAGCACCACAAGTCGATGCTGCGGTCGAGCTGCGCCGGGCTGATGGAGTTCCTGGACTCCGCGGGCCTGCTGACCAAGGCCGCGACGGTCTTCTACAAGCGCGCGAACCTCCTCTAGCCATGGCCTTCGCGATCACCCAGACCTGCTGCAACGACGCGTCGTGCGTGGCGGTGTGCCCGGTCAACTGCATCCACCCGACGCCGGACGAGCCGGACTTCGGCACCACCGAGATGCTCTACATCGACCCGCGCAGCTGCATCGACTGCGGCGCGTGCGCCGATGCCTGCCCGGTCGACGCGATCTTCCCGGTGGACGCACTCGCCGCGTCGATGCGGCCCTACGCGGGGATCAACGCGGAGTTCTACGCCGACCGCGAGCCGGCCGCGGCCGACCCCGCGCCGAACTTCCACGCGTGGGGCCCGCCGGTGTTCAGCCGCACCATCCCGGCCGACTTCCCGGCGCTGGACGTCGCCGTCGTCGGCACCGGCCCGGCCGGCATGTACGCGGTCGAGGACCTGTTGCTGCACACCAGTTCCCGGGTCACGCTGATCGACCGGCTGCCGGTCGCGGGCGGGCTGGTGCGGTACGGGGTCGCGCCCGACCACCCGTCCACCAAGAAGATCGGGGAGACGTTCGCGCGGTACCACCACCACCCGCGGCTGCGGATGCGGCTGGGCGTCGAGGTGGGCCGGGACGTCACGGTGGACGAGCTGGCGCGCCGCCACGACGCGGTGATCTACGCGGTCGGCGCGTCCTCGGCGCGGCGGCTGGGGATCCCGGGCGAGGACCTGACGGGCAGTGTCGCGGCGACGACGGTGGTGGCCTGGTACAACGGCCACCCGGACGTGCCCGCGGACGCGGTCGACCTGTCGGCGGAACGCCTCGTCGTGGTCGGGACGGGCAACGTCGCGCTGGACGTGGCGCGGATCCTGACGACGGACCCGCGTTCCATGGAAGGCACTTCGATCGCCCCGGCCGCCTTGGCACGGCTGAAGTCGAGCCGCGTGCGGGAGGTCGTGCTGCTCGGCCGCCGCGGTCCGGAGGCGGCGGCGTACACCACGCCCGAGCTGCTGGCGCTGACCCAGCACGAGGACATCGACCTGGTCGTCGACGCGCACGACCCGCGGATCACCGAGGCGATCGACACGTCGCCGCGGGCCGCACTGCTGCGCGACTGCAAGCAGGAGACGGTCGACTGGACGGCGCCGCCACAACCCGGCAAGCGACGGATCGTGCTCCGCTTCCACTCCGCGCCGGAGGAGATCCTCGGTGCCTCGCGGGTGCGCGGAATTCGCGTGGCCGGGGACGTCGAGATCCCCGCGGGCGGCGTCGTGCGCGCCGTCGGCTACCGCGGCGCGCCGCTGCCCGGGCTGCCGTTCGACGAGGACAGCGGCACGATCCCCAACGACGGCGGCCGCGTGACGCCTGGGACCTACGTGGTGGGCTGGATCAAACGTGGGCCGTCCGGCGGGATCGGCGCCAACAAGGCGTGCGCGGAGGAGACGGTCGGCCGCCTGCTGGAGGACGCGGTCGCCGGACGGCTCCGGACAAGACGTAAGCCCGGGCTGGTGGGGCGCCTGGTGCGCCGCGGCTGAGCGGCGCGCCCGGTGTCCGACGGCGCGGGGCGGCGGCGGGCACCCGGTTCCTGCCGCTGCCCTGGCGCGTTCGTCAGGAGCGCGCCAGCCGGTTCCGCAGCATGCCCAGCACCGGGCGGCCGCCGGTGAAGCACCAGATCGCGATCACCGGGTCGCAGATCGCGCAGCCGAGCGACGAGTGCTCCGCGAACGGCACGATCGGCTCCCCGCGCAGGTGGTGCACCACGTCCCACGCGGTGTGCATCAGCCAGCCGATGCCGATGAACGTCCACGACTCCAGGCCGCGGTAGGCGACGTAGGTGGCGGCCGCGGTGAAGGCGAACTCCCAGATCCCGAGCCCGCCCCCGCTCAGGTAGGCGGCGCCGGCACCGGCGACGAACACGGCGTTGAAGCGTCGGCGGTGCGCCTCCGGGACGAAGGAGTTGACCACGACGTAGGCGGCGCCGATGAGCAGCGCGATGATGATCACGGCACCCGAAACTAGGCCGCCCCGCCCCCGCGCAGTAGTGGCTGGAGTGCCACGTTCCGACGGATTCTCGCCAGGCCTGTGCGCAGCGGCAGCGTTTCCGGTGACCCGCGAGTCAGCCGAGACGTTCCGTGAGGCGGATGCGCACGGTGTCGCCGGCGTCCTTGCCGATCGCCCGGCGCACGTCGGCCTTCACCGGCAGCTTGTGGGTGCCGTCGCCCAGCGCCATGAACGAGCTGCGGAACGGGTGGCCGTCGATGGTGCCGCGGATCTTCACCAGCCCGCGCGTGCCGAAGTACTCGGCGGACCCGGGCATCACGACGTAGGTCCAGCCGCCCTTCGCCTCGCTCTTCAGCAGGGTCGCCTCGAACTCCTTGTCCAGTGCCGCCATGACGTCCTCCTCGGGTGCGGTGCCATTGTCACCCGGAACGTCGAGGCACCTCGCCCGCTTCTCGACACCGAAACGGCCGCCAGGGGCGCCGGGTGCTGCCCCCAGCACCCGGCACCCCCGGCGGCCGTCGCCCCGGGGCGGTCAGCCTCCCGCGACCCGCGCCCAGCCTCCGACCAGCGTCGGCGGCCGGAAGGTCGCCCCGCTGTGCACGTGGTCCTCGAAGAAGCGCTGCCCGAGCGTGTCGATGCCGACCTCCTCCGGCGTGGCCAGCCCGGTCCGCGCCAGCACGGGCAGCAGGGTCCGGATGATGCCCTCCGCCATCCGGCTGCCGGTCGGGTCGCCCGGCGGGCGGTACCCCTGCAGCCCCAGCACCGTCGCACCGGTCAGGCCCGCGTCCGCGAACACCGTGCCCAGCCGCGCGCCCAGGCTCGGGTCGAGGCCGGACCGGGCGAACGCCGCCATGATCCAGTGCGTCACCCGCTCGCTCAGCGGCGTGGCGGGCAGCAGCCCGGCGACGCTCATCTCGTACTCCATCGACACCACGACCCCGCCCGGCCGCACGTATCCGGCGAACTTCCGCAGCACCGCGGCCGGATCCGGCGTGTACAGCAGCACCAGCCGCCCGACCACCGCGTCCACCTGGCCGGTCAGCCGCATCTCGTGCAGGTCGTCGTGCACGAACGAGACGTTGCGCAGCCCCTGTGCCTCGCACCGGCTCGCCGCCCAGCGCAGCGCCTTCGACGACTGGTCGATCCCGACGACGGACCCGGACGGCCCGACGAGCCGGGACAGCTCGAAGGCCACGTCCCCCGCGCCGGTTCCCAGGTCCAGCACCCGCATGCCGGGCTCGATCCCGGCCAGGCCCAGGATCGCTCGTGTCGCGGGCGCCAGCGCGGTGGCCTGCTCCTCCAGGCGGCGCAGCTCGTCGGGCTCGTTGCCGAGCAGGTACGGGGTCTCGGTGGTGGTCATGGCGTCCTCCCTGCCAGTTGTTCCGCCCAGGGTGACCCCAGGGAGGGGCTGGTGGCTTGGCGGAATCGTGGGGATGATGTGGAGATTCCGTGGCGAGGGGGCCGTGGTGTACGAGTTCGAGGACTGCGAGGTCGACCCCCAGCGGTTCGAGCTGCGCCGCCGAGGGGAGCCGGTCCACGTCGAGCCGCAGGTGTTCGCCCTGCTGACGCACCTGATCCGGCACCGCGACCGCGTCGTGGGCAAGACCGAGCTGCTCGACTCGGTGTGGGGCTACCGGCACGTCAGCGAATCGGCACTCACCAGCCGCGTCAAGGCGCTGCGCCGCGCGATCGGCGACAGCGGTGAGCGGCAGCGCATCGTCGCGACCGTGCACGGCGTCGGGTACCGCTTCGTCGCCGAGGTCCGGGAGAACGGCGGTGTTCCGCCGCGCACCCGTGCGCAGCAACAGATCCGCTACTGCCGCTCGCCGGACGGCGTCCGCGTCGCCTACGCGTTGTCCGGGTGCGGGCCGCCGCTGGTCAAGGCGGCCAACTGGCTGACCCACCTCGACCTGGAGTGGACGAGCCCGATCTGGGCGCACTGGCTCGACGGCCTCGCCCGGCGGCACACCCTGGTGCGCTACGACGAGCGCGGCTGCGGACTGTCCGACTGGGACATCGGCGGGTTCCGGTTCGACGACTGGGTCGACGACCTGGAGCTGGTCGTCGACGGGGTGGGGCTGGACCGGTTCCCGCTGCTCGGCATCTCGCAGGGCGGCGCGGTGGCGATCGCCTACGCCGTGCGGCACCCGGAGCGCGTGTCCCGGCTCGTCCTCGCCGGCGCCTACAGCCGCGGCCGGTTCGCCCGCGCCGCCACCCCCGAGGAGAAGGAGGAGGCCGAACTCGACCTCGTCCTGGGCCGGATCGGCTGGCGCCACGACGATCCGACGTTCCGCCAGGTGTTCGCCAGCCAGTTCCTCCCGGACGCGAGCCGCGAGCTGTGGGACGCGTTCAACGACCTGCAGCGCGCCACCACCTCCAACGACAACGTGGTGCGCTTCCTGGACGTCTTCGCCCACATCGACGTGTCCGCGATCGCGCCGTCGGTGCGCTGCCCGACCCTGATCCTGCACTCCCGCGGCGACCTGCGCGTGCCGAAGGCGCAGGCCCAGGAGCTGGCCGCGCTGATCCCGGACAGCAGGCTGTGCTTCCTGGACAGCCGCAACCACATCCTCACCGAACACGAGCCCGCGTGGCCGGAATTCCTCGACGAACTGGACGCCTTCCTCGGCAGCTGACAACGCGGTGCCGGACAGCGGCGACCTGTCGGCCAACTGGCCCACGTTCGCCGGGCATGTGCGGCGCCACGCGGTGACCACCACGGCCGATGGACCACCTCTGTCCAAACCGGACCAATTGCTGGGAGCTCCCGCAGGTCGTTGCGGAAAGCGCTTTCCACGGCGGTCGGTGGCCGCTGACCGGCCCCGCCGCCTCCGGAGTCGGCCCTGCTCGCGGCCGAGTGCGCCCGGTGCGCGGAGACGGTGCAGCGGGACCACCTGATCGGGGGAGCCCCGCGGCGGGCGCTACCTGCGGAATCGGCGCGAATCGGGTGGGATGGCCGGTTCCCGGCCGCGGCTTCCCGGGGACCGCTAGTATTCGCGCTATCCCCGTTGATCTCCGCAGGCGGAAAGCAGGCAGGAATGGCGAAGTCCCGGTTCGAGCAGTTCCCGATGGAAGGCGTCGACCTGGACCACCCGAACGTGGCCCGGGTGTACGACTACTACCTCGGCGGCAAGGCCAACTACGCGGTCGACCGCGTGTTCGCGGAAAAGGCGCTGGAGCGGTTCCCGTTCGTGCGCCCCGCCGCGAAGTCGAACCGGCTGTTCCTGCACCGGGCCGTGCGCTACCTGGTCAAACAGGGTGTCCGGCAGTTCATCGACATCGGTTCGGGCGTGCCCACGATGGGCAGCACGCACCAGGTCGCCGACGAGTTGGACACCACCACCCGCGTGGTCTACATCGACAACGAGCCGGTGGCCGTCGCGCACTCGCAGATGCTGCTGGAGAAGGAGGGCGACCTCGGGCGGCACGCGGTGATCCAGGCCGACCTGCGCGACCCGGACCTGCTGTGGAACAAGATCGCCGACAAGGGCGTCATCGACTTCTCGAAGCCGGTCGCGCTGATGCTGATCGCGGTCCTGCACGTCACCCAGCCCGGCCCGGACGGCACGGACATCGGCCCGGCCGCGGTGGCTCGCTACCGGGAGCTGCTCGCGCCCGGCTCGTACCTGGTGCTCTCGCACGGCACGGCCGACGGGGTGCCGGAGAGCCGCGCCAGGGAGATGGCCGAGTTCGGCAAGATGTACGACGCCACGGCGACCCCGGTGATCTGGCGGCCGCGCCGCGAGATCGAAGCGTTGTTCGGCGACCTGGAGATGGTGGAGCCCGGCGCGACCTGGACGCCACTGTGGCACCCGGAGGAGAACGGCGAAAACGCGCCGCAGATCGAGTTCGACGAGCCCAACGACTCGGTGGTGTGGGCTGGGGTCGGCCGGAAGGTCTGACACTCCCCGCCGCGCCCGGTTGCCGTCGGGTGCGCACCCTGGGGCCAGGGGTTTCCAACTTCGGCCGGGCGTCGCACCGCCCGGGATCAGGTGCGCCGCACGAGTCGGCCAGTTGACGGCCGGCTCGCGCGTTGTCGTCTCCAGCTCCCGCCAGTGGTCACCGGCGAAGCTCCCGCGCCGTCCGGCAGAGTGCGCCGCCGCGTCGCGGCCACTGCGAGCGCGATCGCCAGCGCGCCGCTGACCAGGAGGAACGCCGGGCCCCCGCCGTAGCGGTCGCCGACCGGCCCGGCCAGCGCGGCGCCCGCCGCACTGCCGATCTGGCCCAGCGTCGTCAGCCACCCGTACAGCTCGCCGCTGCGGTCCTCACCGACGGCGGCCACGAGCTGGTCGTGCACCGCGAGCCACGGCGCGAGCGCCAGCCCGAACACGGCGATCACCACGGCCATCACCGCGACGCTGCCCGGCAGCGCCAGCGGGAGCGACGTCAGCGCGAGCGCGCCCAGCAGCGCGGTGTAGGTGTTCCGCTGAGCGCCACGCGGCGGGCGGGCCGCCAGCGCCACCCCGCCCGCGAGGCTGCCCGCCGACCACACCGCGACCAGCAACCCCGACTGCCCGGCGGCGCCCGTGTGCTCGGCGAACGCCGGCACCAGCACCCACATCGCCCCCATGCACACCCAGTAGGCGAGGTAGGCCGCCCCGAGGGTGTGCACCGCGGGATCGCTCAGCAGGCCACCGCGTCGCGGGCGGCCACGCTCGAACACGGGCACCAGCACGACCCCGACGACCAGCCCCGCGACGCCGGTCAGTGTCGTGGCGGCCAGCGCCGCGGCCGGCCCGGCCAGCGTCGCCCAGCCGCTCACCCACAGCGGCCCGCCGATGTAAATCGTTTCCAGCGCGATCGAGTTGACCGCGTACGCCCTGGTCAACTGGGGTCTCGCAAGGCGGGGGAGCATGGCCCGCAGGCTCGCCGACACCGGCGGGGTGGCCAGCCCCGACACCGCGGCGAGCCCGATGAACAGGGCCGGCCCGTGCGTCGCGGCGAGCGCGAGCTGGGCCGCGGTGAACAACGCGCCGGACACCACGAGGACCCGCCGGTCGCCCGAGACCGGCAGCGCACGAGCCCACAGCGGTGCGGCGACCGCGGTGCCGACTGCCGCGGCCGCACCTGCCAGGCCCGCCGTGGTGAAACTGCCGGCGGCCTCGACGCCGGCCAGCGTGACCAGCAGCGGCCGCATCGCGATGGGCAGCTGGGCGAGGTTCAGGCAGCCGATCAGGACGAGGGCGCGTACATTCATAACTTATGAATGAGCAGGAACGGCGGAGCGCAAACCTGCTTGGCGCGATGTCGCTGCTGGTGGCCGGCGCGGTGCGGGACGCGGTCACCGAGGCCGTGGGCGCCGGTGGAGCGCTGGGGGAGGCGCTGATCGCGATCAAGGACCAGCCGGGCCGGACCGCGGACTGGCTCGCCGGGGTCCTGCACATCTCCCAGCCCGGCACGGCGCACCTGGTCCGGCGGCTGACCGAGCAGGGCTGGATCACCCGCGAAAGCGAAGGCCGCAGGCGCCCGCTGAGGCTCACCCCCGAGGGCGAGCGCCGGGCCGCGGATGCGCTGGCCGCGCGGCAGGTCGTGCTCGACCGCCTGGTGGAGCGCTTGTCGGGCGCGCAGCGCGCGCAGCTCGCCGGGGTGGCGGAGGCGCTGCTCGGCCCGGAGGCCCGCAGCGAGCAGACATTGGCCGAGCTGTGCCGCCTGTGTGACCGCGCGGTGTGCCAGGAATGCCCGGTCCACGACGGGTGGCGGAAGTGCTGTTCGGAAGGGGGATGACCGGCGGACGGAGTTCGCGCTGGCCGTCATTCACGTTGTATACAATCGGTGTGCGATCTCTCGGGGGGTCACCCGCTGGAGGCCGGCTTCATTCCGTTCGCTCCGTGAGGATCCGCAGTTCGGCCGCGCCGACCCGGAGGACGCCGTCGTCGAGGGGGACGCACCGGACCCCGCCGTGGCCACGCAGCCCGCGGAACGCGCCGGGCGCGAACGCGACGTCCATCCACGCGCACGGGTGCGCCGGCCGGTGCGCCTGGAACCGCACGGCACCCGCGCCGCTGTCGAGGCTGAACACCGCCCCAGGAGCCGTTCGCGTGCGGGCGAGCGTGTCGACGTCGAAGCCACGCAACACGATGTTCCGCCGGGCTCGCACCGGATCGGGCGAGGTCAAACCGAGGGCGTCGAGCGCCTCGGCCGCGAACACGGTGACCGCCGCTTCCCGATGCGCCGGACGGTTGAAGTACCGGTCCCCGACCAGCCCCAGCCCCGCGCGCACCGTCACCGACTCGCGCGCCACCGGACCCGGCTCGGGGCGGGGCCCGTCGGCCGAGCGGCCCGCGTAGGCGTGTACCGGCGACACGACGAGCGCGACGATCTCGACACGCACTCGAGCCAGAATAGTTGATCGACCGCGCGCACCGGCCGTGCGAGACTGCGCGGGTGAACCACTGGGGGTTGCCGTCGCCGTGGTCGCGCGCGCCGTGGATGTTGCTGCGCCGGCCCGCTGTCGCGGTGGCCGTGGCGGCTGCGGCGTTCCTCGTCGCGCTGCCCGCGGCCGCGGCCGCGTTGTTCCTGTCCGCCGCGGGCAACGCCGCCCTGCAGAGCCAGGTCGCCGACGCCTGCCCGGCCTACACCGGCGCGTACGTGAGTTCGGCGCTGCGCCTGGACAATCCGGCCGGTGCGACGCTGCTCGACGCGCGCGAGCGGGCCCTCACGACCGAGGGCGGCCGCGTGCCGCGGCTGTCCGCACCGGTGACCACGCTCTTCCAGCAGGGCGAGCTGGGCCGCAACAAGGTGAACCTGGTCGCCCGCACCGGGTTCGCCGACCACGTGCGGATCCTCGACGGCGGCCGCGGCCCCGGCGTCTGGCTGCCGGACGGGTTCGCCGCGGAGAAGGGGATCCGCGCCGGTGACCGCGTCCCGGTCACCACGGCCGGCCGCACCGTGACCATGCCCGTCGCGGCGGTGTACCGGGACCTGCGGTCCGACCCCGACCAGCCGTACTGGTGCAGCCTCACCGAGCTGTACCGCGGCAAACCGCTCGGCGAGACCCCGATCTACCCGCTCGCGCTCCTGTCGCGGGAGGACTTTCTCGGCGCGGCGGGAGGCAGCGGCGTCCGGATCGGCGCCACGATCGAACTGCCGCTCGACGCGGACGGCCTCACCACCGCGAACGCCGTGCCCGTCCTGGACGGCCTGCAACGGCTGCGCGACGACACCAACCACGCCGTTGACCGGTATCCCGACCAGGTCCAGTTCGTCTCGAACCTGCCCGCGATGACCGACCGCGCGAACCTTGTCGTCCGCGCGCTCACCGGCACGGTCGTGCCCCTCGCCGCGGCCGCCACGCTCGCCGGGCTCGTCGTGGCCGGAGCGGCGGGCGGGTTCTGGGTGGACCGGCGCCGGGCCGAGCTGACCGTGTTGTCCGCGCGCGGCGTCGGCCCGGCCGCGCTCGCCGGCAAGGCCGTGCTCGAAGTCGCGCTCGTCGTCGCCGCCGGAGGGGTCGGCGGGTGGTTCGCGGCGCGGGCCCTGGTCGCCTCGGCGGGTCCGAGCGGCCTGTTCACACCGGCCGCGGTGCACGGCTCGATCTGGGCGGTCGGAGGCGCGTTCCTGGTGACGCTCGGCGCGGTCGCGCTGGTCGCCGCGCGACGGGCGGCGCACCTGTTCGACGTGCCGCCGGTGCGGGCGCGCCGCGCGCGGTGGGTGCCGTGGGAGCTCGTGCCGCTGGCGGCGGCCGTGGCGAGCTGGTTCCTGCTCGGCGACGAGGTCCAGGCGGGGACGGGCGGAGCGGTCGGCACCGTGGCGCGCGTGCCACCACGGCTGGTGGTGGCACCGATCCTGCTGGTGATCGCCCTCGCGATCGCGGCGGCGCGGGCCGTGCGCTGGGTACTGTCTCGGGCACGGGCCCGCGGTGGTCCACAGCGCCCCGGCTGGTTCCTGGCCGGCCGCCGGGTCCTGGCCGGGCCGGTGGCGGCGGCCGTGCTGACCGGCGCGACCGCGGTTCCGGTCGCGCTCGCCGTGTACGGCGCGTCGGTGACCGGCTCGGTGGACCGCACCCTGCACGCGGAGGGCCAGCTGATCGTCGGCACGGACGTGGTGTTCTCGCTGGAGACCCGCGCGCCGGTGCCGCCCGCGCTCGCGGACCAGGCGAGCCTGGTGTCCGTCTACGGCAACGCCCGGGTCGCCGGCAGCACGGTCGAGGTGCTCGGTGTCGACCCGGCGACGTTCGGCAGGGCCGCGTTCTGGGATCCCGCGCTGCCCGGCCCGTCGCTGGACGAGCTGCTCGGACGGCTCGCGCGCGGGGAGCCGATCGCGTTGCTGGCCGGCCTGAACCGCGCGCACGGGACATCCACAGTGGACATCGGCGGGCGTAGCGTGCCCCTGACCGTGGTGGCGGTGCCCCAGCTGCCGGGCAAGAAGTCGGGCAACCCGCTGCTCGTGGTGCGCCAGGACGTCCTGGACGGGCTCGGTCTGGTGACCCGGCCGCAGCTGTGGGTGCGCGGGGACCCGGACGAGATCCTGGCCGCGGCGTCCGGGCTGCCGGTGCGCACCTACGCCGAGGCGGCGAACGTGACCGCGGCCGGGGTGTACGAGCCGATCACGTACACGTTCGGCTTCCTCGCCGCGGTGTCGCTGCTGTGCGGGGCGATCATCGTGGTCGGGTTGCTGCTCTACCTGACGGCGAAGGCCCGCGCGCGGCGGAGCGCCTATGTCCTCTTGCGACGGATGTCGGTGACGCCTGCCGACCACTGGCGGGCGCTGTGTTTCGAGGTGGGCGGGCTGTTGCTGGCCGGGTTCGCCGCGGGACTCGTGCTCGCCGTGGTGGCGGTCGGCCTCACCGCCGAGGCCTACGACGTCAACCCCTCGACCCTGCCCGGCACGCTGCTGACCCCGCCGTGGGGCTTGGTCGCCGGGCTGGCGGCCGCGGCGGCGGTCACCACCGCGCTGGCGGCGGGCGCGGCACAACGCGCGGTGTCCCGCGCCCGGCCGGCGGAGGTGCTGCGTGACGCGCGATGAACCGGCGCTGTGGTGTGAAGACGTCACGTACGACTACCCGACACGGGGCGAGACCGTGCACGCCTTGTCCGGGGTGGCGTTGACCGTGCCGCGCGGGGCGATCACGGCGGTGGTCGGGCCGTCCGGCTCCGGCAAGTCGACGCTGCTGAAGATCCTGGCCTGCCTGGAACGGCCGGAGAACGGTCGCGTGTGGATCGACGGCACTGAGGTCACCGCGTTGTCCGCGAGGGCCCGCCGGGCGGTGCGCCGCACCCGGGTCGGCTATGTGTTCCAGGACCCGGCGGACAACCTGCTCGACTACCTCACCGTCGCCGAGCACCTGGCGCTCGCGGCCCGCCTGCGTGGCCGGGACACGAGCGCCGAGCTGGTCGGGGTGCTGGGCCTGGGGCACCGCACCGGTCACGTGCCCTGGCGGCTGTCCGGCGGGGAGCAGCAGCGGGTCGCACTGGCCTTCGCCGCGGCGGGCGAACCGGCGGTGGTGATCGCCGACGAGCCGACGGCGCAGCTGGACCGCGACTCCGCCGGGCGGGTCGTGGAAGCGTTGCGGCTGCTGGCCGACCGCGGGCAGGCGATCCTGCTCGCAACGCACGATCCGGAGGTGAGCCGGGTGGCGGACCGGGTGGTGGAGCTGGTGGACGGCAGGCTGGGGGAGGTCTCGTGCTGAGCCTGCGCGGGGTGCGCAAGAGCTACGGCGGCACGCCGGCGCTGCGGCCCGTGGACGTCGAACTCGCGGCGGGGGAGTTGGTCGTGCTGACCGGGCCGTCCGGGTCGGGCAAGAGCACGCTGCTGATGATCGCCGGCGGGTGGGAGACCCCGGACGGCGGCGAGGTGGTGCCGCACCCGCCGCTGCCGGACCTGCCGGTGGAGCGGATGTCGTGGCAGGACCTGGGGTTCGTGCCGCAGTCGATCAGCCTGTTCGAGGAGCTGACGCTCGCCGACAACCTCGCGCTGGCCCGCGGCAGTGCCGGTGGCGGGGAGCTGCTGGAGGCGCTGGAGCTGGGACACCTCGCCGAGCGGCGCCCCGGCGAGGTGTCCCGCGGCGAGCAGCAGCGGGCGGCGGTGGCCAGGGCGCTGGTCGCCTCCCCGGCGCTGGTGATCGCCGACGAGCCCACCTCGCACCAGGACCACCGGCGGGCCCAGCTCGTGCTCGGCCTGCTGCGGGCGGCGGCCGACCGGGGTGCGGCGGTGCTGATCGCCAGCCACGACCCGGCCGTGGTGTCCCGCGCGGACCGGGAGATCCGGCTCGGCGCCGGGGCGGTCACGCGCGGATGAAGCGCGTCCCGCCCGCGACGAGCACCGCGACCGCGCCGACTACCAGCAGCGCCGAGGACAGTCCGGTGAGGACACCCGACAGCCCCAGAACCACCAGCGGGCACACGAACTGGCCGATGAACAACGCCGAGGTCCACACACCGGTGCCGCGGCCGCGCTGCTCGAACGTCAGCGACCCCAGCGCCCAGGTCAGCAGGGCAGGCAGCAGCAGCCCGTTGCCCAGACCGGCCACCACGGCGCCGGCGACCGCGACCGGCAGCGACTCGGCGAGGCCCAGCCCGAGGAGGCCGAGTCCGGAAAGGACGAACGCGGCCGGGATGGTCACCCGCGGCCCGAACCGCGCCACCTTCGCGAACGACCACGCCGCGACGGCCGTGGCGAGCGAGGCGATGGCGCTCACGAAACCGATGGTGCTGCTGGACTTCACGCCGATCCCGTCGAGCACATAGGACAGTTCGACGATCAGCACGTAGAACACCAGGCCGCCGATGAGCGTGACCCCGACCGGCGTGAGGAGGCGGCGCCACGGCAGCGGCGGCAGCGCGGCGGCGGTGGTCCGCCGGGGCTGCCAGATGTGGCGCGCGGCGAGGAACGCCAGCGGCAGGCTCACCGCGTACAGCCAGAACGGGGTCCGCCAGCTGTGCGCGCCGAGCAGGCCGCCGACGGCGAGGAAAATGGTCGCGGCCACGGTGGTGAACACGGTCTGCAGCCCGAAGTAGCGGTTGCGTCGCGGGCCGGCGAAGTAGTCGGCGAGCAGCGTGGTGCAGCAGGTCATGATGGCGGCCTCGGTCAGGCCGACGAGGACCCGGCTGACCAGGATGAGGTGCAGGGAGCCCAGCCACAGCGGCGCGGTGCCGACGACCGCGTAGACGACGAGCGCGCCGACCAGGAGACGCTTGCGGCCCAAGCGATCCACGATCCGCCCGGCGACGGTCGCGGTGAGACCGATGACGAGCGCGGGCACGGTCAGCAGGACCGGGGTGAGCGCCGCGACGCCGGGCGTGCCGGCGAACGCCTGCTGGATGCTGGGCAGCACGGGGGCGAGCAGGACCGAGCCCAGGACGGACAGACAGCTGGCGAACAGCAGGACGAGAGCCTGAGCGCGCCCGGCGGGCCGCCCGGTGGCGGGGTCGAGGGCGATCCCGGCGGTGGGGCTTGGGGTGTTGTCGGTGGCGGGGTCGAGGGCGATCCCGGCGGCGGGGCTTGGGGCGTTGTCGGCGGTGGGGCTTGGGGTCTTGCTGACGGTGGGGCGTGGGGCGTTGTCGGCGGTGGGTCGTTGGGTGTTGCCGGCGGCGGGGCCGGGCGAGGAGGGCAGGACACGGTCCGGCACGGGCTTCTCCGGGGGACTCGCGTGCCGGTCTCCGCTGACCGGCATCACTGTCGTGGAAGTCTCGGCGCTGCCCGGCCGGAGGGGAAATCACTTGTGCTGAGGGGCGCCATCAGCGGCGCCGATGATCGCGACGGCCAGGTGGGTGGGGCAGCCGGGCCGCTGCGGCGCGCGCCCGCGCACGGCCGCCACCGCCGGAGGCCACCGCCGACCGGTGCCGCGAACCGCGCAG